>JAAYYW010000427.1 GCA_012515195.1 Leptolinea sp.
GCTGCGTTATTAAGAATCGCCGAATTATTAGGGCTTTGGAATAATCCCATTCCTATCCCTAATGGCAAATAGAACAACACAAATTCTTGCCAGGTAGTCTGAGTGGATAATCGCGTTAAATTCATATAACTAAGAGCTAGAACAGCTAATCCGATAATTGTCAGCAATCTGAATCCATATTTATCTGATAGCCACCCTGCCAGCGGGCCACAGATACCCAGGGCTATTGGGAAGACGGCCATAAGAAGACCGGCAAATTCAGGATCATAATCGAGCACGTTCTGTAAATAAAATGGCATTAAAAAAATAGTACCAGCACTGGCGATAAATGTTAGGAAACCAGTAATCAGGTTGACACGGAATATTTTGTTCTGAAAAAGAGTTAAGTCAATAACAGGCTGGACTGTCTTGTTCTCGATTCGGATGAATAAAATTAAAAAAACAATAAAAGAAGTCAGGAAAACCATTGTCCAAATTGATAATGCTCCTGTATCCTGTGACATTGTCAATCCAAATAATAGTGATAGAAGAGTTAGAAAGAGAAAAATTGCTCCAGCGAAATCAAATTTTTCACCATGTCTGTGAATATCCGCTGGTAATGCTCGGAATGCAATTGCGATGGCGATTATCCCGATCGGAATATTGACAAAAAAGATCCAATGCCAGCCAAAACGTGAAAGAATAATGCCCCCCAGAGTGGGGCCCATTATAATCCCCAGAGACACCGCCAATCCATTGATCCCCAATGCCTGACCACGCTGTTCTGGTGGAAAGCCTTCAGCCAACAACGCCGGCCCCAGAGCCATCAGGAAAGCTCCTCCAATGGCCTGAACAACCCGAAAAGCGATCAGAAATTCTACACGGGCGGAGATTCCGCAAAGGAATGAACCAATTATAAAAACAAGAAATCCACTGATATATAGTTTTTTCTTACCGACTATGTCTGACAACCGGCCAATACCAAGAAGAAGCACAGTAATCGTTAATAGATAGGACAAAACAACCCACTGAACGGCCGCAAAACTGGTATGAAGTTCTTTTACAAATGTTGGTAATGATATATTGACTATGCTGCTATCAATAGTAGCGAGGAAAACACCAAACGCTACCGATATCATAACCGCCCACTTTTTTGAGTAATCGACGTTCGTCATAAGTAATGAGCTTAACCGCAAACGATAATTTTAGGATTATAACACGCGGGAAAAATCATCGATTACAATCACGCTTATGTTCATATTCCTATCAAAATTCTTACCCCTATTTATTTATCCGGTTGGTCTTTCGACCTTACTAATTCTTCTCGGTCTGCTATTCTTCCGAAAACAGAATGTTTCAAGATTAGCTTTCTTTCTTGCTTTTCTGGTTTTGGTTATTTGCGGCAATAGGTGGATTTCATACATATTAGCCCGGTCACTTGAATGGCAATACCTGCCAGATTCAACAGCAACCCATTCAGCAGACGCAATCGTCGTTCTTGGGGGAGGCACAGAATCTGCTCTTCCGCCTCGTTCAAGTGTCGAGCTCAATAGTGCCGGTGACCGGTTGATCCACGCGGCAGAGATTTATAAATCAGGTGCTGCTCCTGTTCTGCTATTAAGCGGTGGGAAAATTGAATGGATGGAATCAATTGAAGATTCCCCGGCTTCTGATATGAAAGACATTATCCAAAAACTTGGAATTCCCGATCAGGCGCTAATTCTTCAACCCAAATCCCGAAACACATATGAAGATGCCGTTTTTTCCGCTGAAATACTCAAAGGAAAAGGGGCTAAACGAATTATTCTGGTTACCTCTGCCATGCATATGCCGCGGTCGGTGGCTCTTTTCAAAAAACAAGGATTGGAAGTAATTCCAGCCCCAACTGATTACACAATTACGGAAGATGGATGGACTCGGGTGTTTTCTCCCAATTTGGAAACTTTTTTAACCAACCTTTTACCTAATTCAAGCTCACTTGGCCTAACCACCAGTGTGTTAAAAGAATACATAGGTTATGTCGTTTATTATCTCAGGGGATGGTTATAAGAATACAATTCTTACCTCTAAAATTCAATATTCCTTTTCTTCGTGTTATCCAGTCTTCAATTCCTGCGCGGTTATTAGAATTCTCTAATCAGTATGGTTCTTGCATCAATCTTGTAATTAGCGGGATTTCGGTTTATGATTGCTGTAAGACACACAAAACTCGCGTCGCGGGTATTTTTGGGTGTGTAAAAGTAATGACTTGCACCGCAAATCCATCAGATAGCAATGAAGTCAATAGAGGACGGTAGCGAGACTATGAATGTAATGCTTGATATAGTAAAGACATTTTGGCAAAACCTACAATTTGGTGTGGTAACTGACCAGGTTGGAACTTGGAGTTACCTGATCATTGCGTTGCTTGTAGCTGTAGAAGGACCTATTGTTACTTTATTAGGTGCTGCTGCCTCAGCTTCGGGGTATTTGAAAACCGGACTCGTTCTTGCTGCTGCAGCAGGTGGAAATTTAACAGCCGATATTGTCTGGTATAGATTGGGCTATGCCGGAAAACTCGAATGGCTTCAACCATATCAGCGTTGGTTGGGTGTAAAACCTTGTCAAATGTCAAAACTTATCGAGGGAATGCATCAACATGCTTCAAAAATTCTATTCTTTGCAAAATTGTCATCAGGATTGATGATTCCCTCATTGTTGGCAGCCGGTATTGCTAAAGTACCCATGAAAAAGTGGTTTCCCATCCTCTTCACCGGAGAAATGATCTGGACTGGTGCGTTGGTTGTTATCGGATATCATGCCACCATGATGCTTTCAACCATCTCAAAAGGAATTGAGTACATTCTCCTGGGATCCACACTGGTCTTTTTATTTGTCATGGTATATTTCATCCGTCGGACACTGCGAAACTGTGCAGAATTTGACGAAGGTGTAGAAGAATAGCTTCACCGCAAATCATCATCCTAGGACGGCTCTATGCGGATCCTGATCACAGGCTGCACATATTATCCATCAAGAAATGGTCAGTCAATTTTTACAATCAATCTAGCTGAAGGGCTTGCAGCACAGGGGAACCACGTGCTGGCGGTAATACCATCGCTGGATGGTAAGGAAACATTTTTCGAGCGTAATGGTGTTTTGGTCCAAAAAATCCGCTCGATGGATCTAAGTTGGATTCATCCAGAAACGACAATGTCATTCTTCCCTGGTCCTCAGGTAAGAGACATTTTAGATGAATTCCATCCGGATATTATTCACATCCACGACCACTACCCGATCAGTAACACATTTGTTCAGGAAGCGAAGAAACGTGACATTCGGATTGTTGGAACAAATCACTTTGTTCCTGACAATCTCGCGCCTTACGTCCCAGGTTCCACTCACTTTATAAGTTTGTTGAGCAAGATCATGTGGAAATGGATGCTGTTCACATTCAATCAAATGGATTTTGCCACAGCTCCATCGCGGACTGCGGCTGAAATCTTGCGCGAACAGAAGATCAAACTGCCAGTTTACCCAATATCCTGCGGCGTTGATACGAAACGGTTTAAACCCAAATCTGATATTGATAAGGCTTTTTGGCGCAAAAAATATAATCTTGACCCCTCCAAACCTATTTTTCTTTTTGTAGGCCGTGTTGACTTTGAAAAGAAAATTGATGTTCTGATTCGCGCCCTTAAGATTAGAAATAAAGACGATATGCAGTTGGCAATTGCCGGTGGTGGTTCCAACAAAAACCACCTGGAACACCTTGTTAAAACTCTTGATCTCGAAAAACAGGTACGCTTCCTGGGATATGTACCGAATGAAGATCTACCATCATTAATTAATGCGATAGACATCTTCACGATGCCGAGCGAAGCCGAATTGTTATCCATAGCTTCATTGGAGGCCATGGCATGTGCCAAACCACTTTTACTGGCAAAGGCGCGCGCATTGCCTGAATTGGTGCACGATGGGGAAAATGGATATCTCTTCAAAGCCGGGTCCGCTTCTGATGCAGCAGCAAAAATTGATTTACTGATCCAACAATCTGCCAACTGGCAAACCATGGGCAGCAAGAGTCTTCATCTGGCTCAATCACACACTCTTGAGAACACTATTGAAGCATACAGTATGCTTTATTACGCCCTCGTTGCCGGAAGAAAACTTCCAAATCCGCAGACCGAATGGCCGACAATGCGTCCCGGGGCAACTTCTCTAAAGAAATATCCTTCGGTAAATCTTTAGGAAAAGACCGCGGATTGTTACAATCCGCGGTCTTTTCCTGAAACACGCAATTTATTACTTGGTTGGTAAATACCGGAAAAGGCTTGCCCCTTCCACAGTTCCAATCAATTCGACTCGATCTGAGAACATACGCCGGTATGGGTCGCTTTCGGTAACCATGTAAATGTTTCCATAGACATAATCCAAACCAATCTGGTCAAAGTATTCTGTGGTCTTACCACGTCGCATCCGTTGGAAATACTCTGGACTGTTGATCAAACCATCCAGATTGATGATCGTCCTGTCTTTGATGAAATACGCGACTATTCCCCCTCCGGTTGTTCCTATGGTTGAGCCGGGTTCAGTATAAGTTTCGAGCGCATGGGCCCCTCCAAGGTAAGCCTCTGCGAATTCCGGGTCAACCTGATATGGAGCCAAATTACAGATATATGAGATATACGGCAGAATTATGAGAAGGCCGATTAACACTCCCCCGGCTTGAAATAGTCTGATGTTATCCAGTTTCGATCGCATCCACTCAATGACGCTATCCAGCACCACACCACCCGTGAGAACAACAAGTACCATTTCACTGACCCAGTACCAATTCAATGTTTCAATGTATGTGGTTGATTTATAACTTGTTATCTGGCACATACACCCGATAAAAAACGGGATTAAATAAAAACGGTCCACAAGTCTCATA
>JAAYYW010000428.1 GCA_012515195.1 Leptolinea sp.
AAGCCGTCAATATCTTTTGTGGGGGAGACGTTTTCCGCAATGACATTTGCCGATTCATTGGCTGAAATGATCAGGCAGAAATGCAAAAGATCGTTCAGGGTCATGACCTCGTCAGGTTGGATTCCAGCAAGGCCGAAATCAGCTGGAATGGAGCGGATCGCATGAAGAGACGCCTTCATTTTTGCATCGAGGGCGGAATTTTCCATGGCAACGAGGGCGGTCATGATTTTTGTCGTGCTGGCAGGTGACCACTTCAAGTCGGCGGCTTTTTCATATAATACCTGCCCGCTTTTCATTTCTACCAAAATCGCTGAAGGCTCCGATAATATCAATTCTTCGCCAAAGGCTTCCGTGCCCGGGAAGAAAAAGAGCAGCATGAGGACAATCATCATACTTATCTTTTGTTTTGCACCAGACATTGCTGAACACTCCTTTTTCAGATCGAGAAATGGAAATGCTGCATATCGATTCGGATGTGCCTTATGTACGGATAAAGCTGCATGAACAAAACCATGCGGGAAAAATGGTTTCCAGAATCTGCTGACAGCATTTACATCTTAAGTATAGCAGAAAATGCCTCATTGGCAAGCAAAACCTTTCATTCGCATTCATTCGACAGCCGAAGTTGATACTGTTTGGAAGCACCAAGTAATCATCCGCGGGGCCTGCTTTGGGTGTTTTGTTTCCTCTGACAACAAAGCACTTACCTTCTTACCCGCTCTTAGAACTGTAAGAGTTTATCAGTAGTGGTCTCCATATCCCGGGTCGCTCAACCGCACGCTTTTAGCTTTTCGTAGGTAGCAGGGCTACGAAGAGTGTTGTCTTTCGTCGCCAAAATCACCCAAATCACCCGCTAACTCTTATGAGGCCATGAACAGAAACCCACGGCTTGCATCTACGCCAAGGCTTGCTTGACGTATTCCCGGGGAGAATATCCGGTAACCTTCCTAAATGCCCGGACAAAGTTTGAATAGTCGGAAAATCCGCATTTGAAAGAGGCGTTTGCCGCGCTGTCCCCTTTCAATAAAAGCTGCTTGGCCCGGGAGATCCTTTTATAGATGATGTACTCATGCAGCGTCGAGCCTGTGGTCTGCTTGAAAATCTGGCACAGATAGGAGCCGGTAATATAAAATTTCTTTTCCAGCGCATCAAGCGACAGATTGCCGTCCAGGTTCGCGTCTATGTATTCCAGAATGGGCTTTAGCTTGCGGTGTTGCAAGTGATTCACACTGTGCCGGGTCTCATCGGCAAAAATGCGGTTAATTTTCACCATGGCCTCCAGAAACATTGCAATCATCAGCTGAACGTTCCAGGGCTGCGGATAGGTGTTTAGAATAACCATTTTCTCGAACGATGCAATCAATTCCGATTTTTCGTCCTCGGTGCTGTTCAGGCGGTTTTTTTCGCCATGAGGGCGGTTTTGATAACAATGGGCCAAAGAACTCCCAATATCCGCAAACTGTTCGAGAAGATCTACGGAGAAATTGCATACAATCCGCTCGTAGGTTTCGTTGGATGTAAAGGTTGCCTTGTGAATTTCACCGGGGCGCATCAGCAATATGTCTCCCGGAACCAGATCATAGGAATTCTTTTCTATAAAGTAGCGCACTCCTCCGGACAGGAAGATAAAGATTTCATATTCATCATGAAGATGAAAGTCCATTTTCACCGAATCCATGGGCCGTACGGTGGCATTTCTGTAAATGGTAAAATCTTTCCTCCAAATCTCTAACAACATGAAGCCCTCCAAACGGGTATAATCAAAATTGCAACATTTTAAGGAATGAATGCAATTTATATGGCTATATTTTATTCTACAATAATGATCAAGTCAGGTAAAGCAAAATGACCGAAAATCGAGGTGAAGATAAAGATTTTATGGCAAAGTTTGTTTTAAGCGGTTTTTCAGATGAGATGGATCGTGACCTTCAGGTTCAAGTCAAAGAACTGAAAAGATTGGGCATCAGCCGTATGGAGATGCGGTTTGTCTACGGCAAAAACTCAGTGGACTATTCCCTCGCCGAAATGAAAGAGATGAAGAAGCAGCTGGATGCTGCAGGGGTTTCAGTCTCTGCAATAGGCTCGCCCCTGGGGAAAATCGGGATTGCCGATCCGTTCGGACCCCATCTGGATCTCTTCAAGCATACCCTGGAATTGGCCAGACTGCTTGAAACCCGGTACATCCGGATGTTCAGCTTTTACATCCCGGAGGGGGGGGATCCGGCGGATTACCGTGATGAAGTGCTTGAACGCTGGAATGCCTTCACGGGCGAAGCCAGGGGAGCCGGGATCATCCTTGCGCATGAAAATGAGAAGGGCATTTATGGCGAGGACGCGGCAACCTGCTTAGAACTGTTTGAAGCACTTTATGGAGAACATTTCAAGGGGATTTTTGACTTTGCAAATTTTGTGCAGTGTGGTCAGGATACGGTTGAGGCATATAATGTTTTGAATCCCTATATA
>JAAYYW010000429.1 GCA_012515195.1 Leptolinea sp.
CACGACTGACCACGGTCATCAAACCGCTGTCTAGCGCCACGGCAACACCGATATTGACAGCACCATGCCTTATGATCGCATCTCCCGAGAATGAAGCATTGACATTGGGGAATTGCCTCAATGTTAACGCAACCGCCTTAACGATAAAGTCATTGACTGAGAAACGCTCACCATCCGGCAGGAATTCGTTCATTTCTTTTCGAAGTTTCATCAGAGGCGCCATGTCATATTCATGGGTTATATAAAAATGCGGCGCATCCTTCGAATCCACCATTCGCCGGGCAATTGCTGCACGCAATTTGGTCAAAGGGGCTCGCTCATCTGGACGAGCCGGAATTGTCCCGGTCCAACTCTCACTGATTGGCAGCGGATTGATTTCGCCTTTGACCTCGGAAGCCGCTTTCGTCAATGTCTCCCTCGCCTGTCCAATTTCAGAGACAGCCTTTTCTATATCCTTCTTTACGATCCTTCCACCAGGTCCGCTTCCCGTAATCCCTGCCAGAGATACGCCAAATTCACCTGCGATGCGTTTTGCCAGTGGAGAGGCTTTTATCCTTTCGTCTGACTCGCTCTGGTTTGTTGCAGATTCCTTTACCACCGGTGATATCTTATTATCGTCTGGTTCAGGGTTCGCGGAAGCTGTTTTATGTTCAATCTTTTGTGATTCACCCGCTTCATCAGCAACCCGCTCTCCGGGAGCAGCAATGATCGCGATTGGAGTTCCAACCGGAACAATGGCGCCTTGCTCAACCAGGCGGCGATACATAACGCCTCCAAAGGAGCTCTCCACTTCCACAGTGGCTTTATCAGTTTCAATTTCTGCCAGAATATCACCTTTGTTTACGCTTTCACCCTCGGTTTTCACCCAGCGGATCAACGTTCCTTCAGCCATATCAAAACCCAGTTTGGGCATGGTTACAGTTTCAGCCATTAGAGCACCTCCTTGACCGCTTCAATCACCCATTCCGGTTTGGGCAATGCCAGTTGCTCCAGGTTTCGGTTATACGGCAGCGGGACTTCCAATTGCGCCACCCGCTTGACCGGGGCGTCCAGATGGTCAAACGCTTCCTCATAAATCCGTGATGCCACCTCTGATCCAACACCAAAGGATTTCCAGCCTTCTTCCACCACAACAGCCCGATTGGTCTTTTTTACAGATTCGATCACAGGTTCCATGTCTAACGGACGCAATGTCCTGAGATCAACAATCTCTACTTCAATACCTTCAGCAGCCAGCTGATCAGCTGCTTTGAGGCTTATCTCAAGCATTTTGCTGTATGTAACAATCGTGACATCCTTGCCTGGTCTTTGAATGATCGATTTCCCGATGGGAACAACGTAATCACCATCAGGGACTTCACCGCGCTGTTGATACAGGGTGGCATGTTCTATGAAAAGCACTGGATCGTTGCTTCGAATGGAGGCTTTCAATAAACCCTTCGCATCAGCCGCGGTTCCCGGGGCGACGACTTTTAGGCCGGGGAAATGGGAAAAAACCGCATCTGGAGTTTGCGAGTGTGTCGCACCCAGTTGTCTCCCACCACCTCCTACCGTGCGGATAACCATTGGAAGAACGAACTGACCGCCAAACATGTAATGGAATTTTGCCGCTTCATTGACAATGTGATCCATGGCAGAAAATGCGAAGTTGATGGTCATCAGTTCGGCTACCGGACGAAGACCTGTCAACGCCGCCCCAATCGCGCCACCAATGATGGCCGCTTCTGCAATGGGTGTGTCTTTCACGCGTTTTGGACCAAAATGATCATAAAAACCTTTGGTAACGGCGTAGGTGCCACCCCACACGCCGACTTCCTCACCCATGATAAAGACTTTCGGGTCAGCTTCCATTTCCTCCCAGAGAGCCTGTGAAATCGCTTCACGAACTGTTATTTTTGCCATGATAATCTCCCACGTCCCTTATTCTGCATAGATGTGATCGAACAATGTCTCGGCTGCCGGTTCGGGACTTGTTTCAGCAAATTCAACCGCTTCGGCTACTTCTTTTTCGGCCTGCCCTTCCTGCTCCACCAGGTCTTTCTTCGTAGCGAGCTTCTTGCTGATCAGGTATTTGCCATACACAGCTATGGGATCATTTTCCTGCCACTTGTGAACTTCATCCTGCTTGCGATAGCGTTCCGGGTCCCCCATGGAATGTCCGCGGAACCGGTAGGTGTTGATCTCAAGAAAATATGGCCCCTTACCAGAACGGATATGCTCCAGGGCTTCCAGTGAGGCTTCCCTGACTTTCATCAAATCCATTCCATCAACAGACGCGCTGTCCATTCCATAACCGGCCGCTTTTTGTTGCATGGTAGAAACAGCTGATGCTCTATCAATGGTTGTACCCATTCCGTACTGGTTATTCTCGCAAACCCACAAAACCGGCAAATTCCAAACTTTGGAAAGGTTCAAGGCTTCATGAAAATAACCGATGTTTGTGGCGCCATCCCCGAACATGCAGATGGTCGTGCCGCCGGTTTCCTGGTATTGATCGCCAATGGCTAGACCTGCGGCAATGGGTAAATGCGCGCCTACAATCGCGTGCCCTCCCCAGAAGTTTTTTGTTACATCAGCCAGGTGCATTGATCCGCCCCGTCCTTTGGATACACCGGTCTCTTTCCCCAAAAGTTCAGCCATAACCTCCCGGGCTGGAATTCCACAATTGATCGCCACCCCGTGGTCGCGATAAGCCGTGATCACGCGGTCTTCCGGCTTTCGGGCGGATATCAGACCGGTGCTTACTGCTTCCTGCCCGATGTATAGATGTAAAAAACCGCCAATTTTTCCTTGCTGGTATAGTTCGGCTGAACGTTCTTCCAAACGGCGGATAACAACCATCTGTTTATAGAGTTCAAGGTAATCTTTCTTTTCCACGCTGGCAATCCTCCATCCATCAAGTGACTGCGAACAAATTAATCTTACAATTATTATAGCAATAGGCGGTATTCAAAGATATATCACGATGATTGTTTTGTATCAGGTTTGTACGGTGGAATGACCGCGGCATAATTCGTAATTTGCATAATCTTTATGAAATTCATTACTAAAAATACAGGCATAATGACGTATAATTGCCATATAGAAAAAAGCAATGACCGGGATAATACCCGGCGATGATCCTCACAGAGAGAGAGCACAAGCTGAGAAGCTCTCAGGATATCCCGGAGAAAAACCACCCGCGAGCTTGAACCGGAAAGGGATTTAGTCCCGAGTAAGGCAAACGGATGACTACGTTATCAGTCACACAAGATGGCCTGTTATGGGTCAATCTGGGTGGAACCGCGTGAAATATTTCTCTCGCCCCAGTTGGGACGAGAGTGTTTGTTTAAATACTGGAGGAAAAATGATTGATAAAAAAGAGGAATATGCGGCATCAAAACTATACCAAATTCGCCACTCTACCGCGCACATAATGGCACAGGCTGTAATTGAAATGTTCCCGGAAGGTAAAGTAGCCATTGGACCGGCCATTGATGACGGCTTTTATTATGACTTTGACTTGCCGCGGGCACTAACCCCGGAAGATCTTGAAAGCATTGAGAAGCGCATGCGCGGGATCATCCAATCAAAAGTTCCTTTTGAACGTAAAGTTGTCAGCGCAGATGAAGCAAAGAAGATTTTTAGTGATCAGCCATTCAAGCTGGAATTGATCGCGGGTTTGGAAGAAGGCAAGGAAGACGAAGATGGTAATCCCATTGACGGGAAGCCCGAGATTTCTATCTACACCCATAGCTCATTCTCTGATCTGTGCCGCGGCCCGCATGTAGAAAACTCTGGTGAGATCAATTCCCAGGCTATCAAATTGATGTCTGTCGCCGGCGCGTACTGGCGGGGAGATGAAAAACGCCCCATGTTGCAGCGTATCTACGGTACCGCCTGGAATAATCCAAACGAATTGAAAGATTACCTCTGGCGATTGGAAGAAGCCAAGAAACGCGACCACCGGAAGATCGGCCACGACCTGGATCTGTTCAGCGTGGTGGACGAAGTCGGAGCCGGATTGATCCTCTGGCATCCAAAAGGCGGCAAGATACGGAAGCTGGTGGAACAGTTCTGGACCGAAGAGCATGAAGCCAATGACTATGACTTCGTGTTTACACCCCACATCGGGAAAGCGCAATTGTGGGAAACCAGCGGGCACCTGGGTTTCTACAAAGAGAACATGTATTCCCCTGTGGATATCGAAGGGCAGCAATACTTCCTAAAACCCATGAATTGTCCCTTCCACATCCACATTTACAAAAGCTCATTACGTTCATACCGTGAATTACCCCTGCGTTACGCGGAAGAAGGCACTGTGTACCGCTATGAACGCAGCGGTGTAATGCACGGTTTAATGCGCGTTCGCGGTTTCACGCAGGATGACGCGCACCATTTCTGCCGGCCTGATCAGATGCCGGATGAGATTGATTTTGTCCTGAATTTCAGTTTACATATCCTACGCAGCTTTGGCTTCAAAGATATCCAGGCATATTTAAGTACAAAACCGGAGAAATCTGTTGGGAAACCTGAACAGTGGGAGGCAGCAGAAAAAGCTCTGGAAGCTTCTCTGAAACGAGAAAATGTGGAATATCAGGTAGATGCCGGCGGTGGCGCGTTCTACGGCCCCAAAATCGACCTTAAAGTAAAAGATGCCATCGGCCGCGAATGGCAACTTTCAACCATCCAGTTTGATTTCAACCTGCCTGAACGGTTTGACCTGTCCTACATTGGTGAAGACGGTCAACCGCACCAGCCATACATGGTTCATCGCGCTCTGTTGGGCAGCCTCGAACGTTTCTTCGGAGTGTTGATCGAACATTATGCCGGTGCGTTCCCTGTCTGGTTAGCGCCCATCCAGGCGATATTGATCCCCATTGCTGACCGCCATCTTGACTACACGAAAAAGATCGCTGCGGACTTGAAGAAAGCCGGCTTACGCGTCAACGTGGATGACCGCCCGGAGCGTATGAACGCGAAGATCCGTGATGCCCAGAACCAGAAGATCCCCTACATGCTGGTGGTCGGAGACAAGGAAGTAGAGAACAGTCAAGTCGCTCTCAGGCTTCGTAATAATGAAAACCCTGGTCCAATGGATGTAGCCGCATTTATTGAGCGGGCAAAGAACGAAATCGCGCAAAAAATCTAAAGTAGAAGTATTACTGATGAAGGCGGAAAAGATGTTCCCGCCTTCATCATATCAATGGAAAAATGAAAATTTCTTTCGACCATTTCGATTTTCTGGCACCCATATATGAAAAATTTATCCACCCTCATGAGATGGAAGAGTTCTGGCGGATTGTCGATCTGCCATCCGAAGGATATCTGCTGGATGCCGGAGGGGGTACCGGTCGGGTTTCACAATATGCGAGAGACAGCGGATGTACGATAGTTGTTTCCGATCTTTCATTACCCATGCTCAGGGAAGCTGCGGGAAAAGGCTGTCTCTATCCAGCCGTGACACAAGTGGAACAAATGCCCTTTTCTTCCCGGTCTTTTAACCGGGTGATTATGGTTGATGCACTGCATCATGTGTTTGTCCAGAAGAACACGATCGAAGAATTATGGCGGTTGATCAAACCGGGTGGTTCGATTGTGATCCTTGAACCGAATATTGAAAAATTCACGATCAAACTTCTGGCTCTGGCAGAAAAAATTGCTCTTATGCGAAGTCACTTTTTGTCCGTGGATGAAGTATTATCATTTCTTCCTGATACCCAGGCAGAAAAAACTGTTATTCGTTTGGCAAATGACTATTATATAAAAATCACCAGACGAGATAAACCGAATTCTTAATTCTTTTTACCAAAATTTTATACAAACAATCGACTTGCCTGATTTTCCATACTATAATATTGGGAAACCTCATTATTAGTGGAAGGATAAACATGGCAATTAAAAAAGTTGAACTAACCGCAACACAGAAAGATGGGTACACCATCGAAACAAAAGCCCGCAATTTTGTCTCAATCGTGGATCAGCCCCTCGCTATGGGCGGTAAAGACCTTGGTCCCACCCCGCTCGAATACTTGTTTGTTTCACTGGCTGGCTGTATTATCACCATTGGCCATATCATTGCGCGTCAGCAGAATCTTCCGATTCGCAACATTAGCGTTAGAATGGAAGGCGATCTTGACACCGATGTTCTGATGGGTAAAAGCACCGCCGTACGTGCCGGTTTCTCCGGTATCAAAGTCATCACCACTATTGATGCTGATATGACCAAAGAGGAAAAAGAAAAATTCCTGCATGCCGTCGACGCCCGCTGCCCAATCTCGGACAACATCGCAAGCATCACTCCACTTGAATTTGTTGTGGAATAATCACAGGAAAATGAAGACCGCTGTGAATGGAAAGAAACCAAAAGAAAAAAACCCATCATTAACAGCAGAAGAAATGGTTGGGCGACGTTTGCGCTCCATTCGGTTAAATAAAGGGTTTTCTCTAAAAGCGCTTTCTGAACGCAGCGGTCTTAATATCAATACACTTAGCCTAATTGAAAATGGGAAAACATCGCCC
>JAAYYW010000430.1 GCA_012515195.1 Leptolinea sp.
AAAAAGCGGAAGAAGAGTTGGGCAAAAAAAACCGGGCTTTATTAGTTTTGAGCAATTGCAACGACGCACTACTCAAATCGACCGGTGAAACAGACCTGCTGCAAGAGATTTGCCGGGTTTGTGTGGATGATGGTGATTACAAGTTGGCCTGGGTGGGTTTTTTTGAAAATGATCCGGTCAGGCCAGTTCGCGTTGTTGCCCAACATGGATTGATTGTTGAGAATGTGATATCGCTTACACCAACTCACGGGCAGGATCCTTTCAATTTAACATTCAGCACCAAGAAACCTGTTATTTTACAAAATATCTGTAAAGATAAAGTTTTTGCCTCCTGGCAAGAAACAGCGACAAAATATGGATTTGAGTCATTTATTTCTTTACCCATAGTTATTGATGGAAATGTAACTGGTGTTCTGGCACTTTTGTCAAGCGAACCCTTCTCTTTCAAAACGGATGAAGTGTTCCTTTTAAATAAATTGTCGAATAATCTGGCATATGGGATAAAAGCGCTGCGATTGCGGGAAGAACAAAATCAGCTCGAAGAAGAACTCCGGATATCTGAGGGCAGGTATAAACTGGCGCAGCGGTCAGCCAGTATCGGCAGTTGGGAATGGGATTTATCGACAGACGAAGTATTTTGGTCTGATGAGATTTTCCATTTTATTGAAAAACAACCTGACGAATACGCTCCATCCAAATCGGCCCTGAGTGATTTCGTAATTCCTGAAGATCGGGCAGTAGTCGAACAAGTCCTGTGTAACGCCCAAAGAACTGAAAAACCCTTTGATGTGGAATTCAGAATTCGGGTTATTTCTGGTAATTTGAAATGGATCAATGCGAAAGGAAATGTAATAAAAGATACTTTTGGGAAACCAATCCTGGTAACCGGGACTATGCAGGATGTTTCACACCGTAAAGAAATAGAAGAGGTGTTAAAGAGCACGAATGACAAATATAAACTAATCTCAGGAAACAGCACGGATGTCATTTCTGTGGTGGATGTTAAAACCGAACGCTTCACCTTTATCAGCCCTTCTGTTCTCAAGCTAAGAGGTTACAAAACCGAAGAGGTAATGCAACAGACTCTGGCTGATGTCTTCACACCGGATTCATATCAAAAAGCCAAGAGTTATCTACAACAAAGTATTCCGGATGTTATTGACGGGCAACCTTCCATCTCATTTGTGATGGAGTTGGACCAGGTTCGGAAAGATGGAAGTATTGTTCCCACTGAAATTACATTTACACAGGCTTATGATGACTCTGGAAACTTGCAGGTTATTTCTATTGCCAGGGATATTACCCAAAGAAAAAAATCTGAGATGGAGCTACGGGAGGAACGAAACCTGTTCCAGGTCTTAATGGATAACATTCCAGATGGAATTTACTTTAAGAATCTGAAGAGTCGTTTT
This sequence comes from Leptolinea sp., assembly GCA_012515195.1. Lineage (GTDB taxonomy): Bacteria > Chloroflexota > Anaerolineae > Anaerolineales > Anaerolineaceae > Leptolinea. The sequence continues at coordinate 1,413 of JAAYYW010000430.1, forward strand.
CTTCGGATTAACAAAGCGGAAGCCAGTATTTTTGGTTTACGAGACCCGGCGAAGGCAGTTGGAAAAACCGATTTTGATTTTTTCACTGATGAACACGCACAGGCTGCATACAATGACGAACAGGAAATTATTCAATCGGGTAAACCCATCTACAATTTTGAAGAAAAAGAGACCTTCCCTGATGGTCATATCCGATGGATATCTACATCCAAACTGCCATTCCGAAATAGCAAGGGGAAAATTATTGGAACATTTGGAATCTCCCACGATATAACACATCGCAAGCAAATGGAGCTTTCCCTGCAGCAAAGAGTCAAAGAGCTGGAGACGGTCTACCAAATTTCCAATCGGATCCGGACTGGTGAGACTGTTAAAGAATTGCTGCAGGATCTCCTTGCTGAAACATTGAATGTAATCCAATCATCCGATGGTGGAATATTTTTATTTGAACATTCGGAAAACAAGCTTGTGTTGGACGCGGCCATAGGTTGGTTTAAACAACTGGCTAATTTGACTCTGGAACCGAATGAGGGAATCAACGGGTATGTGTTTTCAACAAACGAACCTTACATCGCACAGGATATAGCGGCAGACCAGTTCCTAGCCTCCAAGGTAAAAAATGTCGTACCACAGGGACAATCCGGAGGCTTCTTCCCCATTCAATGTAGTGAAGGAATCATTGGCGTTCTCGATGTATACGTCCCGCATCCCCGGATTATCAGCGAAAACGAACAGCGATTATTGATTATCAT
>JAAYYW010000054.1 GCA_012515195.1 Leptolinea sp.
AACATACCAGCCAGCCTGAAAGACGAAATGTACAAGTGGTTACGCGATAATTTAGCCTCCGAACGGAAACCGGATATGACGGACGCGCAATTCTATTACATGACTCGCAACAATGCCATTGGTCCTTTCAAGGATCAGGCCTGGCACTTGCCGGAAGATGTTCGTATAAAGATTGGCAAAGCCTGGGAGGATCAATTTATCAGGCTGTTTATGTTGCTTGGACTCAAAGGAACTGCTTCAATCGTTGCCAGTACCATTAAACCTATTGTGGTTGAACCGGTTGAAAGGGACTACTTTGTAGACGAAGTGGAAGCTGAAGATGTGACCGGCCTGGCCGATTAATCTTCGAACAAGGTAATGAAAGGGCAGGTCAAAAATTGACCTGCCCTTATTTTTCAGGATCAAGGAAGGTTGAATGCCGGTTTCGGATCAGGGTGTTTTTCAGGATCGTTACAGCATCATTCCACGTGTATTAATATTCATCACCAAGGGGAGAGAAGTATTGCTGTTGAAGGGCGCTCCGACAAAGCGATTATGGGCCAATAAATATAATGGCATAGGTGGACATGTTGAGCAGGGTGAAACCATTTTATCTGCAGCGTACCGGGAATTAAGTGAAGAAGCAGGAATTGGAAATATTGATCTGAATCTGTGTGCCATTATTACGATCGACATCGGGGGAAAAAATGGTATTGGCATGTTTGTATTCAAAGGGAGTATAAAAGAAGGAACCGCTATTGAATTGAAACCTTCTGTGGAAGGTGACCTTGAATGGGTACATCAATTTGATATGGTTTCTGTTCCATTGGTGGAAGACTTACCGGTTTTGATACCCAGAGTTCTCGCGCACAGGGCAGATCAAGCTCCATTCTATGGGCAATATTCATATTCCGAGGGAGGAGTTCTGCAGATCCGGTTCATAACGCGACCGGAAGGTCATTCCTCTGATCTACGGTCATAGAAAATAAGAAGGGTACTGCCATATTTGCGGCGGTCGATTTCCTGAAGATTATTTAGACTGATCTCTGTCATCTCAACCGGGTGAATTTGGATGATCACCCAGCCGTCTTCACTCATCCAACCAGGGTTTTCATCAAGCATTTGCAACGCTTCGCTCCACATGGATTTGTACTGGGGTGGGGCGATGTAAATATAATCATATGACCGGTCAGGAGTAGATCGGAGCAGATTGAACGCGTCACCCTGGGTTACCTGTGCCCCGGTTTTTAACCGTGTGATTTCAAGGTTGGTGTGGATTGTTTGAACAGCCAGACGATTCATTTCATTAAAGCGAACAAATTCAGCACCTCGGCTTAAGGCTTCTATACCAATGCTGCCAGTTCCGGCAAACAAGTCCAGCCATGTCGATCCCTGGACATCGCTGGAAAGAATGTTAAAAAGAGATTCCTTTACCCTGTCAGTTACAGGGCGGGTAGTATCTCCAGGAACCGACTGGATTCGCATACCCCGTGCTGAGCCAGAGATGATCCTCAATCCAGACATTTAGTTGTCACCAATAATAAGGGCATGTTCAGCTGACATCGTTGTACGTCCAGTACCGATTGGCAATGAAGTTCCACATCATAACCACCAGGATGGCAAAGGCCAGCGTGACATTGTGTCCAATGAAGGTTGGATTAAGGCCACTATTGGGAAACAGTTCTGCCGCCATGTTGATCAAGGGGATTTCAAGCAGGGCAAAAAGAACAAGGCGAATGCCCATACCAACCAGACTGATCAAAAGGAATTGAATTGCCTGCTGTGCGAGCGATTTACTACGTGAATCGGGGTAAGTCCAGTAACGGTTGAAAACAAAGTTACTGGCAACAGCCATAATAAAAGAAAGAGCGCTGGACGTTATGGCAGGAATGCCGAGAAGACTGGTAAAAAGGTTGAAAAACCCGAAATCAATTACAGCCCCGAATGCACCAACAGCGGCGAATTTTAGAAATCGGGTTCTTTCCTGTTCGTTGGATAAGATCATGAAAAACCTAATTTTTCCTTGAAGTATGGAATAGTCTTTTTTATGCCTTCCTCCAGCTGGATTTTTGGCTCCCAATGGAGAATACTGCGGGCACGGGTGATGTCCGGCTGCCTCTTTTGTGGATCGTCACCTAGACGTAGGTCAATTTTGATCTGAATGCCAGCCGGATTACCGGTTATTTGATTGATGGTTTCTGCGAACTCTCGGATGGTGGTCTCGCTAGGATTTCCTATATTCACCGGATAATGTTCATCTGCCATTAACAACCGGTAAATCCCTTCCACAAGATCGTCAACATAGCAGAAACTGCGTGTTTGAGATCCATCGCCATATATGGTCAGCGGTTCTTTTCGCAAGGCTTGCTGAATAAAATTGGGAACGACACGGCCGTCATCCAGGCGCATTCGCGGACCAAACGTGTTGAAGATGCGAACAATCCGCGTATCTATACCATGTGCCCCGTGATAAGCCATTGTGAGGGCTTCAGCGAAACGTTTGGCTTCATCATAGACTGATCGAACACCAATAGGGTCGCAATGCCCCCAGTAAGTTTCTTTCTGTGGGTGTTCAAGCGGATCACCATAGATTTCACTGGTCGAGGCAAGAAGAAAGCGCGCCTTGTGGGCACGCGCGACACCCAGCGTGTTATGCGTTCCAAGCGCTCCCGCCTTCATGGTTTGAATGGGAAGGTTGGTATACCCGTATGGTGAACTTGGATTCGGGCTTGCCGGTGATGCGAAGTGCATGACCGCGTCTACTCTGCCGGGAACAAAAATGAAATTCGCCACATCATGCCGTATGAATGTGAACTTCGGATGGCCGGCCAGATGTCCCAGATTATCCGGACTTCCGGTTATGAAATTGTCCATACCAATCACATCATGCCCTTCCAGAAGAAGTCGGTCGCATAAATGTGAACCAAGAAACCCTGCTGCTCCAGTAATTAAGATTCTCATAATTCCTCTTCCAAAGGTATGATTTTATCGCCAGGTAAGCAAACTGACCAGACCATCACCCGTAATTTGTTGAGATTGGCCGGTATATGGGTCAACAAACCATATATTACCCTGATAAACTACTGCGAGTTTTTGCGGAATGTTGTCGTCAGAAACGGGTGACCAGATTGTCTGTTGAGGTTCCAATGGCTGCGATCCTTCCGGCGGGAAAATAACTCGTCGATTTGATCCATCTCTATCCATCACAATCAACCGTGTTCGGCTTGTTTCGCTTTGTCCGGGAAATACAGCTTGCAGGTAAGCTACCAGGTAATTGGATTCGTCCAGCCAGGATGAAGGGGCTGGATACGCAAACATGCCGGTTTCGGGGACGATCTCGAGAGATAGACCCTGACGGGGAACCATAACAGAAATGTTGAACCTCTGGGATTGTTCTGGAGTGGCTGCGGCCGGGTCTGGGTCATGATTGGTAAAGTATAACGATCGATGGTCTGGTGACCAACCTATTGCCGGAACCCAGGCCCAATCACCCCGCGTCTGAAACGGTGTTACCCGCATCAATTCTGTGGTCTCTCCAGTGTCTGCATCCACTAGTCCAATGGAATCAGGACGGGCGTATGCCAACCGTTCGCCATCCGGAGACCACACATATCGGGTACCCCACCATCCGAAAACACCACCCGAATTTACGGGAACGATTTCTTTACCTCCAACAATTTCCCCACTGTTGTTTATTCGCAAGAGTTGAAGATCGTTGTTGGATTGCCAGCCCGGAGCTGTCGCGCGGGATTCCACGGTGGAAAAGGTAAATGTAACATCTTTCCCTGGAATAAAACCAGCGGCGTTGATCACATTATTGATGTGGAGATCTATCAGGGTTTCGGTTTTTAAATCTGTTCGTGCCAGCCAAAGTGAGTTAATAATATTCGGCTGATTGTCTTTTAATTTTCGGGTGAGCAACAACCATTTGCCGTCTGCAGACATGCTTAACACATGTCCATCTACATCTGAGGTCGTAACAACCGGTCGACGGTTTCCGGTGGCGCCTTCCATCAACCAAATATTCCCTGAAGAGAGATAGGCTATCTTCCCTTGAATGGCGATAGAACTGAATGGTGACCTGACCCCGATCATAATGATCTCCGGGCGGGCTTCCTTGATCACCTGAGATCTGACTAGTGTTTCAGCCGTTTGGGAATCATCTTCAAAAAGATGACGGTAGGTGTCCTGGCGTTGCCCGTTTTCGCCCGGCTGGATTAGCATGGTTTGACCCTCTGGCAAGGCTTCGTTCCTTACTGTCTGGTGTTCGAACGGGATAACCACATCCCGGATCTCCAGTTCTTCTCTGACCCGGGTCACTGTCACAAGGCTGATATCTGTGATCACATTACCGGCAGGCGGGTTGACTTTATCCAATAAGTCTAATGTGATGCCAGCTGTATCAAGCGCGGTTTGGACACTGGAACCGGGAGGTATATCAACAGGGATTTGCTTTCCATCAACATTGATCACGATGGATACCAGAGTCTGCTGTGTGGGTACAGTGGCACAACCCCCCAGGAGAATGGCAACCGCCATCAGAACGGCGAATATGACAGGTGAAATATCTACGCGGCGTTCGTTGATGGCCTTAACCTCCGGATTATGGCTTGATCGCGGTAATTATCAATTTGTGGTCGGAAATTGACATTGATTGGATGATAAATTCCTGTCCAGCCTGGCTTTTCAAACCCTGGTTTATGCCATCTGACACAGAGGATAACATGCTGGCGGGAAGGTTAAAACCATTCATAGTGGCACTGGCAATTGATAAGTTGGGGTTACTCTGTTCATCCATTCCGACAGTAAGTGTTATTGATAACTTGCCTGTTACACCGCTGGCAACGATATCACCGGAAATTTGGGCCTGGTTATTATCCAGGGTTACCTGGACATTGGAAATCTGAGCGTCTTGTTGATTAGTGGCCTGAGAACTGATCAGGCTGGTAAGCTGACTTTCCGATAATTCAATGGTTACTGGCACACCGCTTACCGCTCCACCGATTTGAGCGGCGAGTTGATTTTCAAGCTGTTGTTTTTCTGCCGGATCCAGGGTAGGAACAACTTTTTCCGCAGTCTTGACCATGGCAGATGATAGGTTACAGGCGAGGGTAAGAAGAAGCCCTGATATGACAAGAAGAATAATTTGATTTTTTCTGTTCATCACATTAACCCTTATAATAGGTAGACATACCCTGAATGACGCGGCAATTATAGCATGAGTGAAGAGACAAATAATTTACTGAAAATCAGCTTGGAATCAACTTTAGAAGCATTATTATTTATCGCTCCGGGGCCGGTTACACCTGACCAGCTGGCGGAGGTTGTTGAGATCCCTGTTAATCAGGTGGTCGCAATACTGACCTCTATGGTCGAAAGATATGAGACTGAACGTGGCCTCCGGTTGCAGTTCCACGGAGGACGGGTCCAGTTGACGAGCGCTCCAGAAATTGCCCCGCTGGCAGAAAAATTCCTGGGACTTGATGTTACTGCCCGGTTGAGTAGGGCTGCCCTTGAGGCTCTTTCGATTGTCGCTTATCGGCAGCCGGTAACACGTCCGGAAATTGATTCCGTTCGCGGTGTTAACTCTGATGGTGTTTTGAGAAGCCTCTTAAACAAGGGTTTGGTGCAGGAAGTGGGACGGGCAGAAGCTCCAGGTCGGCCTATTCTTTTTGGAACTACGACGGAATTTTTACAACATTTTGGCATCGATTCTTTACAGAAATTGCCGCCATTGGAACCGGCCGAACCTGTCGAAACAGGCGATGGATCCGGATTATTAAAGGATTAAAAAATGGAAGAACGGATTCAAAAAATCATGGCACGCTGTGGATTAGGTTCCAGGCGTGATTGTGAAGAATATATTGCGGCCGGACGGGTAAAGGTCAACGGAGCTAAAGCAATTTTAGGAACCAAAGCCGATGCTACGGTTGATACGATCACGGTAGACGGGAAAGCACTTCCCAGTGTTGAACCCGAACGAATCTATATCGCCTTAAACAAGCC
>JAAYYW010000431.1 GCA_012515195.1 Leptolinea sp.
AAAACGCGGGTTTGGATGTAGATGAACAGCTGATCATCTCGTCCGGTTTTGATGTCAACGCCGGATTTCGCGCTGGCATTGGATTGCTTGAGATGGAGAAACGGCCAACCGCAATTTTTGCGACTGGTGATCTGATTGCCTATGGCGTTATACAGGCAGCTCATCAAATGAGGATTGATGTCCCGGGTGAACTTTCCGTCGTCGGATTTGATGATATCTATCTTTCGAAAATCTTTGTGCCTCCTCTGACCACGGTAAGTCAGCCCTTATATGAAATTTCAGAAGCAGCGATCAATTGCTTTTTTGAACGGATGAATAATACCCAGAAAACCGGACGGACCATACATTACAACATTCACCTCGAAGTCCGCGAATCAACTGGACCGGTAAATGAAAAATGTCGGACGAATCACAAGGAGGTGGTTAGGGAATAAATTTGGTGAAGCAAAGCGAGAAAAGCAAGAAAACACTTAAATATTTAAGAGGAGAACAAATGAAAAAGACTAGTATGTTAATTTTCGGCCTGTTGGTGATTGGCACCATGATTCTCACCTCATGCGGTGGTGGTGCTGCAGCCCCGGCTGCTCAGACCGGCGAGAAAGTAAAAGCCGTCTTTTTGATTGGCGGTACCCTTGGCGACAAGTCGTTCAACGATTCAACCCACCGTGGACTTGTCCAGGCCGAAGAAGAAGGCTTGGTTGATTATGAGTACATTGAAGCTTCCAGCGACCCGGCGAAGATCGATGCCGCGTTTAATGATCTGCTCAATGACGACAGCGTGGACATCATCATTCAGGCGCAGGGCCAGTTGATCGACCAGATGTACGAAGTTGCCCCGCAGTATCCTGAGAAGAAGTTCATCATCTTCGACAACCCCTTTGACTTTGAGAAATGCCCGGAATGCAAAGCCAATGTGTACGCTATCCAGTATGCCCAGAACGAAGGTTCATATCTGGCTGGTTACTACGGCTGCTTAATGGCAGAATCCAAGATCATCGGCGCTGTTGGCGGCCAGGACATCCCGGTCATCAACGACTTCATGGTTGGCTATGTTAAGGGTGCTGTTGATGCTGGCTGCGCGGAAGCGGATGTTTTGATTCAGTATGCTGCGTCCTGGACCGATCCGGCCAAGGGCAAGGAACTCGCGCTCACCATGTACCAGCAGGGCGCTGATGTAGTCTTCCAGGTTGCCGGCGGCACTGGTGAAGGTGTCTTCTATGCGGCTGAGGAAGCTGGTAAATGGGCCATCGGCGTGGATTCCGACCAGGCGCTGATCATCGAAGAATCCAATCCAGACCAGGCGAAAGTCATCCTGACCTCCATGTTGAAGAACGTGGATAAATCCATGCTCCGCGCAATGAAAATGAATGCTGATGGGACCCTTCCCTGGGGCACCAATGAACTGCTCGGCATCAATGAAGATGGTGTGGGTTTGGCTCTGAACAAATACTACGAAGAGAATACCCCGCAGGAAGTCAAAGACCAACTGGCTGCAGCCATTGAAAAGGTGAAAGCCGGCGAAGTTGAAATCCCGACTGTCTACTAAAAATTAGATCCATTTAGGCAGGGGTTATAACCCCTGCCTAAATATTTATTAAATGGTGGAGGTGTTATGCAGCCATTAATTGAAATGAAGGATATTTCCAAAATCTATGATAATGGCGTTGTCGCGAATGACCACGTCAATTTCACGGTCAACAAGGGTGAGATTCATGCCCTGGTAGGTGAAAATGGCGCGGGCAAATCGACATTGATGAAAATCCTTTATGGTATCGAAAAGCCAACCGAGGGGCAGATCATTATCAATGGAGAGGTTAAAGAATTTAATTCTTCACATGATGCGATCGCTTCCAAGATCGGTATGGTGCACCAGAACTTTATGCTTGTACCGCCTTTTACTGTTGCCCAAAATGTAGTGTTGGGCAGCGAGCCGATGAAAGGCAAATTTATTGACAAAGAAGCCGTACTAAAAATAACCAGGGATTTATCCGAGGAATTTGGCCTGTTTGTTTATCCCGATGCCATTGTGGACGGGATTAATGTTGGGATGAAACAACGGGTTGAAATCCTTAAAATGCTCTATCATGAAGCCGAGATTTTAATCATGGATGAACCGACAGCGGTTCTTACTCCCCAGGAAACTCAGGATTTATTCAAGGCGATTCGGAAATTGGTATCTCAGGGAAAAACAGTTATTTTCATTACTCATAAATTACGCGAAGTCAAGGAAATTTCTGATCGAACAACAGTG
>JAAYYW010000055.1 GCA_012515195.1 Leptolinea sp.
GGGTACCGGTGGCACAATAACCGGGATTGGTGAGGTGTTAAAGTCCCGCAAACCCACCATAAAAATGATCGCCGTTGAGCCGAATGCGTCTCCCGTTCTCTCTGGTGGAGAAAAGGCATCACACCCTCTGCAGGGAATTGGCGCCGGTTTTATTCCCCGGGTGTTAAACACAACAGTGTATGACGAGATTATCCGGGTCGAAGGCGAAGATGCATTCAAAACCGCGCGCGATGCAGCCCGGCAGGAAGGACTTCTGGTGGGTATCTCGTCGGGAGCCGCTCTGTGGGCTGCACTCCAGGTGGCAAAGCGTGATGAGAATGCCGAGAAACTGATCGTTGTCATCATCCCTTCGTTTGGCGAGCGTTATCTCAGCACGCCCTTGTACGCGGATTTAATGGAATAAGGAGCCGCTATGTTCAAAACACTTCGTAATGATATCCGTGCTGTCTTTGACCGTGACCCGGCTGCTCATAGTACTGTCGAGGTAGTATTTGCCTATCCAGGACTGCACGCATTGTGGGGATACCGTTTGTCACACTGGTTCTGGATGCGTAAAATGCTCCTCATTGGGCGCCTGATTTCGCATATCGTTCGCAATTTAACCGGTATAGAAATCCATCCAGGTGCCAGAATAGGCAATAGTTTCTTCATTGATCATGGAATGGGCGTAGTCATTGGAGAAACAGCCGAAATTGGCAACAATGTCACCCTGTATCACGGTGTCACATTGGGTGGGGTGAGCCTGGAAAAGGGCAAACGTCATCCGACGCTGGAAGATGGTGTTGTTGTAGGTGCTGGCGCAAAGATATTGGGAGCCATTACCATAGGGGAAGCAAGCCGCATCGGGGCGAATGCTGTGGTCGTAAAATCTGTCCCACCGAATTCAGTGGTTGTCGGAATACCCGGCCAGGTTGTGGTTCGCAACAAACCCAGAGAAACCGCCCCCGACCTGCACCATGACCGCCTTCCGGATACGATCAGCGCGTCCATTACATACATATTGGAGCGCCTGGAAAAAGTCGAGTCAAACCTGCATATTCACCCGGAAGAGAAACCGGTTATCTACAAAGATGAACCACGTTTGGAACGAATACTTTCTTCACACAAACCGGAACAGGGTATGTGGCACGGTGAAGATTTTGTGATCTAGAGCGAATCGATTGGCGGATTAAGTGGATCGTAATCTTCAGGGGGCTCCTGTTTCTTCCGCCGCATTCCTCCGATTATCATCAATCCGAGTCCAAGAATACAGATAACTACTAGACCAATCCCCAGTCCGCGCCTATCAATATTCTGTAATCCCGAAGCCCCTTCAAATAAAGGGCGCGGGGTTGGTGTTGCTGATTGAGTTGGGGTCGGGGTTATGGTTGGTGTCCGGGTTATGGTCGGTGTGGCTGTATTCGGTTCCGGAGTCGCCGTCTCGGTCAATACAGGAGTTGATGTGTACGGACCGTGAATCTGTAACTTCTGGCCGATGCTCAAGACAGAGCCCGATGATAGCCCGTTCATCTGAATAATTTCGTTGATCTTTACGTCATATGCGACTGCGATACTCCAGAAAGCCTGCCCCTGTTGAACTTCATGGATAAGTGAACCATCAGGTTGCAGAGTGGCTGTTATCACAGGCGCAACCCTCTGGGCGGCTGATGTAGTTGCTGAAATGGAACCGCTTCCGGTTGTGTTGGTTGATCCGGTTGATGTCCCGCCGGATGAACTCCCACCAGAGGTATACGCCACATCAATCACAAAATACCGCTGTCCATTGGCTCCCGTAGCGATCCCCCCACCTATTGACCGGTAATGTCCCTGGTTGTAAGGAAGAAGATGCCATTCGTCACCCTGCCACCAGGTTGTGACTTCAGAAACGGAAAAATTACCGCACATAATATTCTCGGTACCCCAGACAGTGGAACCGCCACCGTATCCGGCATTGATCATCCGCTGTTTGGCCGTTGTTCCTCCCGCCCCGGTGTGGGAACAAACACCGGTACTGGCCATATATTCAGCATGCACCTGAGCAGAAGCCATCAATGATCCATCAACTTCCAACAAGGATAAACCATTGCTGGACCGCACCGCGTTAACCTGCGCGATCATGTCATAAATATCACCAGATTGCGCTTTTACCGGAAGGGCTACTGCAAGAGAGCCCAGGCAAAGAAGTATTATTGAGAGTGTTTTACGCATTCTTCCATCCACACGCAAATTATACCCTTGTGAATTGTTACATATATTGTCTGCAATATGAAAATCCCATGAGTCTTTTTGCGGGAAATCCGAGTGCTATTTCCTTTTGTGAGGTAAAGGGAGATAGAATCAGGAAGAAAAGAAAATTGCCCATCCCAAGAGGACCTAAATGGAAAACCACTCAAAAAACCTGCCTTCTGGAAAAGATGTTCATCATAACATGGCAGAAGAAATGCCACCGGTCAAAATCGCAATAGTCACTGTTAGCGATTCACGCACAGAAGACACTGATATTAACGGTCAATATCTGAAACAACAGATACTGGCTGGAGGCTTGGTGGTTTCAAGCTACTGGATAGTCAAAGATGACCAAGCTGCGATTGAATCAATACTGGAAACGCTGGCCCATTCGGAGGCACAGGTTCTTCTCTTTAATGGTGGAACCGGGATTTCTAAACGCGACACCACGTATGATGTGATTGCCAAAAAACTTAAGAAGGCCATTCCTGGATTTGGCGAACTGTTTCGTATGCTTAGCTACGAACAGGTTGGTCCGGCAGCCATGTTCAGTCGTGCCATCGCGGGAATCTATCAAGATAAAGTGATCATTTCCACTCCAGGATCACCAGCAGCCGTTCAACTCGCCTGGGAAAAACTCATCGCTCCTGAGATCCGGCATCTGGCATGGGAAGTAAGCCGTTAAGGTATTCCACAAAAAAACCTGCCAAAAGTATTCAGCAGGTTTTCGAAAGAAACATCATCTCCATCTGAATTATGTAATCCGATCTCCGGGTTCGCGCCCCATGGCTTCTGCCGCAACAAGAAAATCGGTTGCTGAGATCATGCCTACCAGGTTGCCTTTTTCATCAACAACTGGAAGATGATGGATTTTTTTCTCCTTCATGACCTTTGCGCATTCCTGAAGCGGACGATCCATTCTTATTGTAATGATAGGGGATGTCATGAGTTCCCCAACAGTAATGGTAGCCGGGTTTCGGTTTTCAGCCACCACTTTGTCGCTAATATCTGTTGATGTAAGTATCCCGTACTCCAGATTTGATTTGGATTTTTGAACAATCAGACTATGGATATATCGCCGCCGCATTAATGCCAGCGCATCTCTAACCGAACAATCGGACTCAACAAATACAATAAGGTCAACCATCCAATCACGCACTTTAAATTGCATTGCCGTCTCTCCTTTCCAATCGCTGGTTATGGCTGATACTAATTCGAGTATAGCAAAATCTCCATCAACCAGTCGATCTGCCTCGGATTCCTGAAGAAGAGTACAAGGATTGTTGGCTGCGAACCGAATAAAAACCACCTTGCAGCCGTTAATTAAATAGTATTTCCTCGCTCATAATTTGAGCATTGTTGTTCATTGCAAATACAGAGAATGGATAAGGAGAAAAGGTGATGGAGACTGTCAAAAGAAATGGATCGATACTGAATGTTGGATTTCATTCGTCATGGTTGTTGGCTGTATCAACTACACTGGCGTTTGCCCTTGGCATGATGGCCATCCCACCAGCAGGGCCTTATTGTCCGGCCAATTGCATGTCATATCCCTTCCCGGATATTCTCCAATATTTCCCCCGGGATTATTTCTGGATGTATGCCTCTATCATCCAGTTATGCGTTTTCATCGTGTTCATGGTTGCCAATCATTTCAATACTGCTGTCGAAAAAAAGATATTCTCTTCCATCAGCCTGTCGTTTACGATCATTACCGCAACGGTCCTCATGGTTGACTATTTCGTGCAATTTTCTGTTGTACCGATCAGTGTGATGCATGGCCAAACAGAAGGGATTCCTCTGCTTACGCAATATAACGGCCATGGGGTTTTCATTGCACTTGAAGAACTGGGCTTCACGATCATGAGTCTGGCGTTCTTCTTCCTCGCGCTGTCCATTTCCGACCAAGGTAGAATGGACAAGGTTGTCCGGTGGATACTTTTCACACCACTTTTAGTCAATATCGTTGCGTTTATTGTCTACTCCGTCCAATACGGTCTTTACCGCGATTACCGCTACGAAGTAGTTGCCATAACCATTAACTGGCTGGTATCCATTGTGGCGGGAGTATTATTGAGCATTCGATACAGGCGTGAAAAGACAATAAAAAAGTAATCTAAGAGAATTAACAACAAAAAGCTCGACAGATGGGGTTGATAAAAATCGGAATACTCTTTCCCCTCTGTCGAACATGGACTATGTTACTTTCCCCAGTCCCATTTCTTTAATTGGTCCACCATCAGATGCGCCGTCAAGTCCAGCTGAATAGGAGTGACGGACACATACCCGGAAGCCAGTTCGCCAATGTCAGTCCCATCTTCTTTCACCCCGGTTGGCGCCTCTCCACCAATCCAATAATACGGGCGCCCGCGCGGATCTTCCCGTTTGACCAGTTCATCACGATAAATTCGCAAACCCTGTCGGGTAATGGCAAAACCTTTAAGTTGGTCAAGTGGCAAATAAGGTACATTAATATTCAACAACACATTATGCGGAATTGGGTTCGCTGCTAGCATCTCAACCACCCGACGTCCCATCTCCGCCGCTACACTGTAATCCAACGGGCCGCGATGATATTCTGGTGCATCCACAGAAACAGCCACCGAAGGGATCCCCCAGATGGCGCCTTCCATGGCAGCCGTAACCGTACCGCTGTATGTAACATCATGTCCCAGGTTGGCGTTTGGATTGATACCAGACACAACAAAATCTATTTTCTCGGGTAGTACACCTAAAGCAGCTAAAGCCACACAATCCGATGGCGCACCATCACACGCGCGGGCTGCCGTGCCATCATCCAGTTCGATTTCTTTTACGCGAAGTGGCCGATGCATTGTCTTCACATGCCCGGATGCTGACCAGTTGTGGTCTGGAGCAACTATGCTGACTTTCCCAAGTTTCATCATTTCCTTTGCCAGAGCAAGAAGACCGGGAGCGTAAACACCATCATCATTGGTGACAACTATATGCATAATAACCTCCAAGAATATATGACAATAAGACCATTATTTCCGGAACACGAAATATATCAAAGCTTTTGCGCGAACCGATCTACGAATTCAGATTAAGAAATCAGGATGTTTGAACCAGGTCAATTAATTCACGCACCGTTCGGTCCAATTCATCAAACACAGGGTGACTTCCAGTCTTTTTGTATTCGGTTACCAGTGCCTGATAATACCAGAGGGTTCCATCTTTCCTGCCACCTTTAAACCGTTCCCAGATTTCCTCACCCATTGTGCGATAATCTGCCAGAATGCTTCGTGCGTTGTACAGCTTATCACAGGCTGAAACCAGCAGAACAGATGGAGATGCCGCGGCAATGTGGGCAATATATGTCTCTTTTCGTTCACGCCATGGTGGTTTGGGAAACGTATCCGCGTCTGTGCAACCATCGACTATTTTCGCGATGGTTTCGCCGTATTTTTCGGCAATCAACTGACGGGTTCCCTTTCCTCCCTGGTCTTCCACAGCATCATGCAGCAATGCCGCTATCGCTTCCTCTTCATTTCCACCATACTCCAGCACCAGACTGGTCACGCCCAGTAGATGGGCTATGTATGGAATGCCAGATCCCTTTCTTCGTTGGTTCGAATGCAGGTCTGTCGCCCACCACAAAGCGTCTTTGAATCTTTCAGATAAATCCATACCTGTCATTATAGTAGAAATGAGGAAATTCAATTCGCCAGATACAAAATCCGGTGGATCACACCATTGAAAAACACGGACATCTGTACGGCGAAAATATGTGATTGAAGCCTTAACTGTTTTATGATATACTCTTTCCGCTTTGCTTCGGCAAAGACACCCAATCCTCACGCTTCTGGACTGACCCCGCGTGCCGTTATGAACGGTGTTGGGCCGGGATGAAGGGAGCGGCAGATAACGCAAAAAGGAGCCTGTATATAATGTCAACTGTAATTTCCATGAAAGCCCTGTTGGAAAGTGGTGTTCACTTTGGACATCGCACCAACAAATGGAACCCTTCCATGCGCCCATTTATTTTCACCGAGCGCAACGGGATCCACATTATTGACCTGCAACAAACGGTCAAAGCTATCAATAGCGCCTACGGCCTGGTTCGCGACACCGTCGCCTCTGGCGGTTCAGTCCTCTTCGTTGGAACCAAACGCCAGGCACAGGAAACCATTAAAGAAGAAGCTACCCGCTGTGGTATGCCTTACGTGACTGAACGCTGGCTTGGTGGTATGCTGACCAACTGGGTCACCATTTTCCAACGGATTGTTGAACTCGAACGTCTGGAGAAACTGCGCGACACTGGTGATATCCATCGCCTGACCAAAAAAGAAGGTTTGATGATTGAACGTGAAATCAACCGTCTTCTCTTTCGCCTGAGCGGTGTTCGTAACATGAAACGCCTGCCCGACCTCGTCTTCGTGGTCGATGTTGGACGCGAAGAAACCGCCGTCCATGAAGCCAATATTATGAACATTCCCGTAATCGCCCTGATGGATACAAATTGTGATCCTCGTGGTGTCGATTATGTCATCCCCTCCAATGATGACGCCATCCGCGCCATAAAACTGCTGGTCGGAAAAATCGCCGACGCCGCCATCGAAGGTAAATCGATGCGCAAAGATGATGAGCAGGAAATGGGCGAAGCGGAGGCAGAACAGGAAGCGGCGAATAAAGAAGCCGTGAAACGCAGCCTGGTAGATGACAGCGACATGGAAGATAAAGATCTTCTCGGTGCAGCCACACTAGCCAAACTTGGCGGCCGCGATGAAGAATCTGATGATTCTGCCAAAGAAGCTGAGTAATTCACAATAATCTTCATTTTTTTTTGAAAAAGGGTACACGATGGATATTTCTACTGAAATGATCAAACAGCTCCGCCAGGCAACAGCAGCCGGCATTTCCGACTGTAAGAAAGCTCTGGAAAGCGCCGGTGGCGACTATAACAAAGCTGTTGAATTTTTACGGGAAAAAGGCCTGGCCACTGCTGCCAAACGCGCCGACCGAAATGCCTCTGATGGTATGCTCGAGCTCTACTCCCATTCTCAGGGTCGCATTGGTGTTATGGTGGAAGTAAACAGCGAGACCGATTTTGTCGGCCGCTCAGAAAAATTCCGCTCATTTGCTCATGAGATCGCTCTTCAGATCGCCGCTTCTGCTCCTGAATACATCCGTGAAGAGGATATTACCCAGGAAGACATTGATCGCGAAACCCGCATCGCCACGGCGAAAGCTAAAGAAGACGGTAAACCGGATGCCATTCTTCCCAAGATCGTTGAAGGTTCTCTCGCGAAATTCAAGGACGAGAAAGTTCTGCTCCGTCAGAAATATATCCGTGATGAAAACATCACCATCCAGGAATTGCTGAACGATACGATCGTCAGCCTCGGAGAGAACTTGGTTATCCGTCGTTTTGTCCGTTGGGAACTGGGTGAATCCACCACAGAAGAATAATTTTTAAAGAGCCAACCTCTCGGTTGGCTCTTTTATTACCAATAAGGAAGGTGGCATGGAATCCCTGAAATATCATCGCATACTGTTGAAATTGAGCGGCGAAGCCCTCGGTGGAGATGTCGGTTCAGGAATTGACCCCCGCCGGGCATTGGATATTGCCGGACGGGTAAAAGAAGTACGCGAGATGGGTGTGGATGTCGCTATTGTGATTGGCGCTGGCAACCTGTGGCGCGGTAAAGTGGGCCTGTCCAGCGGTATGGACCGTGCCACCGCGGATTACATGGGTATGCTCGCAACCGTAATGAACGGATTGGCGCTCATGGATGCACTGGAAAGCCTGGGTGTGATGACCCGTGTGCAATCCGCCATTGAGATGCGCTCTGTGGCCGAACCTTACATCCGGCGACGGGCCATTCGGCACCTCGAAAAAGGACGCGTGGTCATTTTTGGAGGCGGTACGGGAAATCCTTATTTCTCCACCGACACAGCCGCTGCCCTGCGTGCCATGGAAATCGATGCGGATGTGTTGATCAAAGCCACCAAGGTGGATGGCGTGTATGACAGCGATCCCAAGAAAAATCCAGATGCCGTCAAGTTTGACCGTCTGACCTACATTGATACCATCAACCGTCGGCTGGAAGTCATGGACACCACAGCCATTACATTATGTATGGAAAATAAGCTCCCCATCCTTGTCCTGAACCTGTGGGATGAAAAAGCACTGAGAAGTGTTTTACTGGGCGGAGCAGAAGGCACACTGGTAACCAACTAGAGATCAACGTATAAAATCGATCTCCAGAAAAAACATATCTGATGTAGGGAGGGCAGCGAGCAACCGGCTGCCCTCTCCCTGTTTACCCAGCAGAATTTCCATAGTATCACCCGCTCTTCTGGCAAACAGAAAACGGGTTTCATCCACCCAACGGAACCAGAACGTACCGTCCGTTCCAGCCAGATTAGCGGGTGGACCATTAAGTTGATTCACCGTCACAGTCAACTGCGACGCAGCCTGATAAGCAAAAGATTCACTATCGGAATTCCAGTCATGCATGATTGGAATTCCACCGGTAAAAACAACTTGCTCATTTTGTCCATTGATCTGCGCTGTACGAATTTCACGCTTATTCTCCACCGGTTGTCCGGTCTCTTTTACATAATAGTATTTTTGCAGATCCGGTGAAATGGATACCGGCCCGAGAAATTGCGGGACTACCTGCGACTCCAGAACCGGGGCACCACCTGATGTATCCATAGTCCAGATCGAAAACGCCTGTTTGGGTTCGGCCAGTGGGTCATTCGGTGGTATGGCGACCGCCAGCCAGCTGCCATCCGCAGCCCACACTGGTTCCGGGTAATACTGGTACTCCGAATAGGTCATAACCGGAGTAAAAGAAAGTGGTGCAGTTGGAGACGTGTTGCCGTTTATGTCTCTAATGATCACTCGATTGGCTGTGGATACAGTCATCCATTTGCCATCAGGTGAGTATTTGACGATACCACCATCGCCTCGTTGCAGGCAGATGCGCCACGCGCCTGTATCCGCGTCCACTTCAATTAAGTCATCGTTCAATATCAATCCGGGACCTTCAAATAGATCATGAGTGGTGAATGTAAAGCGGTGCGTTCCGGGTATCCATTGCAGGTTGGATGGGGAAGCGCCATAGCTGTCCGGTGATGTTTTTAATCCCTTCAGGTCATCCCAGCTCATCACCTGACGCGGATTGTTGCCATTAAAACCAGAAACCCAAAGAGAACTGGAGATACTCGCATCTTGCCGGAGAAACGCTACCAACTCACCATCCGTTGAGATTTTGAATTCAGAAATATCACCAAATTCCAAAATGCTCGTTGGACCGGTTGATTCTGTCCATGTTTGCAGATTTCGGTCTGGACCGATAAATACCACCCTAAGCTCATTCGATTTCTGACTCTCAGTAGGAGACGCTAATGGGATGACCGTTGGCTCAGATTCCACCGGAGGAGGCGTGATATCCTGCAGCGCCTGCGGAAGTGCCGTCAACGTCCCGGAAACGATAGCCTGTATATCCACCTGTTCTCCCGGATTTGTTAAAAGATTACAGGAAAATAGAAAAAAGGTCAGTATCAAGAGTAAGAAAAGTTTGCCGGTTTTCATGGTATTCCTTCAGAATAAGGATGTATCCATTTTACACACATGTCCAGTACATTTTCTACAGTGAACACATTTGGGAAAAATACAGAATACGTTGCATCGCCCTTTCATAATGGAAAAGCTTGCAGATAGTATATGCATTTCGGTGGCCACATGATCGCGATATGCCTATACCGTGAGGAACCTCCGTGGGATTTTACTCTTGACACAAATCACTCTTCCGGGATATTATCAGATTATATACTTCAAAGGCTGTGAAAGAGAAGAGTAGGCTGACAGGCCCCGCCAGAGAGATGCGCTGGATCGAAAGACCGCTGAAACGCGCATTCGGAAGAAATCAGTTGAAGTTCGCTCCCGAGCCGACCGGGTGAACACCCAAAAGTAACCCGCTCCGATTTGCCAGCGTTACATGGCCGCCAGTAGGTCTAAATCATGTCATTATGAATGAATACTGACTTCTGGCACAAAGCGGGCAGCTCTGGCTGCCAACAAGGGTGGTACCACGGACTTCATCCCGTCCCTTGGCGGGGTGAGGTTTTTATTTTTAATGAGAAGGAGAAAGAATGCAGGATCATCCCATACTACATGAACTGGAAGAACTGCGAAAAAAGGGTATAGAATCCCTGCAAATCGTCCAGGATGAGCCCGGGTTGCAGGCGTGGAAAGTTGCCAATCTTGGTCGCAGCGCGCCCATGACCCAGATATTCAGTCAGATGAAAACGGTCCCTGCTGAAGTCCGTCCACTGGTTGGAGACCGGGTTAACCAGGTAAAAAAAGATTTTGAATCCGCCCTTGAAGACCACGCGGCTGTTATAAAGAATGCCGTTTTGAACAAAGATCTGACCGAAGGCGCGGTGGATATTTCTCTCCCGGGTCGACGGCCATCACACGGCCGGCTGCACCCTCAGACAATGATGCTGCGTGAGATTTATCGCATTTTTGGTGATATGGGTTTCCAGGTGTATCGTGCCCGTGATGTGGAAACGGATGAATTCAACTTTGAACTTTTGAATATTCCGGCCTATCACCCCGCGCGCGACATGTGGGATACGTTCTATACAACCAAACCAGGCGTTATTCTGCGTACCCACACTTCCCCCGGGCAGGTGCATGTGATGCGCGAATATTGCCCGCAGCCAATTCGTGTTATCCTGCCGGGCATGTGTTACCGCTATGAGCAGATCAGTGCCCGATCCGAAATCCAATTCCACCAGGTGGAAGGGATCATGGTCAGCAAACATGTCACCCTGGGAGATATGAAAGGAACGCTCACCGATTTCGCCCGCCGTCTATTCGGTGCCAACGCCCGTACACGTCTGCGCCCTTCTTATTTCCCGTTCACCGAACCCAGCGGCGAGATGGATGTTGAATGCTTTGTATGCCACGGCAATGGCTGCCAGGTTTGCAAAAACTCCGGTTGGCTCGAAATCCTGGGCTGCGGAATGATCCATCCAATCGTTCTGCGCAATGGCGGATATGACCCGGCAATTTACTCCGGGTTTGCCTTTGGCATGGGACCGGAACGTATATCCATGCTGCGCAATCACATCACCGATATCCGAAATTTCTGGGCGAATGATGTCCGTTTTCTGGAGCAGTTCTCATGAAAGTACCTCTTAGCTGGTTGAAAGATTACGTCGAAATTGACCTACCCCTGGATCAATTGGCCCGCCTTCTGACAATGGCTGGTCTTGAAGTTGACGAGATCCACACGATTGGAATGCCAATTCCACACTCTGATCATAATGAATTCAAGTTCACAGGACTGGAATGGGACCGCGAAAAAATTGTTGTCGCCCGGATTGATGAAGTGATGCCCCATCCCAACGCAGACCGTCTGGTATTGTGTAAACTAAATGACGGACAAATCGACCATGTGGTACTTACCGGCGCTCCGAACCTGTATCCATATAAAGGACAGGGACAGCTGGCCGAACCAATAAAAGTAGCCTACGCGAAAGAAGGGGCTGTTCTATATGACGGACACGCCGCAGGGCTGGAACTGGCCACCCTGAAACGGACCAAGATCCGCGGCGTTGATTCTTATTCCATGGTATGTTCGGAAAAGGAACTGGGAATCTCCGATGAACATGAGGGCGTCATCTTTCTTGATCCAGATGCGCCTACAGGAATGCCGTTGGTCGATTACATCGGTGATGCCGTATTCGATATCTCCATTCTTCCAAACATGATCCGCAATGCATGCATGATCGGTGTGGCGCGTGAGATTGCCGCTTTGACAAGTAAACCGTTAAAGAAACCCGTTCCAACCAATAAAGCTACCGGACCAACCATCAAGGGACGGGTATCCATCAAAATTACGACTCCCGAACTTAACCCCCGCTTTACTGTGGGAATGATCGCTGATTGCCAGCACAGGCAAAGTCCATACAAGATACAGCGGCGGTTACGCCTGGCCGGGATGCGCCCGATCAACGCATTGGTCGATGCAACGAACTACGTCATGCTTGAAACCGGTCAACCCCTTCACGCGTTTGACTATGACGTCCTTGTTAAACGCATTGGCAGCGGACAGCCAACCATTATTACACGGACGGCTGCTGAAGGCGAGAAACTGACCACGCTGGATAATGTGGAACGTATCCTCAAGAACTATTCCGTCCTGGTGTGTGATACTAAAGGCGCGTTGAGTGTGGCTGGTGTGATGGGCGGCCTTGAATCCGAGATCACAGAGGGTACAACAACCGTCCTTCTGGAAGGCGCTGCCTGGAATTTCATCAATATCCGCAAGACAATGAGCTATCTTAAACTTAACTCTGAAGCATCGTTTCGATTTGCGCGTGGTATTCATCCCGCTCTATGCCCGGACGCTGTCAGGTTATGCCTTGACCGTATGGCGGAATGGTCTGGTGGAGAGATCTATACTGATCTGGTAGATGAATATCCGCTGCCGGCTGATGATCCAGTTGTGATGGTAACCACGGAAGATGTCACCCGCTGGTTGGGTATTGAGCTCACAGCCAAACAAATTGCCGACCTGCTTTCACCGCTTGAATTTATTTGCAAAGTCAAAGGGGATTCGGTCGAAGTACAGACTCCCCCCTACCGGCTGGATATCGGTGAGGGGATCATAGGAGTAGCCGATGTGATGGAAGAGATCGCGCGCATGTATGGTTATGACAATATCCCTGCCACAAGACTCATCGATGAAATGCCACCGCAACGCAACAATCCGCCTCTGGAGCTGGAAGAGCTGGTGCGGGACATACTGACAAAGTTCGGCCTCCAAGAAATTATTACATATCGAATGACCGCACCCGAACGGGAAGCCCGCTGGTTGCAGCCGGTTGATGCATCTGTCAAAGAATTGGATTATGTGACATTGCAGAATCCCATCGCCATGGATCGCCGGGTGATGCGGCGCAGTGTTCTGGCGTCCGTGTTGGAAGCACTCGAAAAGAACGCCCGCCTTTCAGACCAGTTGAAACTTTTTGAGATCGGGCAAGTTTATCTGCCCCGTGAAAATGAATTGCTTCCAGAAGAGCCCCGCCGGTTATCGATTGCCTTATCCGGTCGGCGCGAAAATCCCGCATGGGACCAGAAGAACAACGCGGCCATTGATTTCTTTGACCTTAAAGGGATCCTGGAAGAATTGGGGGAAGGTCTCCATCTCGAAAAAATCACCTTCACACCGATCTCGGCAAATGGATTCCACCCCGGCAAATGCGCCGCATGGCAGTGCGGTGATGTCCCCCTGGGTGTTTTCGGTGAACTCCATCCGTTGATCAAGGATCGTTATGATTTCCTACAAAACCCTGTTCTGGCTGCCGATATTGATCTTGAAGCATTACTACAGGCTATTCCGGAATTGCACACCATCGATTCCGTTCCGGCCTATCCGCCGGTACTGGAAGACCTGGCCCTGACGGTCGATGAAAGCCTGCCAGCCGGGAAGGTGGAAGCAATGATCCGTCAGACAGGCGGCAAGAATCTGGTGGATGTCACATTATTCGATATCTTCCGCAGCACACAGATCGGTGAAGGTAAGAAGAGCCTGGCTTACAGCCTTACATACCAATCTCCAGACCGTACAATGACAGATCAAGAGGTTGCCCAGATCCGCGGACGTATCATTAAACGTCTTGAACAGGAATTAGGGGCGAAACTAAGAAGCTAAGCCTTTTCTTCCTGTCTAAGTGTAGGAAAACGAAAACATGGGTGAACTTCCGTTCACCCATGTTTGTTTACTCGAAAATACCCGGAGGAGAAACCTTAACCGTAGAATATCAATCTATTTCGGCTTTCACAAATGCCAAACCAAAGGGGTTTTCAAACAGTAGAGAATATCCGGGGAGATTGTTCTCATCAGCGGCCAGATAAAACTCATGGATGGGTTTTGTGTTGCCGGGGTTGACAGAGTTCGTTACAGAGTCCGGGTTGGAATATAGGGCTATGTTTTCCCTGTCCAGGAGCAGGATGTCCGGATCGATAGACTCGATGTAGGCTATGGTTGGCATGTCCCAGGTCATTTCTGTCAGATATTCACCACCCGGCGGAAAGTAGACTTTCCAGTCACGGTACACCACGCGCTGCATTGAATCGAAATTGGCCGGTAATTCCGCAAGGACTGATTTATAGAAAGCAATGGAGGGTGACAACTCTTCCTTCCGGAGAGCATTGACATATATCTCCTGGGTTCGCGGCCAGAACAGGAAAGCCTGATAGGCCATCAATGCGACAGTGACAAATTGGATGACATTGGATGCCTTCACCCGGTTCTCATCCTCCTCGCTGCCCTTACCAGGAAGAAGCACGCTCAGGCAGGAAACCAGCGGAAGCACCACCGGAAGAAAATAATGGGTACGGCGTGTGGCCGAGAAATTAATGGTCAATGTCATCGGGATTATAAAAGCGAGTAGGACGGCGTAATACCAGCGTTTCTTCGAAAAGAACAGAGCCACGGTCAATCCGGCAAAACCCATCATCAGGAATTCGAGTTCGCCATAATGGTAACGGAAATCCGCTGGATATTCGGCAAAATATGGCTGCGGGTTTGCCTGTAGTATCCCCATGGAAGTCTGTTGGAATTGCAACTTCTGGTATTCGATCAGCGCGGCACGTTCCTGCGGGAATAATAAAAGCGGGTTGCTGATGACCACAGCCAGCAGCATGACACCCAGAAACCCGGCGGCTGCGGTGAAAATCCGACGGGGTGAGTACTTCTGCGTCACCCACGCCCAGATGATATACACCACGATGGATAGGGCGAAAAACACACCGGTATATTTAATCCCCACGCCAACTCCACAGATCGCAGCGGCAATAAAAAATGACTGGCCTAACTTCAAGGCGTCCCGATCCAGGAAAAACAAAACCAGAACAGCCGCAAGCACGGCCAGACCGTCCGGATGCCACCACAGGTTATTTACGGTCACCGCCGGGATTAGTAAAAGAAAAACAAACATCCCGATCGAACGCCACATATCACGGAAACGGGTTTGAATGAAAGTCAATAAGCCGGCGGAGACGATCATCGGGGCAACATTGATCACCTGTCTGAGTACTGCAACGATTACATTGGTATGGCTTAACCAGTCTTGACCATAGATCAGTTTGACGGGCAGAACCGCCAGCGCAGAGAAAAAATAAAAAGGGTAGCCGTAAAAATAATGCAAATAGATGAGAAAATGCCGGATCGTTTCGTACAGGGTAGCACCGGGTGTCAGCATACCGATGAGATTCGGATATTGCGCGAATTCATCAATTTCAAAAGCAGAAAGCATGGCGGCGTTTTGGGCACCTAGCAAGTTAGGGCTTATGAAGAAAAGGAAAATGCCCGCCCCTATGGCGGCAATGATCTGGAAGTTTTTATTCTGTTCTTTATCCATAATGCGGCAAGTGTACCGCATTTTTCTAGAGCCAGTCAGTCTCGACAGTGCGTTCGTTCTCGATGTTTCCCGTATTACGGGTGGACTTTGGCTCCATTAACAGGACATGTACTTCCTCTTCTGCGATCGGCATGTGTTCCACTCCATGCGGGATGATGACAAATTCGCCTTCCCCTATACGCACATCCCCATCACGCAGTTTGATGACCAGGCTGCCCTTGATCACCAAAAAAAATTCATCCTCCGTGTCATGATGATGCCAGAGGAATTCGCCCTTCAGCTTCGCCAACTTCAAATGAGAATCATTCATTTCACCCACGATACCCGGATGCCAGTATTCTGTAATTCTGGTCAGCTTGTCTTTAAGATTGATAGTCTGAATCATGTCGGTTTCCTTTCAATGGGTGCAGTTATTTTGTAGAAATTTTTATTTTCCCCCAAAAATTGTAAGAAGTGTAACTGCCAATACCGAGATACTGCAAAGAAGGATAATCATTAGATGTTGCTTTATTGCTTTACGGATCAACCAGAGGGGGAAATACACCAATGGGATATAAATCAAAACAGCCAGGGGGATTCCCCAGAGAAGATTTGGGAATGACATTAATAACGGATTACGGGTGAACAGGATTTCAACGATGAATACGGTAACCAGCATGCCAAAAAAGAGCCTGCGATTATTCCATTTCAATCGGAAGATCAATAGAGAGAAAATCAACGGAAATCCCAAATAGAAAAGCAAAATGGTGGGCCATATCTTCTCATAATAGTAAAAACGAAATCCACCGGCTGTCCCAAAGTCCACGACGAACCAAAGGATCACGCTTAGAAGAAAATACTGGATCGAATCAGGTATAAGTTCTTTTTTTGGCATTAATCGACCATTTCTATTTTGTGATATTTGATCTATAAATTGTATCGGTGGAAGCAACCGGAGCAAGGTCGTATTATGGCGAAAAGAGAAATTCCGATTGGGTCCACCCTACGGCAAAACCGCTATTGCTCCCAGGTAAAAATGATCAAATATCGACCCTGGTAGGGACGTAGCATTCGGGTATCTTATTTAGCCTCACATTATTTCTGTAATCGGATGCTTCATCCGCCAGTCTATCACGGACTATTCTTTCTGACAGGAGACTTCCTTGGCCGATCTCGTTATAAACAATCGGAATAAAGGATCTGTTATAAGTTGAGTCAATGACCGATTACTTCGTCCCAACAGGATACCCGAGAAATTTACACCTTCTCTTTCATGATCGTGATGCCCTTGTTGGCATAAGGCGCAAGCACCTCATCTGGCGCATCCGGTTCGGTGATGATATACGTCAGGTCGGATATAGGCGCCACCGTGTACGGCGCGCCAGTCCCCAGTTTGTCCACCGTCACAAGCGCGGCAACCTCCGCTGAATTATCCACCATAATGCGCTTAATCAATGACTCCTCGTAAACAGGGATACTCACCCCGAGCTCAGGATGAAGGCTGCACACCCCCAGCATGCACAGGTCGGCATGAATGGAAGAGAATGCCTGCAAAGCTGCCGCTCCGATCGTTACTTGAGACGGGGCCAGCAGATGCCCTCCAATCATCACCACCTGGATATCCGGGTAATCAGCCAGCGCCACGGCTACCGGTGGACTGTTGGTCACAATTGTCGCGTGTAAATCGATGGGCAGCCGGCGGGCTATTTCAAGCGTGGTTGTTCCCCCATCAAGGATGATCACCTGGCGGTTACGTACCAGTGAAACCGCCGCCTTCGCGATGGACACTTTGGCGCTGCCGCTCAAGAATTGGCGTTCGCGATAACTCGCTCCCGCTGGTGAACGGAGTAAAGCTCCACCGTGAACGCGCTGGATTAATCCGGCATCAGCCAGATCACGCAGGTCACGGCGGATAGTGTCTTCTGAAACCGCGATGACCTGTGACAAGTCAGCTGCAACGATCTTCCCGTCACGCCGAAGCGTTTCCATTATGATCTGCTGACGTTCTTCCTTCAGCATTGTCTGCTCCTATCAATTGCATTATTTTGCGTTATTTTACTTGACTTTGCGTTTATTTGCATGTATTATCGAATTTATTCAGTCCATTGTCAACCGCGAATTCTTTCGCGATTTTTATTGAAAGAGAAGAATGAGAACTCCAAAGGCTACCATCATCTTATCGTGCATAGTGTTTATTGCTCTGGGCATCCTCACAGCCACAATTGGACCTGTCCTGCCAAACCTGGCCGGCAATACCTTGTCTACACTTGAAGCAGTTGGGGTAATCTTCACGGCTTTGTTTCTCGGCGCTTTTCTGGCGCAAATTGGCTGCGGTTCGCTGATTGATAGATTTGGCCCACGGCCGGTGTTGATTGGTGGATTGCTCTTAATGGCAACCGGTATGTTAGGTGTTACTCTCAGCCGCTCTCTTCCGTTTATGCTGGCAAGCGGCTTATTGGCCGGTTTGGGCCACGGCGCAGTCGATATTGGCATCAATTTGCTGGTGGCACGAGTTTTTCAAGATCGAAGTGTGGCCGCGGTTAACCTGGTGAATTTCTTCTTTGGCGTTGGTGCTGTGACTGGTCCAGCCATTGCCAGTTTTACCATCAACCGTTGGAATACAGGCATTCCGGTTATCTGGATGGGAGTCGGTGTGGTGCTTGCTACTATCCCCTTTTTAGCCATCTTCCTCCTCTCCCCTGTAGCCCAATCAGATCGAACGGTTAAGACACAGGACAAGCCCTTCTTCCATTCACCACTGCTTTGGATCGCTGGCATGATCCTTTTCCTGTATGTTGGATCTGAAAACAGTATGGGCGGTTGGACGGCCGAATATATGCAGAGAACCACACCCGTTGCGGCAGACCAGGCTGCATTGGTGGTATCTGGTTTTTGGATGACCCTGACCTTCGGTCGTCTTTTTGCTGCCTACCTGGGTACTCGTTGGACATCCGACCGGCTTCTGGCTGTCAGCTTATCTGGTACAGGGATAGGCGGCTTAATCCTGGCCTGCAGTACCGGCAGTCTTCCCCTTACCATTCTCGCCGTATTGATCATCGGTTTTTTCTTTGGTCCAATATTCCCCACCACATTTTCGATCTGCGCGTCGATGTTCCAAGGATCTTCGGGTAAGGCTACCGGATTGATAGTCGCGTTGGCCAGCCTGGGTGGCATGTTCCTTCCGCCTCTCCAGGGTATTATCCTCACCCGGATGGGTGCTAATCCGAGTGTCTGGTTGATCGCTATTTATGGGTTTGCCATGATCATTGTCAATTTTGTTCGCGTAAGAATGGGCAAAAATTCAGAAACAGCCATCGATGTTGTTTCTGAATAAAAACCTTGATCAATTTTTCCGCAATTCTTTGTCCATATACAAAACAATAGAGGCTTTTTTTACCCCGGTATGAATACATAGGATAGCTGGTTGATGCTTACTCGAATGTGTCACCCATGATCTCTTCAATACGTTCCAGTACGTCATCAGTCAACAATTCAACCATTTCTGCCGAACCAAGATTCTCATCCAACTGTTCCAGATGACTGGCCCCGGTTATCACAGAGCTAACATCCTTTCGCCGCAAGATCCATGCGATGGATAATTGTGCGGTTGTCATTCCCAACTCTTCTGCCAGCTCAGTGATCTGACGCACCCGAGAAATATTTTGCTTCGATAGATGGTCGCGAATCCAACCCATATCCTCCAGTGAGGCTCGTGAACCATCTGGAATTCCGTCGTTATATTTACCGGTAAGAATACCAAAAAATAGCGGACTATACGTGGTCAAACCGATCCCAAAATCTTTGCAGAGTGGAGCCAATTCCCATTCAACCCGCCGGCGGTGGAAAAGGTTATATTGCGGCTGCTCCATTGATGGCGGGATTAACCAATACTGGCGCGCAAGTCCATATGCCTGGGCTGCCTGCCCTGCTTCCCATTCAGAAGTACCCCAGTACAACACCTTACCACTTTTCACCAGGTCATCCATGGAACGGATAACCTCTTCTATCGGTGTATCAGGGTCGAATCGATGACAATAATATAGATCAATGTAGTCGAGGTTTAATCGCTTTAACGAACCGTCAATTGATTCTCGAATGTGCTTGCGCGATAAACCGCGGCCATTTGGTCCTGATGAAGTGGGGTAAAACACCTTTGATGAAATCACCAGGTCTTCCCGTGGATAATCCCGGATGGCTCTTCCCAGTACAATTTCGGCCTGCCCATTGGCATAAACATCTGCGCAATCAAAAAAATTGACTCCCTGATCATAAGCAGCCTGAACCAGATCTATGGATGTCTCTTCAGAAATTTGAGATCCAAAAGTTACCCAGGAACCCAGCGATATTTCACTGACTTTCAACCCCGTATGTCCAAGTCTGCGGTAATGCATGGATCACTCCTTCCTGTCTATTACCGGATAAATCAGGTTCACGATTCCTCGTCGCCCGGCCCAATTCCTAACGGTTTCCATTTGTTTTCATCCGCACGGAGCCGATGCTGTCCTCCGCCGCGATTATGCAACAGATCAAATCCCTCTGGTTTTATGAACATCTGATCGCTATCCAAAAGACCGCTCACACCCTGCTGGCCCGGTTCCAATCGACGGGACTGGCAGAAACGGCAGGTTTTTGGATCGTGCGGCTGATATACAATCGGCTCTTCATATGAAGTGATGTACCCCTCATAATTGCGAAGGATGATCTTATGGTCAGACATACTGACCAGGTAATTCGGCATAAGGGGAATCTTGCCACCACCGCCGGGAGCGTCTACAACAAAGGTCGGAACCGCGAACCCTGAAGTATGTCCTCGCAAGGCTTCGATGATCTCAATTCCTTTGGCCACTGGTGTGCGAAAATGCCCGGCGCCATCTACCAGATCGCACTGGTATAAATAGTATGGACGGACACGGATCCGCACCAGATCCTGTACCAACTGTTTTTGAATGTGCGGGCAATCATTGATCCCGGCTAATAATACCGATTGATTACCCAGAGGAATTCCCGCTCGCGAGAGTTTTTCACATGCTTCTTCCAGTTCCACAGTGATCTCATTCGGATGATTAACGTGGATGTTCAACCATAGCGGATGAAATTTCTGGAGTATTTCGGTCAACTCATCTGTCACACGTTGGGGCATAAAAACAGGAACCCGGCTTCCAATTCGCACGATTTCAACATGCGGTATGTCCCGTAACTTTGACAAGAGTTCTTCCAAAACCTTCGGAGCCAGGGTTAATGGGTCTCCGCCAGAAAGCAACACGTCACGAACCTGTGGTGTCTTTCGAATGTAATCCAACTGGGCCTCGTAATCCGAACGCGAAAACGTAGAGCTTGGATCACCCACGATACGTGATCGGGTACAGTATCGGCAATAAGAGGCACACTGAGTGGTTACCAGCATCAATACCCTGTCAGGATAGCGATGTACCAGACCGGGAACCGGTGAATGGCGATCTTCGGCCAGAGAGTCTTCCATCATTCCCGTAAACGGCACAATCTCTCCAGCCGTAGGAATAACCTGCTTACGTATCGGATCATCGGGATCATCAGGATTGATCAAAGACGCGAAATATGGTGTGATGTCCACCCGAAAAAGATCTGCAGCTGAAAGTGCTTTGTGTTCACTCTCTGTGAGCGGAAAAACTTTTTCAAAGTCATCCACAGAATTTAATCGGTGGCTCAATTGCCAGCGCCAGTCGTTCCATTTTTCATCCGGGACATCTGCGAATACAGGAGCCCGCTTTGAAGGGAATTTAGCAGGGGACATAATCACTTTCCTTTATTGAGATCGACCGTTAAGCCTAAGTGCAATTATATGAATAAAATCAATTGGGTCAAACAGAAAACAACAATCAATTCCTTTGACAACATTGTTTCCCTGTGATATTATCCAAACCGACATGAAAAACTTGCTGTTCGTCCATGCTCATCATCATCGAATTCAAAAACCCCAACTCTTCCGGCGGGCGCAATAGCGCATACTTGAAACAAACCAGATCCATGATAATTAGTCCCCGGGAGACCGGGGACTTTTTTTACTAAGCCATTGGAGAAAACCATGTTTCCCATTTATGATGCCGAAACCGCAAAAAAAACCATACTGAAGCGAACTCCGCTGGATGACATGCCCGTTCCGCAGCAAATCTTGGATCGATTAAAAGTCACTTTTGGCAAAGAGATAACCCCGTCAGATGCCGTTCGGCAGATCATACAGGAGATCCGACAACAGGGGAATGATGCGGTCCGCCGTTGGACTAAATCGCTGGATAGCGTGGATCTGCCAGATAACCGGATCACAACATTCGAATGTCAAAAAGCAC
>JAAYYW010000432.1 GCA_012515195.1 Leptolinea sp.
ATGCTCGAAGGCGCCAGAGAAGGCTATACCACCATGGTAACTGAAACCTATAAGGCGTTGAGGCAAAAACCAAATGAATATATGGAAATTGCAAAATCCATCTTTGAACAATACACCTTTGAGCAGTTGCTGGATTTCTCAAAAAGCCGGACACCTTTTGATGACACCCTGGACACCCCGGAGGGGCAGTTGGAGATTTCACGGGACATCAATCTGGGCACGGATTCGGTCAGCGTCTACTCGGCCTCCGGTAAAATGCAGGAAGGGCTGCAATACGCCATGTCTGCCATATCACATGCCAAGGCTACTTTCAGCGATGCATTCGGTATGATTCCGGACGGGGAAATGGGGGAATTGATCGGAGGGCTTGGCATGCTTGTGGAACAGGGTGCCGAAGAAGCCCCTGATGATTTATTAAAGGACGTTTCCAAATCAATCCTCGAGAAAATCTTTGGAGCCGCGGCAAACGGAGCCACTGTATCTTTCGACGGATGGTTGAATATTTCTTATGAACAGGAGACCATCTGGCTGAATATTCTGGATGATTATGTACAAGTCAAACTGGATGAGTATCTTGAAGAATATTTTGAACAACCCTATGACGAAGTTTTTGAAAACCAGGATTCCGTTACTCCAAGCCTGGACAAATTCAATGAAACTCTTGCTCAGCTTTGTGAAGGCAATCCATTGCAGGCAGCAAGCATGGTATTGAATAACCTTGTGAGCAACAACAGCGTTTATGATACAGGCGTACAAAAGGCCGACAAGAATGATATGGACAAGTTCCTGGAAGCCGTAAACCCCAAGCTGGAGGAAGGTTATAAAAAAACCGCTGATCTGATGGAGCTATACTGGTTGCATTCGGGCAGCATACTTGGGCAAATCGGGAATGATGAAACCTACAACCGTTACCAGCAACACCGCAAGACAGTTGTCGCAAGCGCATTAACACCCTATGTCTTTGCAGGTTCCATCAACTGCTTTATGGTTACAATGAATTTTATAGCCGTTGACTCCGATAACCAGGGCTCTGGCGGCAGTATCAAATATCCTCCGTTTCCGGATTTTCCCGATTCGCAGATGGGGGATCCATATATCCCACCCAAGCCGCAGACGAAAGATCCGGATGTAGATGAACCTCCGGCTGATGAACCCATTCAGGAAGAAAATACATCCGGGCAGCAGGATGAACCAAGTGCCGGAGAGGATTCAAATACCAACCCACCCGCCACGGGTGAAAAACCAGGTTCAGGAGATATCATCACAGAAGATACCATTACTATTTTTATAGGCCCTCTCTCCATAACAGTCAATCAAAAAACCGGCTATGAGGTTGACCTTACTGAAATAGGCTCTGTAAACTTACGTTACGATAAGCGAACAGGCGATATAACCCTGTTCGGAGGGGTGGGTCTGTCCGCCGGGGTGGCCACCTCTGGTGTTTCAGGAAGGTTGGGGATTTACGGAACTGTCAATCCCGGAACCATGAGCTTTATCAGCAGCGGTACACGTGGAACGCTGGACGGGCAGCTTGCAGGCAACGGCATTGCTGTTGAAAACGAGACAAACTTTGCCACAGGAGCAGATAAAACAACAGTCTCAGCTATTTTGCTCCATAAAAAAAGCTCTGAGACCATAAATAATAATTAACCCAGCGCCGGATGTCTGCCATTTATTTTATG
>JAAYYW010000433.1 GCA_012515195.1 Leptolinea sp.
AATTCTCTATGGATTCTTTTTGCATCAGTGCTAACCGGTCAAACTCTTCATAGACATCCGCTTTTAATTGGGGCAGGCTTTGAAAATAGGTGATCGCGCCCATAATCATCATCGGTATTATTGACATTGCTAAAAACAACAGGGTTAGCCTGCCATTTAAAGATGAAAACCATTCAGTTATACGTTTTGAGACTGTCTTCTTTACATCGGAATCATTAGCCATTATTTCTCCTTAATTTTTTGGCGGCAAATGGATAACCTGTCATCTTGCCTTGCCTGAAAAAACAAAAAAATCTCCAGTAATTTCACGAAAAACTCAAAAGAAATTTCTTGAGGTAATGAGATAAACCCCATTCCTTAGAAACAAAAAAAATATCTCTTTAGTGTATATATACTAATTAAAATGACCCATATAATGAATTAATAAAGAGTAAATTCATCATAAAATACGAATTAATCAGATCAAAAAGAGGTATCGAACTGTGTTCGAGAATTCCTCGCTGAAATCTATCTGTGAGGTTAAACCTACCAATATAAATTTCAACTTGGTTATGTCTGCAAAAGGGTATTGCCGAAGATAAATTCACCGTTCTGCCAGAGGTACCTGTGTTTTGAAAATCCAAAGACAGATGGCAGATCTGGCAGACAGGAGTACATCGATGAATAATTGGCGCTACAACCGGAACTGGGAGACAACGGTTTTCAACGATTGCGCCATATCTGACAGTGATTGTGCCGACGCTGTCACTTCCTGAACCTGGGCGCTCATTTCTTCCGTGCTCGCGCTTACTTCTTCAATAGCCGCGCTGTTCTCCTCACTCACACTGGCAATGTTCTCAAATGCCATATTGACTTCGGATGTGTTGACGGCCATCTCTTCCGTTGAGGCTGTGTTTTCTTCCACAATAGCAGAGACAGATTCCACGGCCGACACCAGATCACTGGCGAAGGCGTTCATTTTTTCCGCGGCTTCACCGGCCTGCATCGCCTGGCCTTTGACAGCTTCCGCGGCCGATAGGATTTCATATAACGCGGTTCCGGCTTTATTGGCGCTGACCACACCAAGTTCCACTTCCTTGGAGCCTTCTTCCATGGCATTCACCGCTTCCGCGACCGTACTCTGAATGCCGGAGATCAATCCGCCAATTTCTTTGGTCGCCTGGGATGAACGCT
The DNA here is from genome assembly GCA_012515195.1 of Leptolinea sp. Taxonomy (GTDB): domain Bacteria; phylum Chloroflexota; class Anaerolineae; order Anaerolineales; family Anaerolineaceae; genus Leptolinea. The sequence continues at coordinate 1,174 of JAAYYW010000433.1, forward strand.
CGGCCAGTTTGCGGACCTCATCGGCCACAATGGCAAAACCCTTGCCATGTTCTCCGGCGCGGGCCGCTTCAATGGCTGCGTTCAATGCCAGTAGGTTGGTTTGCGAAGCGATGTCTTCAATGGTCTCAAGGATGGCGCCAATTTCTTCTGACCGCTTGCCCATCTCCTGTACTTTTTCCGCCGATGCGCCCACTTTTGTTTTGATATTCTGCATGCCTTCCAGAGTCTCTTCCACCGTCTCCACACCACTGCGGGCGGCATCGGTGGCGACGGCAGAATCGCGGGTGACAGATTCGGCATTCCCCGCTACCTGCTGAATGGCGCTATTGATGAGGGTGGTGATTTCAGACGCCCTCGATATGGCACGGCTCTGCTCTTCGGCGCCTTTGGCTACACCTTCAATGGCTTTGGACATATGCTCCACAGAGTATGCGGTATTGCTGATGGCAGACGCCTGGTCTCCTGTGCCTTTGGCTACCTGCTGCACGGTGGTGGCAATCTGGTTGGTCGCCTGGCCGGCCTGATAGGCCGAATCCGCCAGGTTCGCGGACGCGCTTTCCACTTCAACAGCGCTGTCTGTCACCTGTTTGACCAGGTTGCGAAGATCCTTGATCATTTCCGCAAATGCCATCCCCAGTTGATCATCATCCGACCGGGGCTGCACTTCAACCGCGAGGTCGCCTTTGGCCACTTTTTGGGCTACTCCAACCATCTCCTTGAGGTAGTCCAGAAGACCAAAGCTGGCTTTATACATCCCGCCAACCTCATCTCCTTGCTTTCTGAACCGGTTCAAGTAAGCCTGATCCTGCCCGTTCATATCCAGGTCACCGGTTGCCAGCAGGTTAATGCTTTCCGTGATCTTTTGAATGGGCTTAACGATTAAACGAACCGCCAGCAATCCCAGGAAAATCCCAATAATCGCGGCTATGATACCTGCCATAACGCTAAAGTTCAGGTTTCGCAGAATGATCATATTGATTTCCGCCTGATCTTGATCCAACAACAGCCGCCAGCTTAGTTTTTCCCCCTGATCACCGCTTAATTTACTGTATGACAAAATGGCCGGGTTTCCATCCAGATCGTTGGTTTTTGTCCAACCGTTCTTATCTGATGAGAAAAGGTCAATCAATCCCTGCGGAGCCGGTTGCATGATCTGATCGGCATTCTGACTGAACAGAATATTGCCATCCGAGTCAAGTAAAACGGCGCTTCCGGTTTCGCCAATCTTCACATTACTTAATGTCTGGAATAGCAGGGAGACATCCAATGTGCCCCGCAAAACCCCGATAACTTCCTTTGTTTCCGTATCGTAGATGGGAACCCCAAGATTCATGGCATACGCCTTGGAGCTATCGTCATATTCGACCGGAGCGATATATGAGTTGCCTTTGCCGTCAGCCATTGTGGATTTCCACCATCCCTCATCGCTCTGGAGAAAATCGCTGGTGCGGTCGGTCATGGCAATATTCAACCCCTTGATATCGGTGACAAATACTTCCACCTCTTCCGGGTTATGGGCTAAAAATTCTTTGAGGTAGGCAGTCAACTCGCTGGATTCGATGGCCTGAATGGTAGATTCCATTTCGGGTTTTTGATCCTGCCAGTCTTTATCCATTGAGGCAAGGTCATCTTCAGTCAGATCGACCCGCTCAACATTTGCCTGCCTGACTGCATCCACCAACGATGGTGTCCTGGCAAGCGTCTCCAGAACATCTAGCCCGCCAAAGACCTGATCGGCGGCCCGCAGGATCACTTCATCCCCCAGCATTTCCAGTTGATCCCCAACCTGCTGCGTCGTCTGGTTGACGTTGAGCAAATAATTCACGGCAACCAGTGCGCCAATACTAAATATGACTACCAGGAATATGATGATGGAGAACTTTGTTCCAATTTTCCAATCAGACCAACGAAACTTCAGGGTTTTATTTTCTTTTTTCATTTTGTCTTTCATCCCGGCCATTGTTTCTGGAAAAACCCAACACGGATTAATTGACTAATGAAACAAGATGCGAGCAACAAAGGATTAATCAATTACGCATATTAATTCTATGAATAATGGTTTTCACTGTAATAAAAACCGGATAAAAATGATGAAATACTTACGTTTACCGCGCATATCATTGAATCCTGATTCAGTTCCCCAACGGGATAGAATCGGTGGATAAAAAAAGCCACCCGCTATTGGGGTGACCTTTATTAGATTATTTCTTGCGGCTTTATGCCTTTACCTGAAGATAAGATCACTCCTTGATCTTACGGGCGAATTCTGCTCCAAATTGTCTCCCACGCAGCAATTCTTCATGTGATGGTGTGCCGTTGAAAGTCAGCGAATCCAGCAGTTCCCATTTCAGTTTTTCGGCCAATTCGACGAACTTGCGATCCGCGCCTCCTGCCCAGGCATAGCTGCCAAAGATGGACGCCTTTTTGTTGAATATGTGCTTACTTTCTGCCATGTTCAGAACAGCCTCCATGGTCGGGAACAACATCCCTTCGTATGTTGGTGCTCCGATCATCACGCCGCGTGTGGTGTAAAGACTCGGGAGAATATAACTGACGTGGTCCTTTTGGATGTTGAATATCTTTAACTTTACACCTTCATCTACAATCCCCTGCGCGACCACTTCCATCATGGCTTCCGTATTGCCGTACATGGTGGCAAAGAGCAATGTGATTCCGGGATCAGCCGGTTCGGTTGCCAGTTTGCACCAGCGGTCATACAGATCTACCATACGGCCCGGATTGGCGCGCCAGATCAGCCCATGAGACGGGGCAATGATCTTAACGGGAACATCCGCCAGTTTGGTGAGAGCGCCGCGGACCGGGCGTGAAAAGATGGCAATGATGTTGGTGTAATACCGAAGCGCCTGATCCACATACCAGTCAAGGTTTACCGATGGATCATCAAATATGGTGCCGTTCAATGTGCCGTAACTTCCGAACGCGTCGCAGGAAAATAGGATCGACTCGGTTTCTTCAAGGGTCATCATAGTTTCCGGCCAGTGCAGGAATGGCGTATTGATAAAACGCATGGTGTGCCGGCCAAGGTTGATGGTGTCCCCTTCTTTTACCACCAGAACATTTTCGGTGATTCCATAAAAATCCTTCAACATGGTTTGCGTTTTCTTGGTGCCTACCAGTTGAACCTGGGGCGCGGCGGTCAACAGCATTTGAAGGACGCCCGTGTGGTCCGGCTCCATGTGGTTGATAACCACATAATCAATTTCTTTCAGGTCGATGAGAGATTGGAGCCGGGTGATATACTCACCGGTCAGAATGGCTTTGTTTAGATCAACGACTGCGTTCTTTTCATCCCGGATAAGGTAGCTGTTATAGGAAATCCCTTCCCGGGATATGTCCCACAGCCCTTCAAATAAATTTGTAATTCGATCATTTACCCCAATCCAGAAGATGCCGGGTGTAATTTCAACAGGCAACATATTGATCACCTTTTTAATGGTTTTAAAAAAATATCTATAATGATTTTACCCCAAAGAAATAACGGCTTTCCAGTGCCAGGGTTTGCTGCAGAAGGAATTTATGTCGACGTTAACTTGTGTTTTTTGTATAATCCCTGGACTGAATTTATCACAGAAGACAGGGAGAACTAAAATAATTGAACGTTTTTATCAATTCTGAAAGACGACTCCGCGCAGGGTGGAGAGTCCTTCTCCAATTCATTCTATTTTTTGTGGTTCTTATCGCCGCGCAACTCGTACAGTCACCCGCCGCGCAGACCAGTAACCCGCTTGGTTATATGGCAGGCAGTCTGGTTTATCTGGCCGGGATGTTTCTGGTTATTACCACTGTTTCCCGGTGGATTGACCGGCGTGAAATCACAGATTTTGGTCTTCGCGTGGACCAGGGTTGGTGGCAGGATATGGCTGCGGGAATGGCCATCGGGGCTTTCACATTGGTCGCTTTCGCGGTCATCGAGCTTACCCTGGGCTGGGTGGAGTTTTCAACGGTTCCACAAAATCCGTTTAATGTAGCGGTTCTTCCGGCTGGATTACTGGCTCTGTTAAACCTCACTGCAGTTGCTTTTGGCGAAGAGATCACTTTCCGCGGGTATCAGATTAAAAACCTGGCAGAGGGGTTCTGCAAAGGCATGGGTGAGCGAGTCGCAATCGTTGTCGCGCTTGTGTTAACCTCAGCGCTATTCGGTATGGCACATCTGTTAAACCCCAACGCTGGTTTGTTATCCACGTTTAATGTGGCTCTGGCCGGATTGCTCATGGGACTTGGTTTTGTGTTGACAGGCAGACTTGCCCTACCCCTTGGGTTTCATATCGCGTGGGGCTTTTTTGAAGAATTCGTTTTTGGTTATGCCAACAGCGGACAGATTCCGGCGAACAGTCTGTTGCAAAGCTCAGTGACTGGTCCTGACCTCTGGACGGGTGGGCTATTCGGCCCGGAAGGCGGTTTGTTAATACTGCTATTTCTAGTACTGGATATTTTACTGGTAGTTCTCTATGGAAAAAGGGGTGATCGCAATCCAAGAATTCAAACAGAACTGGCTGTTTACCGGAAGGGCGGAACTTCTCCGGTTTAAGTGATTTCCCGGTTTTAAGGGGCGACCTGACGCCATAG
>JAAYYW010000434.1 GCA_012515195.1 Leptolinea sp.
GTTCTAACGCCATCAAAATTCGGATAAAGGTGTCTAATGAGACACTCTTGCCGCTTTCGAGTCTTTTTACCGTTGTAAACGCAACCCCCGACTTTTGCGCTAATTGAGTCTGGGTTAAATTCCGCGAAAGCCTTATTCTTCTCAATTGCCCACAGAGGAATTCTTCGATCTGCTCACTCGTTGCAATGGAAAAATCGATTGAGTTCACTCCAGTCCTCACTTTCCTTTTAAAAGTAGGAAAACCTACGGGAGAAAAGTCAATGCCATTATAGCATCTTTATGAAATTATCAATATATAATGATCAATATGATGACCAATAAAAGCATTAATTACATGTAATGGTCAATATAATAATCATTAAAATATAAAGTGCTTTGCAAAATAGCCGCTTATAATGATCTCATGGGGTTTTTGTATAATCATGTGAAAGTCATAACCAACTCCGCGTAGAAAGAGAAGGGATTACCATCGTTATGGACCTGTCACAATTTCACTGGCTCAATCCGCCGAAAGTCTTTAAACTGACCGCCGCTACCCTGACCCTCACCACGGACCCGAACACCGATTTCTGGCAGCGCACCTATTACGGTTTTCGCAACGACAACGCCCACGCTTTCCTGCTGCCGGTGGAGAAGACGGAATTCAGCTTTTCCGTCCGTGTTGCCTGGAAACCCGAAAAGCTCTATGACCAGTGCGGGGTGGTCATTTACCACGACTCGGACAACTGGTTCAAGGCTTCGGTGGAACTTGAAAGTGAAACCGTCGGCCGCCTGGGCAGTGTGGTCACCAACCTGGGCTATTCGGACTGGGCCACCACCGACATAGACGCGGTCATCCAGACGATGGTGTACCGCCTCAGCCGCCGCGGTCCGGATTTTTACATTGAAAATTCCTACGACGGGAAAGTTTTCCAACAAATGCGCATGTTCCACATGCACGCGCCGCTTGAAACGGTGAATCTGGGAGTGTACGCGTGCAGTCCGTTGAAATCCTCTTTCCAAGCGGAATTCTCCGATTTCTCACTGGGCGGCTGTGTCTGGCAGTTACACCAGAATCCGGAATAAACCGGCCTCGCTGATAAACGCCGTGCCGCGGCATGGCGTATAATTCGGGCGTGAATTTTTCCTTTCTGCGAAATGTGGCCTTAAAAGGGCTGGCGATATTTCTGGTTCTGTCCCTGCTCATCGGCCTTATCCCGGCTGATGCTCTGGGGCGGGTTTCTGTGTACAACCATCTCGTCCCCGGGCGGGCGCGGCTGCCCTTTGGCGAGACCCCGCAGCGCTCCTATAACCTCAGCCTGTACAACCTGGAAGCCATGTTCGCTTCGCATGAGGTCTCGCGGCCGAAAGCGGCGGACGAATTCCGGGTGGTGGTGCTGGGCGATTCATCCATCTGGGGGACGCTGCTGCGGCCGGAGGAGACCCTGGCCGGGCGGTTGAATGCCCGCGGCATGACGGTCTGCGACCGGAACGCGCAATTTTACAACCTGGGCTATCCCACCATTTCGCTGGCCAAGGATGTGTTGATCCTTGACCGCGTGCTTGAAGAGAAGCCCGACCTGGTCATCTGGTCCACCACGCTGGAAGCCTTTCCCGTGGATAAATTGACGGCCTCGCCCCTGGCGCAAAACAACCGGGCCCGCCTGCAGCCGCTTCTGGGGGAGGCATCATCAACGGACGACCAGCCGGTCTCTTTCCTGGCGAACACCCTGTTCGGCCGCCGGCGCGAGCTGGCAGACTGGGCGCGCCTGCAGTTGTACGGCATCCCCTGGGCGGCCACCGGCATTGACCAGGATTACCCGTCACGTTACCCGGCGGCTGATAATGACCTGGAAGCCGACACGTCATTCCACGGACTGAAGCCCGGCGATGACCTTCACGCGGCGCTGGCGTGGAATGTGCTGGAAAAAGGTCTGCATCTGGCCGAACAGGCCGGTGTTCCCCTGATACTGGTCAACGAGCCGGTGATGATCTCCAACGGGGAGAACAGCGATATCCGTTACAACTTCTACTACCCGCGCTGGGCGTATGACACCTACCGTGAGGAGCTGAACCGGCGGGCTGACGCCGGGGGTTGGATCTTTGTGGATGCCTGGGATGTGATTGACCGGCAGGAATTCACCAACAGCGCCATCCATTTTTCACCCGCCGGGGTGGGAACTCTGGCGGAGGTGGTATCTGACGTTGTGAAAGGCCAAACACCCTGCCGGTAGATAATCTCAAACGACGCGTAAAAATCTCATAAATTACATTTGTTAGTCCGGATCCATACTAATTCCCCATTGTTCGTTATTTATTTGAAATTTATACTTTTTAACATGGATCAGTGCTACTCTTTGATTGATTCAAACATCATACATAGGGGCGACTTGGATTTGGAGATCACCAATTATGAGAAAAAGTTGGCTTTCCGCAGTAAAGAATTGGTTTCCTGTCATCCTGGCCGTACTTTGCATCCTCATCACACTCATTGGCCTGTTTCTTCTTGAACGCATCCTCAGCAGCGGTGAAACCGGAAGCCCAACCCACTGGCTTTCCCGGGTTCTGATCGTTCTGGGCGTTCTGGGTTCCGCCGCTGTCTTTTTGGGCAGCAAGGGTTTTGGCCGCAAAACGGTATCCGCCATCAGGCAGGTGCTGTCCATGGGAAATTCCCTGGCAGAGGTCGATACGCCCGCGCTGGCTTCGGCTCTTTCCGCGTTGACCACAGGAGATATGACCCGGCGCGCCCATGTGGAAACACCCGACCTTGAAATGGCGGGAATTTCCGGTCAGGATCTCGCGCTTCAAAAGTCCATGAATGCCATCCTCAACAGCCTTCGCGAATGCGCCCGCTCATACAACTGGATCACCGATGAACCCTGCCACCGACTGTTTTATAAAGGGACGGATTCCTTCCAAGAGGGACTGGCGGCCGGTGAGGTTATGGGGAACATTATCGGGGACAAAGCCAAGATCCTGCTTTCCAGCGCGCTGCATCAGGATAATCTTAAGCTGCGCATCAACGGCTTTAACACTTACCTGGCGGCCAATCTGGCCGGCACGCGGGTTGTGCGTATTATCGATTCTTCTGGACTTACCGAGGAACAGATCGTCTCTGAGATCGAAGCTGTGCTGAAAGAGCATCCGGATCTGTCTGGTTTCTATGGAACAGACATCGAATCGTTCATGCCGATGGTCAACTATATGAAGAAAAACCGGCTGACCGGGAAGATCAAAGTTGTGACCCACGACCTGTCCGATGATATTGCCCGCCTTATCCATGATGGCATGATCACCGCGAGTGTGTGCCAGAACCCCTTCGCCCAGGGATTTGACACCGTCATTCACCTGTACAACCATCTGGCTGGCGGCTGGAAACCGCCGGTGGAACGCCTGCTCATCACACCCGATATTGTCGGGAAGGATAACCTGGACAAGTTCTGGAAAATCGGGCAGGGCGCGTTCCAGTCGGACGAAGCCATTGCCAACCGGCCCGTCGCGGTGGAAAATTCCACCAACCGGCCGATCAAGATCGCGATGGTGGGGGGTGACTTCACCTTCTTTGATGATGTGAAGGAAGGCGTGGAGATTGCCTCGAAGCAACTCAAGACGTTTAACGCGAAGGCAGACTGGTTCATTCCGCCTGGAGTCCGGACGGAACAGGGGGTTTCGGTCTCATCCGAGTTTTACAGCCCGTTCCTGCAAAAACTGGCAGCCGATGGATACGATGCCATCGGTGTGATGGTGGGTGATTCGGCCATCAATATCATGATCAACAAGCTGGCAGACAAGGGGTTGCCCATTGCCACATTTAACTCTGAGACCACAAGTATGCGCAGTTTGATGATGCTGCTGGTCGACCGGGCTCGCCAGGTGCTGGAAGCCAGTCAGTTATTGAATGACCTGGCCCAGAATGCCCGGTATGCCACCGATGCGGTGGCTGATACGATCACCCAGATCACAAAGTCAGTGAGCGATGAAGCGGCCATGATGAGCCGGGCTAATGGCAGTGTTCAGACGATCGTTGACAACATTCAACAGATCAGCAAGGGGGCCATGGAGCAATCTCAGGCGGCGGAAAGCGCTGTCGCGGCATCGCTGCAGATCGCGAAAGCGGTTGAATTGACATCTGAAGCGATCGCGAGTGTCACAGCCACGGCTGATAATTCCGTTCTTGTGGCCAAAGAGGGAGCCACATCGGTGCGGCAGGCACTGGATCAGATGGGTAGCATACAACAGGCGGTGGAATCGTCCGCGTCATCCATTCAGATGATGTCTACTTACTCCAACCAGATCGGTGAAATTGTGGAGACCATCCGTGATATTGCCGACCAGACCAACCTGCTGGCATTGAACGCGGCGATTGAAGCCGCGCGGGCGGGTGAGCAAGGCCGGGGGTTTGCCGTGGTAGCCGGTGAGGTCCGCAAGCTGGCGGAAAAATCGGGAGATGCGACCCGCGAGATCACAATCATTGTACAGAATACCCAGAAGAATATATCAGAAACCGTGAAATCCATGCAAACAGCCATTGAAAAGGTTTCCGAAGGAAGCCAACTGGCAACCAGTTCTGGAGAAGCCCTGGAATTGCTGGTGAAATCGGCCGCCGACATGCAGACGCAGTCTGCGGGCGCCAGCAAGGCCAACGCGGCCATGGTTGGTGTAATGGAGGCATTGAATACTTCCATCGAGCGGGTATCCGCGGTCATTGAGCAAAACAGCGCTTCTTCCACCGAGATCAGTCAGAATGCCACCGATACACTTGAGATCATGGAATCGGTCGCCGCTTTTAGCGAAGAGAACGCGGCCTCATCACAGGAGATAGCGGCCTCCACCATGGAAGTCAACGAGAAAGTTACACAGATGGCCGGCGAAGTGGAAAAATTGGAACGGCTGGCGCGTGAGATGCAGGCATCCACAGCCAATTTCAAACTTTAAGATCGGGTCAAATCACATCCAGCGAACCGGAAGAGTAACCCTTCCGGTTCTTTTTTTAACGGAAATCGGTTTGCCGGATTGAATATATTCTAGAAATAAGGGCGGAGTTATTTCTTCCATGCCTTAATGGAAAACACCAGGGGCAGGCGGTCATCACCATCGGGGAGATGCCAGAATCCATCATCTTCTTCGCGCATGGTAGGCATGATCGGGAAAAATCCCCGTCCAAATTCATGCAAAAATTCGAGCCGAAGGTCATTCCGGCATACTTCAGTGACGATCTCTCCCAGGGTATGCTGCCATTGGTAGCACGAAGTGGTCTGAAGTTCGGCGGTTCTGTCCGCGTAGCTGCCCTGTTCTTCGCACACCATGAATTCTTTTTGGAAATAGGGGTATTTCAGGGTCCAGCTCTCTGCTTCCTCGTCGAAGATCCACATAATCGGATGGCCTTCTGCCAGATAGAAACAGCCTCCAGGTTTGACAAAACGAGCGGCAATTTCCATCCAGCGCGGGAAATCAGGCAGCCAGTTGATCACACCATAGCTGGCAAAAACGATATCAAATTGCTCATCCAGAAGTTCGGGCAGGTCATAGATATTGCTGCACAGGAATCGCGCTGGGATTTCCAATTCGCGGCTCAGGCTGGTTGCCAGTTCAATAGCCCGCGGTGAAAAGTCCACCCCGGTAACACGCGCGCCCAGTCGGGCCCAACTCAATGTATCCATGCCAAAGTGGCATTGCATATGCAGAAGTGTTTTACCGGCAACATCACCCACTTCAGAGCGGATCAACGCGTCCAACTTGTTTTCGCCCTGTTTGAACGCTTCCATGCCGTACATCTTCGAGCGGGCATTAATGTCTGTCCATTCGTCCCAAAGGGACCGGTTCATTTTGAATTCTTCTTCCATATCCGAATTGTACCGGAGTTCCTAAATCTTGTTATCCCCAGGAACCCTGGTCCGGTCTGCAAAACGGACGGAAATACGGGTGTCCCGTTATAATACGGGTCAATCTTTATGGCATCCAGTTATCTATCCCAACGAAACCGCGAAGACTACGAGAACCGGGTGGAAAAAGCCATCCAGTTCATGACCCGCAATCTGGCGGGGGACGTGAATCTGGAAGCTGCCGCGCGCGAAGCCGGTTTTTCCCCGTTCCATTTCCATCGCATTTTCACCGCGATAACAGGTGAGACGCCCCAGGATTTCCTGACGCGTATCCGCATGGAACACGCCGCCAATTTTTTGTTAAAATCGCCGGCCCTGTCGATCACCTCAATCGCGTTTGCCTGCGGGTATTCCAGCGCGTCCGCCTTTGCGCGGTCCTTCAAACGGTTTTATGGTATTCCAGCCGGAAAATTCGCCCGCCAGAATGTCGGTGAAGAGCCGCATGCCTGGGTAACCGCGAATAAACCCCCGAGAACCACGGCGGATGTCAAACTACCAGAAATGGCCATCCGGCCCATGGCTGCATTACATTTGGCTTTTTTTCGCTCTTACCAGGGTTATACCCCCGAGGGAATCAGAACAGCCTGGGTGCGTATGTTCCAGTGGGCACAGGGACGCAATCTGTTAACCCTGAATACCCGTCTGATCGCCATTTCGTATGATGATCCGGAGATCACCCGAATGAGCCGCTGCCGGTACTACGCCTGCATTACTGTACCGGACGAAATGAAACATGACAATCGTGCCGGAATTATGGATATACCGGAACATATGGGGGCGATATGCCGGTTGGAATGTGACGCGGATGAAATTTTGCCGTCATATCGGGCCGTCTATCGCGATTGGCTCCCGGAAAGCGGATTCCTGATGACAGATATTCCTCCGTATGAGGTGTATTACAACGCGCCGGAGGCTGACCCAACCAGCAAATATGTATTCGATCTTGTCATTCCGGTAGAACCGCTTTAACCCGGTAAAGACAGCAAGAACGGTATATTCAACCGCAAACGGGGGATATCCACGCTGCCCGGTACACGGGATAATTTGGGTATCAAACCACTTGGAGGAAACATGAATATCAAACTGGTATCGTCCGTAATTTTTGTCAGAGATATCAAGACGTCACGCGCGTTTTATGAGGGTGTTTTGGAACAGAAACCGGAAATGGACCATGGTCTTAATGTGGGGTACGCCGGAGGTTTTGCCCTCTGGCAGATGGACATCGCGAATCAATCCATTTTTGGCGATGTTAATCACAACGGGACAGGCGGCGAAAAACACGCGGCGGAACTATATTTTGAAACACGGGAGCTGGATGAGGTCCTTGCCAGACTGGAAAAGGGATCCGTACAATTCATCCATGGCATACAGGAACAGCCCTGGGGACAGAGGGTCATCCGTTTCTATGACCCGGACGGACATATCGTTGAGATCGGTGAGCCCATGGACTGTGTCATCCTCCGTATGCTTTCAAACGGGTCCACCGCCGGGGAGATCGCGCAGCGTACTTTTATGCCTCTTGATATTGTGAATCAGATCATCGCAGCAGCGGGATAAAACCGTTCTAATTTCAACATGGAAACATCCCCGGTGTGTTCATCGGGGATGTTTCTTTTTAATTCAAAGTGAAAGAGAGCCGTCCATTTGATGGAAGGGTCGACTCGTGATAGATCGGTTGCAAACCTTTGCGCGAATCAGGTGGAAAGTGCCGGGTAATATCCGGCGAGAAATAGGATGGATTGTGCGATCGGATAAAATCCAACGCCTGACGGGTCAAGCGGTCAGCATTACGATTATTCCGGCGGGGTGTCCAATCCCAGTGGATGTCTGTCAGGTCGCGGCACAGTTTACGTGCTTTCCGGCGGAATTGCTGTACACGCGGTGAATGGGTCAAAACACGGCTTTGCATCTGATCGATGATGGTGCGCGCGTCGCCCTGGATCAGTACCGGCTCATTGGTTGCCTTAAGTTCGATCAGTGCTTCCAATCCGGCAATCAAAGCCAGGTATTCTGCCCCATTCGACGTGGCGAGTTTCCAATGGGCAAAACCGCCATATCCCTGTGCCAGAAAAGTATCATCGCGACAGATCAGCCAGCCAAAGCACATGATGCCTGGATATTCATCCGATTCAGCCGGCAGGCGGCGAAAGAGCCCGTCAAATTGCAGAATATACAAATGACAGCTCCATGTGTAGATTTTGAGATGGAAAACAGGTTCCTCCAACCCCAAATTGGATGAAAAAAATTATTTCATCGGGCTGGTTTTCCAAATCTGCCCGATTGATACATTTGGAATGTAGCAGGATGATTGTTCTTGTAGACAATATTGACGGATCACTTTTTGCGGTGAGGAATCTGGTAATGGGGTAATTATATTTCAGAATACCGATTCGGTGACCCGTTTATGGTCATTCTTCAGTGAGCGGACCGGTTCCCCGACCACCATGTGCTGCCTTTTCCTGGTACATGGCCTTGTCAGCGAGTTCAAGCACTTCGGCAAGAGGTTGCCCATCTCGTGATGTGGCTGATCCGATGGAAACGTTGATTTCAACATCCCGCTTTTTTGCCGGTTTCAGATTGTTATCCTGGTTGTATTTCTCCAGGGTATCACGAACACGTTTCATGATCTCATTGACGGTTTTCTCATTGGTGCGCGGCAGCAAAACAGCGAATTCGTCACCGCCTATCCGGGCAATCACATCCTCTGGACGGAACGCGTTTTTTAACATGAGCGCAGTTTGCCGCAGCAGGCGGTCACCGGCTGCGTGCCCCAGTGTGTCATTCGTGATCTTCAGTCCATCCACATCCCCCAGGATAATACTTACCGGGAAATTGGAGTCGTTGCTTAAGCGATCCATCTCTGATTTGAAATAGTTTTGGTTGAACAGGCCAGTCAGATTATCGTGCATGCCCAGGTCTAGCAGTTCTTCCTCACGCTGTTTGCGGTCGGTAATATCATGCCCGACAGCCTGTAATTCTTCCAGTATGCCATCCTCTTGATACAACGCATGAACACTCCAATTTTGCCAGCGAATTCGGCCATCGCTGTGTTTCTGACTTTGCTCAAATCGGGTGATCGGGTTTTGCGGTGTCATTTGAGAGGTGATCGATGATGCAGATGGACTGTTCATAAAGGAAAGGAATGGCAGGATGGATTTTCCTTTCATTTCGGTTTCGGTGAAACCGTAATACTGGCAGAACGCTTCATTGACAAATGTGATCTCGCCGTCTGGCAGCATCCGGCAGATAAAATCGGTCTGATCCTGGACAATGGCCCGGTATCGGGCTTCACTGGCAATAAGGCGGGCCCGGCTTTCATTCTGGGCTGTGATATCCTGACTCATTACCATTACCTTATCCACCAAACCATCTTCTGCGCGTACCGGAATGATGAAGACATTGAACATCTTTCCAAGCAGCGTGATGTCAATTGATTTTCTCGTCCCGTGGAATGCGTCAAGGATGGATCGTTCCAGTGCCCGTACAGTCTCGGTTTCCTCGGGGAATACCTCTGGCAGCGTTTTCTCTTCAAGGTAAACATTATTGGCGTGAAACAAACCAAGTCCGTCTCCTTCAATAAGCGTACACCGCAGGTCCCGGTCAAAGAGACTAACAATACCATTCGGGAAGTTCTCCGCCAGCGTACGGTAAATCTCCTCACTTTCCCGCACCCGGCGTTCAGCCATTTTCAGGGCTGAAATGTCAGTTATGGTTGTCAACCACCCGGTGGTTTGCCCCTTGTAATCCCGCATAGGAGAAAGCAGAAGGAGGGCGTCAAAGCGCTGTCCATCTTTGCTCTGCAGGCGGACTTCAACCCCCGATTCTGGAAAATCATCATCCAGGGCGGAGTCATACAGGGCGGTAAGTCTTTCGGTCTCTTCAGAAGGCCAGTAAGCGAAGGGTAATTTGCTTCCCAGTAATTCCTTGTTTGTGAACCCGATCATGCGGCAAAAAGCAGGATTGATATACGTGATCCGTCCATCCAGGTCGATGACCGAAATGCCAGACATAATGGATTCTTCAACGGCCTTGCGGAAGTTCTTCTCGCGCGTAACACTGGTATAAAGCCGCGCATTTTCAATAAGGATAGCCGTCTGGTCGGCGAACAACTGGATGATATGGGCTTCATTTTCTGTGTATGCCCCGCCTTTATCCGTATCACCAATGTTGATCACGCCGAGAATCCGCCCGCCTACCTTAAGTGGTGCTGAAAGCATACGCCGGGTGGATAACAACTCAGACCCTGTTTGCTTATCCCAGGAGGCAAGGTCCTCAACCATCAGCAATTCACCGGTCAACGCAACCCGTCCGGCGATCTTTTTTCCAAGTTTCAGATCGATGTTTTCAGAACCATCTGGAAAATTGCATTTAACCACCAGATTTAGTTTTCGGTTTTCTTCATCCAGGAGGTAAAGGGCAGAATTGTTGGATGGTAGCAGTTTTGTCGCCCGGTCCACTATGGTGGTAAGAAGATTTTCCAGGTCGATTTGAGACGACAATTCAAGCGAAGCCTCGTAGAGCAGAGACATTTGCCTGGCTCGATTCTGGGCGGCATCTTCAGCTTGAATACGCGCAGTTACTTCCGCGATAAGGTTCAGGTTGGCTCTGTTCAATTCTGAATTGACGCGGCGAAGAGCCATCAGATCTTCAAAACGGGAGAGGGAGGTGAGAATGGCACGTTCAAGGTCAACATCCTGTACCGGTTTGACCAGATAAGCCCCGACTCCTGCTTCAACAGCCCGCTGGATGAGTTCCGGTTTTTCGTCCGTTGTTAACAAAATGACCGGGGTTGGATAGGCTTTTTGTATGGCGATCGTTGCTTTGATGCCTTCTTCCGGGTCATCCACACCAGTCTCTGGGTCGGTCAATCGAAGGTCCATAATGATCAGGCCAGGTTTAGTATCGCGGGCTGTTTGGATTGCGGTTGCAGAATCGGCAGCTATTCCGGCAATCTGATATCCGAGTCGTTGGAGCTGGCTCTGGAGCAGCTTGCTGACCATAGGTTCGTTTTCAACAATAAGAATTTTTAACAATGAAGGTTTCCGAATTGCAGTTCTCACTTATTCGCCCCCGCCGTTGTCAATTTGCCAGACATATCCTTCGCCCCCTGATGGCAATCTATACTATCTACGCCTGCTTGGGTTTGCCTTTGTTGTTTTTCTGTTGTGTTTTTTTAATTATAGGAAAAAGCACTGTCTTTGACTATTGTTTTCGGCTAAAACCTTGAAATATTTATGGATTTTTTACGCTGGTTGATTTATATTTAGATTGCTGGTTGTAAAATTGGATTTGCTTTCGGTAAAGCACCTCATGTAGATATAATGGTGTTCAAATAGCATTATTGTTGAATTGGGGAGCGGACAATCTGTGATATGTACAATCGTGTCAGATTGTCCACGGGCAATGTCCCGGATGCAAAGAACTATCGCAATAAAGGGAGTAACAAGATTATGCCGTCTGCAAATTCTGGGGGAGATCCAACGCAAAAAGCGACTGGTTCAGCCGTGTCTGACCGCAGTGCCAGAAACTTGATCAATTCATTACCCGCTGCTTTGTTTGTAGTGGACCGGAATTGTCGGATAAAAGACCTGAATTTAACAGCAGTCACCCTGTGCCGGGCTGATTCGGCCTCCATTGTGCTTGGAAAATCACTTGAAAGCCTGATCACTCCCACACCGGATGGCGGCAAAACCGTAAAAGATCTATTAAAGGAACCCGGGCCGGTAATGTTCAGAGCCATTCTTAACCGGTCAGATAAAAGCAAACTGACTGTGCAGGTAATCAGCACACCGCCGGAAACGGAAGTGGATGAATTGATTGTGTTGATGGCTGAGATTCCGATGGAAGCGCGGAAAACCGCCGAACTAATTACCGCGTATGAAAAACAGCGTATCCTGAATCAACGGTTGGGTGAAGTGCTCGATCTGGGCCGGACATTCAGCCGCTATACAGAATTGGACAGAGTGTTGGACCGCGTCGTGAAAGTGGTGGGGGAATCGCTGGGATACGGGTTTGTGGGTCTCTATTTAAAGGATTCGGATACGTCATTTATGCGCGTAGCCACATATATCAATAAAGAAATTGATATTACACAGCTCGAAGATGAAAACCAGGGCAAGGCATGGGACCTGCTTATGCTTGTAAACCAGAATATTAAAGAGCTAAAAAAGGTCGGGGCTTCCCGGTTGTCTGTGAAATTTGGAATGGATGCTGATGGGGCAGGGCAGACAAACACAACTGAGGCTCAGCCGGGTGGAACCATATGGAAAATGGGAGATTCGCTCATTGCTTTGATCCAGCCGGAGGGCACAGAAGCGAGTGGATACCTGAAAGCCAGTCATCCACTCAAAAACAACAGCCAAAAACAATCCGATCCCTTATTTGAGAATACCGAATCCTTCCGACGGCAGGCCGTCTGGGTGTATTCCACCCAGGCCAGCATTGCCATTGAAAATGCCATTCTATTGGGACGGGCACGGAAGGATATCGATGAACACACCCGGGCAGAAAAAAACCTGGTGCTCAGCAAAGAAGACCTGGAAAAAAGAATACTGGATCGCACTCACGAACTGGAAAAACTGAATAAAGAACTTCATTCAGAGATTATGGACCGGGAAGTAGCGCAAAGGGAGCGCGACCAGCAGACTATGTTTCTTCGTCAGGTATTGGATACCAATCCAAGTCTGATCTACGCGCGAGACCGGAATGGCCGCTATACACTGATCAATGAAGCCGCAGCACGATTTGAGAACCTGACCATCGAAGACATTGTAGGCAAAACAGATAAAGAACTGAATCATGATGTTGCTCAGGTCATCCGCTGGCGCCATGAAGACCTTGATGTGATTGATAACAAGCGCGAAATGATCCTGCCGGAAGAACGCATCATAGATACAAAGGGGCGAGAGCATTACCTGCAGACCATCAAACGGCCAATCTTCGGACCTGACGGCAAAATTGAACAGGTGCTGGGCGTTTCCATTGAGATTACCGACCGCAAAAAAGCGGAAGAGCGGGTGGTTCAGGCCAACGCAGAATTGGCGCAGGCTTATGATGCCACCATTGAGGGCTGGTCCAGGGCATTGGACCTGCGCGACCGTGAGACAGAAGGGCACAGCCTGAGGGTGACAAATATGACCCTGCGTCTGGCCGCACAGATAGGCATTGAACGGAGTGAATTTCTGCACCTGCGCCGTGGAGCCTTACTGCATGATATCGGCAAGATGGGAATACCTGATGAGATCCTCTTCAAAAAGGGCGCATTGAACGCAGAAGAATGGGTGATCATGCGGAAACATCCAACGTATGCATACAATATGCTCAGCCCGATCGAATATCTCCATCCGGCTCTTGTAATTCCCCGCTATCATCATGAAAAATGGGACGGCACAGGATACCCGGAAAAGCTGGAAGGGGAGATGATCCCTTTGCCAGCCCGGATATTTGCCGTTGTTGATGTATGGGACGCGTTGACAAGTGACCGTCCATATCGTGCGGCCTGGGATCCGAAAGATGTAAAAGTCTATATTGAAAAGAACTCAGGCAGTCATTTTGACCCGAAAGTAATCAAAGTGTTCCTGAAGAATCTGGATGATATCGTAAACCATTTCTCTCCCGATTCTCTTTAATTTGTGAAAGGGGATAATTGAAACCGGCAATTAATAAATACCGATTTATTATACAAATCGGTATTTATACGGTACACTCATTGCAACAGATAGATCATGACCGATACTCCCAGACCACTGATGCTGCCCAATATGGACCTGCGTGAAACCGTGGGACAGGCGGCGAATCAAGCCGCGGCCGCTGGCGTATTCTATGATTACCGCCTGACTCTGGCGCAAAATACCCTGCGTCGCCATCGGGCGGCCCTGGAATTGTTTGCCGAATATCTGGGTGAAAAAGGTCTGCGACCCGGCCATCTCCACGATGACCCGTCTGCCTGGCGCGGAATTACCTGGGGGTTGATTGACGGTTACTATAAGTGGCTGTTGCTTCAGGGATATTCTGTTGGTAGCGCCAATGTAAACCTGTCCACCATCAAAACGTACGCCCGCCTGGCCATAAAAGCCGGGATTATTGAGCCGGCTGAAAGCCAGTTGATCGAGACCGTGCGTGCACGCAGCCGTCGAAGGGACCGCCAGCGAATAGACGAGCAGCGCCGGAAAGAGGATATCCCCACCCGCATCGGCGCGAAGAAAGCCGAACCGCTGTTATTGACCGCCGCCCAGGCAGCCGAATTGAAAGATCAACCAGATTCACCACAGGGCCGCCGCGACCGACTGCTGATGTGCCTGTTCCTTGACCATGGACTCCGTGTTGGCGAGGTTGCCGGGCTTCAAACAGCTGATATTGATCTGACAGGCGGGATTTTATCCGTCTACCGCCCCAAGGTCGACCGACGGCAAATCCATCGTCTCAGCAGCGATACACTGTTAGCCGCTGAAAGGTATCTATCATTGGACAAAATGTCTATACGCAACCCATCCCCTGCCCTACTGGCCGGTAGTACAAAAAATGGCTTATTACAGGGCTCCTTGAGTATCCGCGCCATCTTTAACCGTGTCAGATTCCTCGGACGGCAGATCGGTCTGCCAGACCTCTCACCGCATGATTGCCGGCACACATGGGCCACCCTGGCCTCCCGCGCCCATACCCCCCTGGAACGACTGATGGATGCCGGAGGATGGGCCAGCTATGCCATGCCGCTCCGATATATTGAATCCAATGAGATCGCAAATGAAGGCGTTTCCCTGGATGAGAATTAACCCGTTATTGATCTCAAACGGATTACATAATGATTTACCTATTCAATCTTCCCGGTTTTACCTTCACTCCGGGTTCCAGTCAAATTCCATCTGCCGGGCGGTTGCCACAGCCAAGCCCTCGTCTTCAAGCCGGGCAACCAGGTGGAGACTCATACTGATCCCCGCTGAAATGCCGCCGGCGGTGACAACCTTGCCATTATCCACCCAGCGCTTCCCTTTCAGAACATGAATCCCCGGATACATGGCTTTCAGGTCTGCCTGATCCTCCCAATGTGTGGTGGCAGGCATATCATCCAATAGGCCTGCTTTCGCCAGAAGGAATGCCCCGGTGCAAACAGAGGCGGTGATCTCCGAGTTCCGGTCCACCGATTTCAACCAGTCCAGTATTGCCGGATCAGATTCAATACCGTCTATTACACCGCCAGGGATGATCACAACATCGGGCATTGGGTGGCCCCCAAACCCATAAGTCGGTGTAACCATCAACCCGCCCCGAGCGGTTACCGTTTTTTTTTGCGCCGCCACAGTGAACACTTCAAAGGGGACTTCTGCTCCAGGCATCTTTTTCAATTTGACCCGGGAGGCGGTCACATATACTTCGAATGGACCGGCAAAATCAAGCACTTCGACCTGGTCGTAAATGAAAATCCCGATCTTTCTTGTCATAGATATACCAGACCACCTTTCATCGCAAATTTAAGGTTGACCGGTGGATTGTATCACCCCGGGGATTAACGGCTTTACAGAGAATTCAGCCGGTTGGCTGTGATGTGGGTTCCACAGAAATGACGGGCAACGATGCTTCGGCTCCATTTATCTTAATCAATTGTTTCGGAGCCCATCCTGCGCTACCAGCGCTGCCAGGAACTTCGATCTGAATCCATTCCCCGGTAACATCCCGTCCAATCACATTCGTGATCTGCCCTTTTAAGAAAGTACCAACTGCAGGGTAAGTCAACCCGGGGCCCTGCACAACATAGATATCCTGATCTGTTGTGGCGGTAATCGGTGCTATGGTGCTAGTCGGCGGAATGACAGTCGGCGTCAACGTTGGAGCCGGGGTGGCCGTAATGTATTTTAAACCAAGTTGATCGGCCAGCTCTTTCTCAAACGCTTCACGGAATAAACGTGTGCGTTTCAACCGGTCTTCGACTTCAGCTGTGTATCTATCCTTTTCTTCGGATGTTCTGGCTTTTCCTGAGGATAGCATGCTGATCGATGTGATGATGACTCCGCTCATAAAATCCACCTGGGCATCCTTTAAAGACTTCAAACATGCCGGTGGTTTATTGTTGATGGCTTCACGGCGAACCCGCTGTAGTTCCAGAATAACCGGGACAAGGTCGTTTGTATCTGGAATAGATTGGACCAGATAGCTGGTGTCATCAAATTCCCCCATGATTCCAGCAATTTTCTCAATTTCCGGTTTTCTTGTCTCAATCGAAGTACAAGGATCTGCTTCCAGTGTCGGTGTGGGAGTGTGCGATCCACTGGTGGGAATCACAAAAACTGGCTGGGCGGTCGCAATACTTTCAGGCATTCGAACACTGGAACAACCGCAGATATTCAGAGAGAGCATCAACACACAGAAAATAATCCAAAAGGACTTCTGCATAACCTTCCTCCCTTAAGCGGATATCACGAACCCCACTGTAAAAAGATTATAGCACGCGGGTTTAAGGTAAGCGTAAGCCAATTAAAAAAGCAGACCGCGTGGAGCCGCTATCCACTTCTAAATGTTAGAGTGATCCCGCAGGATTAAGAACAGGCAACTGAGATCATATAGATATTCTTTACAACTGCCGGACCAGCGACGTTGCGCATTTCCGGACCCCGCTCAAAAACAAGGTAGCCTGCGGTCATATTGGCCGGGATTTTCACTTCAGCCGCCTGCCGGGTTGTCATCATCATCCACCCATTGGTTGCCGAGTCCTGAGACCATTCTTTGGCCTGTCCACCGAAAAGCTTTGCGGCAGCAGCCGGGCTGCCCGGACAATTCGCGGTTGGGAGCTGTGCCGCGGTTGTCTGATCCACAAGCGGAGGATCATTTAATATCCTCAGTCCATTTGGCATCAGGGTCTGCAAAGGAGAAGGAAGCGAGGCTGCCTCAATAAGAGAACCGGGCAGTGATCCGGTTGATTCACTCTCTTCACTCGTCGGAGCTCCCTCTCCAGGCGTGCCAGGTGCCTGATTACTAAAAAACCACCACGTCAGTATTGCAAAGATCAACACTGCGGCTGCCAGAAAAACCAGCAGGATGCGGTTATTATTTTTGCGCTCTACGGGTACTGCCAAATTCTTTAAGACTTGCGTTACTTCGTCCGGGGTCAGTCCTGAGGAACGTTCCAGAATGGAACGAACTTCCGGGTCTGTATTCCCAAGTTTTTGCAATTCCACAGCCCGTTCCATGGCATCCTGGATCCTGTCATCCACTGTTTGAGTCAACATAGTACCGCTTGTGATATTCGTCCGGATGGCTTCTATATCTTTGTTGTCTGGCGCAGGAACAACACCTGAAACGCCGGGAGGCGCAGTGACCACAGAAGATGGAGACTTCTCAACTGGCGCAGGTGATGGCGTTTTGTTATCCATCGGAGGTTTTTTAACCGGTGCATCCTGTGGTTTCTTGTTAGGGACAGGAGGTATCTTAACTGGTGCTCGAGTAGCCGTTGATGCTTCGGGTGACCAGGTGGACTGCCGTGGTTGAACCGGTACGGTTGGCACAACAGCCGAAGCTGTCACCTTTGGTTTCGGTCCTTTGTCTTCCGGACCTTTTGCTACGGATTTTTCCTCTTCTGAAAGAATAGCGGTCTCTGATTGTGCCAGGTGACCGACGAAACCCCCCTTTGGAGGGTTTGTGAGAGCGTCCTTCACCCGTTTGATTTCCTCATCCTTCCAAACATCTTCTTCCGGTTTTACCTGTGATTTGACCGCCGCCGCTGGAACAGTATCAGGTTTTGATTCAGGTTTGGATTCTAGCTCCGGTACGGGGGGAAGAATCTGTGCTGGTTCGGGTTCGGCGACGGGTTTGGGTTCTGGTTCAGGTTCAGGTTCGGGGCCAGATGCAGTCTCCTGAGCCGGTTCTTTACTTATCACAGGTTCAGGCGGAACGTTGGTTTTTTTTTCTGTCTTCGGCTCGGTTGGCTGAAAATCTTCTTCAAAAAATGGCGGCGTTGAGGATAAACTTGTGTCTGGTTTATCTGTGGCGTACAGCAAAGCATCGTCCAGATATTCCCCCATATCCTCTCTTACGCGGGATTCAAACTCAGCCTGTTCGTCCTGTTCGGTTCTTACCGGTGGACGCATCCGGATTTCTTCCGGTGTCAGAACTCGTTCCTCAGCCGCCGGAGTATTTTCCCCCGGTTCAGAGGGATTATCCGCATTGATAGATGCTTGTTCGTTCTTGAAAACCTCAAAAGAAGCCATCGCTTCTTCCAGAATAACCCATTGACCGCGCATCCAGGGAGTAACACCCTGCGGAAGGGTCACAAATCTAAGCCTTTTACCCGCCTCTTCCAGTTCAAAGGATGTCGCGCACGATCCGCAGGCGAAACGGTCAGCATGGCCGGTGGGATGGAATACACCCAGCGGCCTGTCCCCACAAACCGGACAGGACATTTTTTCAGCCCAGATTTCAGGCAATTTCATTTTCGGATTCGGATTGTCAGTCTGGGTCATCAAAACACCCCGGTAATGAATTGGACTTAAAGGTTGACCTGTTCACATAACAACATTTCCCGGTAGGACGATTCATCCAACCGGATGCGCGCTTCACCACCTTCCATCGCTGCTTTAACTATAACAGGTGGGAGGTCGGTAAATAATCGCCGGTCCAATGGTTTGGGAATAAACCAATCGCGGCCGTAAACGAGATGTTGCAAATTGTATGCCGTCAAGACATCTTTGGGAACGGGTAAATGGCACAAAGCAGCCAGCGCTTTTGCTGCAGCCAGCTTCATGGGTATGCTTATATGCCGAGCCCGACAATCAAGCGCGGCTCTGAAGATGTAAGGAAAGGCCAGCAGATTATTCACCTGGTTGGGACTGTCAGACCGCCCATTGGCCAGCAGTGCGTCCGGTCGGGCTGCTCGGGCTTCATCCCAACCGATCTCGGGGACCGGGTTGGCCATGGCAAAAATGATTGGGTCCGAACGCATACGTTTCAACATCTCCCCGTTCACCAGCCCCGCGGCCGATAATCCAATGAAAACATCAGCCCCTTCCAGCATGCCAGCGAGATCCATGAGTCCCATTTTTTGGGCAAATTCCGCCTGTTCGGGGAACATCGATTGCGGACGGCTTTCGTATAACAAACCATGAATGTCACTCATCCAGATCTGTTCCCGCGGAATGCCAAATTGTACCAACAGGTTGGCTGTGGCGACAGCAGCCGCCCCTGCCCCACTAAATACGACCTTGATCTCTGCCGGCTTCTTTCCGGCTAATTCCAGGGCGTTGATCAACCCCGCGCAAACAATGATCGCCGTTCCGTGTTGATCATCGTGAAATACCGGTATATCCAGTGTGTTGATCAGGGCACGTTCGATCTTAAAACATTCCGGCGCCTTGATATCCTCGAGATTTATCCCCCCAAAACTCGGGGATATCTTTGTGACTATGCGAATTATCTCATCCGGGTCTTTCGAATCCACCTCGATGTCAATGGCATCCACCCCGGCAAATTTTTTAAATAGAACTGCCTTGCCTTCCATGACAGGCTTACTTGCCAGCGCTCCCCGGTCCCCCAGCCCCAGAATAGCCGTCCCGTTGCTGATGACAGCCACCAGGTTGCCGCGATTGGTGTATTCGTATGCCATATCCGGATCGCGGGCGATTTCCAATACCGGTTCGGCCACCCCGGGTGTATAGGCCAGACTGAGATCATTCTGTGTATTAAGAGGCTTGGTTGCCATGACGGCCAGTTTCCCGGGCCTGCCGGGAGACTTGTGATAATTTAATGCGTCACTCATGTTCCAATTCTAACTTTTTATAGGAAGTTTTGGTAGTGATATTGGCTTGCAGTTTTATCAACTTATCCGATAATGGAATTGATTGAATTTAAGATTTCTATTTGCCGAACCTTATCTGTTTTGTCATCTTCACAGGATATTCACATATATCATGGATAATGTCGGAAAGTTACAGAAATCCGGGAGAGGAAAAATATGGCAGCAAAAAAAGGTTTTCGGTTTTTTCGCAACAAAGTTTGGATAAGACGGGTTGTACAGTTATTTTTCTTCGGGTTGATCGCGTTGATCGCGGTCAATCACACACTTGTTGAAAGCGGGGCGGGAATCCCATTTCTGGGGAATGCTTCTTTGCACGCGCTATGTCCGTTTGGTGGAGTTGTAACGATTTACCAGTTTGTCACAGAAGGTTCTTTCGTTCAGAAAATCCATGAATCTTCCTTTGTCCTGATGGTGATTGGCTTTATTATGCCCCTTCTTTTTGGACCGGTCTTTTGCGGCTGGGTATGCCCATTGGGAACCGTGCAGGAATGGTTCTCGGCTATCGGACGCCGGTTGTTCAAAAAACGCTACAACCATTTCATACCAGAACAACTTGATTCCGTTCTGCGGTATTTGCGTTACCTGGTTCTGGCCTGGGTTCTTTATATGACAGCGGCTACCGGGACGCTGGTGTTCGTGAACATTGATCCGTATTTCGCCCTGTTCAATTTTTGGACGAGCGAGGTAGCCATAGGTGGATTAATCATCCTTGGTATAACCCTTCTGGCAACCCTGTTCATTGAGCGCCCCTGGTGTAAATACGCCTGCCCGTACGGCGCGGTGTTGGGAATTTTCAATCTATTCCGCGTTTTCAGTATCCGGCGGGAAGCTTCCACCTGTAAAATGTGTAAGGTTTGTGACATCCATTGCCCGATGAATATTAACGTCAGTTCCAGCACGGTCGTGCGTAACCACCAGTGTATTTCCTGCTTGGAATGCACATCGGAAGCCCACTGCCCGGTGGAGTCCACTGTGGTTTTCTCAACTGCAGGGATCGGAGCGGGCAAAAAGGCTGAGGGAGTTCTATCACAATGAGACTTAAATCCATACCACTGGCGATTACCATCATCGTTTTACTTTTTGGTGGAATTGGCCTGTCCATGTCATTCAATTGGTGGCAGACAGAATCGAACAAGACGCCTGCCCGTTATTCAGAAGGGGAAGCCGCGGGAGAGTTTAATCCGGCTGATATCCGTGGCTCGTATACATTTGGCGATATCAACAAGAACTTTGGCATTCCACTGGATGATCTGCGCATCGCATTCCGCCTGCCGGATGGAAGCGATCCGGCCACTTTCCCGGTGAAATCGTTGGAAGAACTGTACAGCTCAATGCCGATAGAAATGGGAACCGGCGCTGTCAAACTGTTCACAGCCTTTTATAACGGGCTGCCCTATGAACTCGATCCAACAGAGGATAACTACCTTTTTCCCGAGGCAGCCACCATACTAAAATCTCGTGGAAAGATGACGGAGGAACAGGCAGCATATCTGTCAACCCACACCCTCTCGGAGGAACTGCCGCCCATCCAGAGCCTGCCCGCTGAGACATTGCCGCAAGACAAGCCGGCAGCCGAACCAACCACCAACGAACAGCCAGTTTCCGAAAATATCATAACCGGTAAGACTACCTTTCAGAACCTTCTTGACATGGGGATGACGGCGGAATCGATTGAAGCGGTGATTGGAAATCCAATTCCTTCACCCTTGAAATCCATCAAGGATTATGCGGCTGAGAACGGATTACAGTTTTCAGCCCTCAAGGAAAAATTGCTGGAAAAAATGGGCTATCCGGTACAATAAGAAAATCTGACAATAATAGGTTTTACTGAGAACCGACAGGATTGACCTGCCGGTTCTTTATCGAATTATTCCCATTTCCCGTGCCATTAAGGCCGCCTGGGTTCTATCCTGTACATCCAATTTTTGCAATATGCCGGATACGTAATTTTTCACCGTGCCTTCGGTCAGGCTCAGCCGCAGGGCGATCTCCTTGTTTGACAGACCCCTTGCGATCCAACCCAGGATCTCCTCTTCCCGGGTTGAAAGTGCAACAGCCGTGGTGTCAACCGGCCGGGTCGTTTGCGGCACGGGCAGGCGGCTGAATTCCGCCAGTACCTTGCGCGCTACCGATGGTTCGATCAGCGCCCCACCCTGCATGACCTTGCGTATCGCCTCCGCCAGTTCCATGCCAGATACATCTTTCAGCAAATATCCCAACGCACCGGCGCGTAATCCGTCAAAGATAATGGATTCGTCGTCAAATGTCGTCAGAATGATGACCTTTGTATCTTCCCGGCGCGCCATCATCTGACGGGTGGCTTCCACGCCGTCCATTTCCGGCATTCGCACATCCATCAAGACTACATCAGGCCGGAGAGCTTCTTCCATTTCCAATGCCAGTATCCCATTTTCTGCCTCACCCGCCACTTCGATATCGTCTTCCAGTTCCAATAAAGTCCGCAGTCCATCACGCATCAGACGTTGGTCATCCACCAGCAAGACTCTAATCCGGGCGGATTCCTTTTTATTTCTGTTCATGGCTGATTACTCCTGGATAAAGGCAGACTCAGGCAGAGGCTGGTTCCCCCGCTATTCCGTTGTTCAATCACGAATTTTCCTCCGAGCAACTCCGCCCTTTCCCGCATCCCTGTCAGACCGAGTCCATCCCTTTCTTTCGGGGAAGGAATCCCCACACCATTATCTTCGACCCTGATGGAAACATTATCATCCTGATGGGATAAGCGAATCCAGGCTTCAGTGGCATCGGCATGGCGTTCAATGTTTGTCAGACCTTCCTGTGCCGCGCGGAATAATGTATGCCGGTGTGTTGACGGTAAAGCCGGTTCAGGATCATCCATTTCCAGGTGAATATCAAGGCCGGTTGCATCACCGACCTGAGAGGCAAGTCTTTTCAGCGCCTGTTCCAGCGGAAGGTCATCGACCACCGGAGCGCGCATCATGGCTACAGTCCGGCGCAATTCCGTCAGCCCTTCCTTTACCTGTTCATGCACAGTCTTGATGATCTGCTCCACCTTCTGCGGATTGGAATTGATGAGACGCTGCGCGCCTTCCAACTGTACCGCCGAAATGGTTAAACGGTGTCCCAGGGTGTCATGCATTTCGCGGGCGATGCGGTTGCGTTCTCCGGCAATCGTCAATTCTTCGACCTGTTCGGTATATCGGCGCAACTGGTCGTGGGCCACCTTGAGATCGGCCAGCAATTGTTCGCTGCGCCTCCGCTCGTTCTCCGCCCGCATCATAGTCCAGCCGAAAAATGCGAAGAACACATAACCCGCGATAAAAGGAAGGATATCTATCAACCCGTCCACACCATACGCGGAAATCTCGGCTGCTCCGGTGATCAAGGTGAACACCATCAGCCAGACGACACCGATCTTGATGGGATAGTCCATCATGACCTGCGGACTCAAAACAAAGAATACAATCGGGAATACTGTCCAACCAGAGTCGAA
>JAAYYW010000435.1 GCA_012515195.1 Leptolinea sp.
ATCTCGATGAATAACATGTTAAAGAGATCAGGGCGGTTGACCAGCTCCCTTACCAGCAGGCGCGCAGCAGAGCGAATCACATCCGCGATGGTGTCGCCCTGCACGGATTCGATCAGCGGGATAATCGTATGATATGGGTGTTTTTCCTGAAGCACCGCCAGCCAGATATCTTCCTTGGTGGCAAAATGGTTGTAAATCGCGCCCACCGTCACCCCGGCATCCTGGCTGATCTCCCGCATCGGTGTGGCATTGTAGCCCCTGTCAACAAAAAGACGAAAGGCGGAATCGATGATCCGCGACCGTGTCTCAATGCTTTTTTCCCGGTTTGATCTTGGCATTTTTCCCTATTATAAACATAGATAACGAATGTTCATTATTTATTATATACAAAGCAGATCACAAAACAATAGCCTTTTCGCAGATGTGTTTTTTTCGGGTATGATTCTCTGGTCTGATTTTTAAAGGATCCCTGATACCTTTCGGGAGGTAAACTTGAATTATCCACGCAGCAACGCCTACGATCCGGATTTCGTTCGAGCGAATATGATGGGCCCCAATGCGATGAAATTGCTCGAAGAACTATCAGGGTCTCTAGCCCTCAAGCCGGGAATGCGCGTGCTTGACCTGGGCTGCGGCACAGGTTTGACATCCATTTTTCTGACAAAGGAATTCGGGGTGACAGTATTTGCCGTTGATCTTTGGATCAACGCGACAGAAAACTACCAGCGTTTCAAAGAATATGGACTGGATGACCGGATCATACCCATCCACGCGGAAGCGCATGACCTGCCCTTCGCGGAAGCCTACTTTGACGCGGCTGTCAGCATTGATTCATACCACTACTTCGGTCACGAAGACACCTACCTGGATAAGCATCTCGCGCCGCTTATAAAACCCGGTGGACAGATCGGCATTGCTGTTCCGGGCTTCCTGCGGGAATACGGGGAGAATATTCCGGATGAGATCAGCCCCTTTGTGAAGCCGGATTACAATTTTCACTCACATGAATGGTGGAAAGCCTTATGGTCAGGCTCAAATTTGGTCAAAGTGCAAACCAGTGAACATCTGTCATGTTGCGCAGAATCCTGGGACGATTGGCTTTCCTGCGACAATGAGCATGCCGTTTCAGACCGCGAGATGATGAAGGCTGAAGGCGGAAATCATTTCAGTATCGTCGGGCTGACAGCTGTCCGGATCTAACCGGCCACAGATTTTCCAGTCGCATTCCGGACAACCTGGAAAGGGCCATAGAATGACATTCGGGCCAGCATATCAGCCATCTCTTCCGGAGATTCCCGACAGTCATTTTGCAGCCAGGTTTGCACCACACCCATATGTGCCGCGCCTATGTAAGATATCAAATAATCAGCGGGAAGAGTTAATTCGGTAGCCGCTTTTTCAGGGAAATAACCCAGACTGAAAAGGTTCTTTTCGATGGTTCGCTTGATACGGCTTTGCAACCCCAGTTTACTCTCCACGCCCAGCAGGGCATGCATCATACGGGCATGTTCTTTGATATAAGCAAAAAGGGAAACGATCACCGGAACGGGACTCTTTTCGGTATAGTACGTTTCAATAGATATTCCCTCAGACCCCATAAGAATGCGGTTAAACCGGTCAAGAATGGCATCTTCCGTTTTTTCCAACAGGTCAAATTTATCGCGATAGTGCAGATAAAACGTACCCCGGTTGATGTTCGCCCGCGCTGTGATGTCACTGACCGAAATGGCGTCAAACCCCTTTTCCTCGATCAGATCGATCAACGCGTTCCGAATCGCGTCCTGAGACTTCAGTATCCTCCGGTCGATTCGTTTCTCTTTTTCCATGCCTTGCCTCGCAAATAATCGACACATGTCTGATAACTGTCTATTATTCAACAATCCAGTCTGGAATGTGTATTGAAATCAGGCTGGAATGACATTATACTGGGGAATAGTAAGATAATCAACACATTGTCGTTTAATTTCTGCACATAAGTGAAACATAACATGCAATAAACCGTATGTATGAATACAGGTGACCTTTTATGAAACGATGGAATTTTGACAGGAGACTGGCTTTTGTATTGAGCGGTGGAGGGTCCCGCGGCGCATTGCAGGTAGGAGCCATCCGCGCGTTACTGGAAGCCGGATATCAACCCGATCTGGTAACCGGCACATCGATCGGTGCCGCCAATGGCGCCTTCTTGTCCATCCATGGATTTGACCTTAACGGTATTGAAAAATTGGATCAAATCTGGCAGGCTACCATGCGCGCCGAACTGATCTCACCCAATCTGTGGTGGGAAACCATGCGTATTCTCTTCAAACCCCGCAACGGTCATTCCTTTCAAAAGGTAAGGGATTTCGCCATTGAGAACGGGATCAAACCGGATCTACGGTTTAAAGACCTGGACAGTGTCTATCTCCACCCGGTGGCAGCTGATCTAAATAGCGGACTACCGGTTGTGTTTGGCATTGACCCGGAGGAGCGTATTCTTGACAGTGTACTGGCATCAATGTCACTGCCACCCTGGATACTGCCGGAAGAGAAAGATGGCCGCTACCTGATGGACGGCGGAGCGGTAAGCAATCTTCCGGTTGAGGCGGCTGTCCAGCAGGGTGCCACAGAGATCATCGCCCTCGACCTGTTCGATCCGTTGGAAGAGGATTCAGAGGAGGCATCGGGAATCCGTCCTCTACTGTGGAAAGTAAACCGCACGATCGAGACCCGCCTCGTGCAATTGGAGATCAAGCTGGCAGAATCACAGGGGATACCGGTCAAACATATTGTGCTGAAAGGGGACCCTCCGGTCCCTCTGTGGGATTTCCGCCGATCTGTGGAGCTGATGGATACTGGATACCACATAGCCAAACAGGCCATATCCTCCTGGGAACCCGAACCTAAACCTGCCTGGTGGAATCCAGAGCGCTACCGGCCATGGATCAACAGTTTGATCAATATTCTGGACTGACCTGCTCAGCCCATGAACAACCGTGCCATGCTCCTGACTTCAACATCAGGGTCATTTCGGGCATGTTCCAGAACATCTGGTGGGATTTCCTTCATCAGCCCAAGGCTTCTGACAGCTTCCCATCGTAGTTCCGGGTGACTGTCATTAAGAATGACATCCATCAAGATCTCACGCGTATCCGGTGATGAAAATGACCGAAAGGCGCGGATGAGTTTCCATCGGAGAATTGGGTCATTCGAAGCAGAACGGAAGGCTGTGATCAGCACCCTTTCGGAGCGGGTATCCATGGTTGTTAGAGCAATATGTCCAATGGCATCGACCGCCTCCCTTGCCTGGAATGGTTCGCCATCCTGAACAACACGTTCAAGGAATGGCAACGCAGGAGTTCCGGCGCGGATGAGCACCCGCGCTGCCAGGTCTCTCGGAAGTGGAAAGCTCCGTTTGTAAAATCCGCGCGTTGGCAGTGAGGTGTGCTGATTCTGGCCGATACGCCCCAACAGACTGACAAGACGCGGCAACACCGGTTCTCCGATTTGTACCAATGCCTCTGCGGCAGCCAGACGGCTGTATAATGCCGTCTCCTTTTGCAACCGGGCACACAGCGCGGGAACAGGGAGCGTTTCCCCCCGTTGCCCCAGCAAACGTGCCGCCGCTGTCCGCGCGATGGCATCTCGATTCTCCAACAGGGAAATCAATTCCCGAGTGGATTTGTCCCCCCATGAAAGTTCATATCCAGCCGGAATCCATCCACGTTCGATCCTTGCCTTTTGTCTGTTTTCCATTGAATTCATAGTTTCTTCTAGAACTTAATAACCGGTCATCTCTTAGATTAAGATCTAAGTGGGAGATTACAATAGTACCATCTCACTCATGGAGCCAATCATATGGACAACCGGGACATCTCTTTTTTACGTACCGCCATTGACATAGCCCGCCTGGCGCGTGAACACGGTAACCATCCCTTTGGCGCCATTTTGGTCGATGGCACCGGCCTGGAACTGTTTCGAGTTGAAAACACGGTAACTACCAGCCGAGATGTGACCTGCCATGCCGAGACCAACCTGGTGCGGTTGGCCGTGCGCGACGTTACTCCTGATCAGCTTTCCACATGTACTCTATATTGCAGCACCGAACCCTGCGCCATGTGTGCCGGCGCAATTCATTGGAGCCGTATCGGACGGGTGGTGTTTGCCCTGGGCGTGAACGATCTAATTGACATCGTTGGTCCGTCACCTGAACATCTATTATTACCCTGTCGTGAGGTTTTCAGTCATAGCGCGCAGCCTGTACAGGTGGAAGGTCCATGCCTCGAACTGGACCGTGAAGCCCGCGCCGTACATACCGGTTTCTGGCGCTGATTTCCTCTCAATGATTCTGTATAATAGTCATCATGGGAACCCGAAAAGAAACTGTTGATTACTTGCTGGAACAAATGTCAGGCGCGGGGATGTTGACAGCCCGAAAAATGTTTGGCGAATATGCCATATATTGCGAAGGCAAGATCGTCGCGTTGGTGTGTGACGATCAGCTCTTCATCAAACCTACTGCCGCCGCACGCGCTTTTCTCGGCGCGGATGTTGAAG
>JAAYYW010000056.1 GCA_012515195.1 Leptolinea sp.
GCCTGTTCGCTGCGGGACATCGGCTGCGGTTTATAACGCACCAGCTTGATAACCCCATAATTGGCATTGCAATGTAGAACACGGGAAGGCTCAGCCCAATAGGGACAATGACTGCAAAGCACATTGGCCTCCCAGATATAAAAGAAGAAAAAGGCGTAGGCCAGCCAGAACCAAAGATAGACACCCATTCCGGACACGATGGCTCCACCAATCGCCGTAATCGCGAATGGCATAAAGAAGATCAAGAAATGGAACAGATCAGCCGCGTCATAGCGGCAGCTCAGGTTTTTGTGGTTCACGCAGGATTGGCATTCCGGCGATTCTTGCACGGAACAGGGTATGTCATACTGTTCACTTTGCATCTTCTGTTTCCTCCTGTATTAGTGATTTGATCAACATGGATATCCCCTCCTGTAATTGTTTTTCAACAACCATACTATCCGGCGCATAGGCCCACAGAAGCAACGTTCCCTCGATTTGCGACCCAAATGCGATACTTGCCTGTCTGGCGTTCACCGTATTGAATTCTCCTGCATCAATTCCCCGTTGAATAATGGGCTCCACTGACCGAATAAACCTCTCAAGATAACCCCGCATGACCTTTTTGACAGTCGCATTGCGAAAAGCCAGGGCGTAAAGCTCGTAAATGATCGGCGAGAATGCCAGCATTCCAGCCAAATCAATAACATACAGATCAAAATAACGGGTCAAACATTCCCGTGGGGGGATGGATGGATCATCAGCCTGTTCCATTCGATTGAATTCTTCACCAAAAAGATGATCAGTTATGGCAATGATCAACTCTTCCTTGCTTTTGTAATACCAGTACACCAATCCCTTGCTGATTCCAGCCTCTTTGACAATATCCTCCATACGGGCATCCTTGAATCCAGCCCTGTTAAAAACATTAATGGCCGCATCAATGATCTGCTTTTTTCTGGCATCGCTGACATCCGGTCTGGGTGACATAACCATCTCCTTTTATTGACTGACTGGTCAGTTTATTGTAAGGGATTTTTAAATTGTTGTATTGATTCGTAATCAAAAATCCCTTTTATAGGGTCAACCTGGTGAAATTGATACGCATATTTACGAACCCCAATTGCATTTTTCATTACTCTGCTAGCCGGGGCAAGAATCTTTCGCTCTCATTTTCTGCTGCGCCCACACAATTTTCCACTTTCCGAATTGCCGGCAAACGGGTCATTTTCTCCTGTGATAAACTCCATCAAGCTCCTGTACACCGATCACAGGAATGATTCTTTTTATTGAGGGATTTTGTATGCAGGTTAATGAGCTGCCAAACTACGGAATAGACATTCTCACAATAAGCGAACAATCTCGCGTTCCTCTGAAAAAGAGACTTCAATTGATCTTGCCCGCGTTGGAGATGATAGGGAAAATTTTTCAATATTTGGGAATAAAAGGGACAATTCATTTTCTGACAGATATCAAATCGACCATCAAGTTTGCTGAGACTCTCGACTGGTCCAACTTAAAAGCCAGGGGAATATCAGAAAAGAACCTGAAAACTATCATTCGCAAGATCGTAGTGGCAAAAGTAATGGCAGACACCCTGGGAATGGAAAAAGCTGCAGAGTTAAGAAGAAACCTCTCCCAGCGGATATCCATCCCGGTTTTTTCAGAGAT
This sequence comes from Leptolinea sp., assembly GCA_012515195.1. Classification (GTDB taxonomy): domain Bacteria; phylum Chloroflexota; class Anaerolineae; order Anaerolineales; family Anaerolineaceae; genus Leptolinea. Next base: position 1,651 of record JAAYYW010000056.1, read on the forward strand.
GTTCGCCACCCCCGAAACCTTTCTGGAAATTGGTAAAGGTGATTTTCTTCCTCCATTCAAGAAATATTACATTGCCATGGCAGAGGCGATGAAAGATAAAGGTCTGGAAGAATCCCTTGTTGTAACAAATACTCCGGATGAGTTTCAACTTAATGTGGTGTATTGCGCTTGGGCAGAAGTTGCACGTTTATTGGGAAACCCCGCTTATTGCTATTACTCAACCTGTTACGGGGATGAAGTTTTCTTTCCCTATCTGAGTGAAAAGTGTGGTTTTGATTTTTCCCGTTCTGGTACGCTAGCTCTGGGAAAACCTTACTGTGATATGAAATTTTGTCGAAAACAGGTTGTTTCAAAATAAGGAAATGTCGGTTTTTTCCAAGGGGAATAAGAAAAAAACATATCTTCAAAGAGAACCGTTCATTGTATACTCGAAATAATCCCTGATAACAGGACTCTGCCAATGACTCGTTCAGCATTAACCATCACACAGGAAATCGAGGACTGCATCCGGCATGCGCTGGCCGAAGATATCGGCCCCGGAGACGCGACCACTAACGCCATCGTGCCGGAAGAGGCTGTTATGAAGGGGCGCATCATCGCCAAACAGGATGGCATCATCGCCGGGTTGGATGTTTCACAGGCTGTCTATGAACTCGTCGATCCCGGGGTGACGTTCACTGCCCGGGTGGAAGAAGGCACACACGTTGAAAATAAAGCCCTGCTGGCCAGCGTGGAAGGTCCGGCCCGCGCCCTGTTGACCGGTGAACGCACCGCATTGAACTTCCTGGGACGCATGTCTGGTATTGCCACCATGACCCGGCAGTATATGGATGCCATTGCCGGGACAAAAGCAGTCGTCCTCGATACCCGCAAGACCGCACCCGGTCTGCGCGACCTGGACAAGCTGGCTGTCAAACGCGGTGGCGGAAAAAACCACCGACACGCGCTGTATGATATGGTCCTGATCAAAGACAACCACATCGATTTTGCCGGCTCCATCACAAAAGCCGTTGAAATGGCGCGATCTCATGCCGGCAACCTTCAAATTGAAGTGGAAACACGCACATTGGCCGATGTGTCGGAAGCGCTTTCGCTGGGCGTCGAGTGGATCATGCTGGACAATATGAGCCCGGACATGATGCGTGAAGCCGTAGAAATGGTGAATGGACGCGCTAAATTGGAAGCCTCCGGCAACATCACACTCGAAACCATCCGCCCAGTGGCAGAAACCGGTGTAGACTATATCTCAGTGGGTGCGTTAACCCATTCCGTGATCGTTTTTGATGTAAGTTTCAAGTACGAAGGTAAATAAAAATGAACTCACAACAAATGTACGAACATCTAAAAAGCATGGTCGGAAATGTTGTCCCTGATGGCGAGATTCGCTACAAAGCGGAGATCGCGGTTGAGATCAACCGCCTAAAGAAGGAACGCAACGCCGTGATTCTTGGGCATAATTATATGGAACCCATCCTCTACAATTCGATCTCCGACTTTGTGGGTGATTCACTGGAGTTGAGCCGAAAAGCGGCTGCAACCGACAAAGACGTAATTGTGTTTTGCGGCGTGAAATTTATGGCCGAAACAGCCAAAATTCTCAACCCGACCAAAACTGTGCTGCTTCCTGCGGATGCGGGTTGTTCGTTGGCAGCCAGCATTACCGCTGCCGATGTGCGTGCCCTTAAAGAACGGTTTCCCGGTGTCCCGGTGGTGACCTATGTCAATACCTATGCTGATGTTAAAGCTGAATCGGATATCTGCTGTACATCAGGTAATGCGGTAGCTGTTGTCGAATCGCTCGGCTCACAAACAGTCATCTTTCTGCCAGATGAATTCCTGGCGGGGAATGTAGCCCGCGAGACCGGCAAACACATTATCTTTCCCACACTGACGATACCCGATGCACCATCTTCAGACCTGGATTACCAGATGATCGGTTGGAATGGCCGTTGCGAAGTGCACGAAAAATACACACTTGACGACATTACACGGGTACGTGAACAATACCCGGACGTACTCATTCTTGCCCACCCCGAATGCAGCCCTGAAGTAACCGCTGCCTGCGATTTTTCCGGCAGCACCATGGCTATGATCAAATACGTGGAAAACACGCACGCTCCGCATTACCTGTTGCTGACCGAATGTTCGATGGGCGAAAACATCGCCGCAGCCAATCCTGACAAAAACATGCTCCGCCTGTGTATGGTGCGCTGCCCGCATATGAATCAGATCACGATGGAGAACACGCTGGAATCGTTGCAGCAGAACAAGATCGTGATCGAGGTACCGGAAGAGATCCGCGTGAGGGCTGTCCGCGCGGTGGAGCGGATGATCGCCATTGGCTGATAAAAAAGTACACCTCGAAACGTCAAACGTTCTGATTATCGGCTGCGGTATTGCCGGTGCAACGGCAGCCTTGCGCCTTGCCGAGGATCCTCAATGCAAGATACTGGTCATAACCCGCGAGCCCGAACCTGATGAATCCAACACGAAATATGCCCAGGGGGGGATTGTCGGGCGCGGTCATGATGATGACCCGGATCTGCTGGTTAAGGATGTTCTATCTGCCGGCGCCGGAGCCAGTTCTCCCAAAGCCGCCCGCATCCTGGCAGAAGAAGGACCTGAGCTCATCCAGGAGATTCTGATCAAGAAAGCTGCCATCCATTTTGACAGCGAACCGGATGGCGAGCCGGAATACGGTCGTGAAGCCGCCCATTCCAAGCGGCGCATATTGCATGTTGGCGATGGAACCGGTCAGGCGATCATCAATGGGTTGGTGGCGGCCATGCAGCGCTGTCCAAACATCACCATATTGCCGAATATGACAGCTGTTGACCTGATCACATTTCCCCACCATTCGCGCGACCCAATGCTCACCTATGATCCACTGGTATGCCACGGAGCATTCGCGTTCGATCGCAAAGCCCGCACCGTTCACCGTTATCTGGCAGATATGACCATTCTGGCCACCGGGGGTATCGGCCGTATTTATCGCAACACATCCAATCCGGCGGGCGCTCGGGGCGATGGACTGGCTATGGCAAGTCGCGCCGGAGCACGGATCGTCAATGCGGAATATGTGCAATTTCACCCGACCACGTTGGTCACCCCCGGAGCTGAAGGCTTCCTGATCAGCGAAGCCGTGCGCGGTGAAGGCGCTATTCTGCTTACACCGGAAGGCCGCGCGTTCATGGCAGATTATTCCCCCGAGTGGAAAGACCTTGCTCCGCGTGATGTTGTTGCCCGTGCCATACACCATCAGATGGAAACTCATGGTTATTCATATGTGCTTCTGGACGTTGCCACCCGAATGGAAGCCGAAGCCATTCGCGAACGCTTCCCAAATATCTACAACACCTGCCTGAAAGCGGGTATCGACATCACAAAGGACCCCATACCTGTAGTTCCGGCTGCTCACTATTTTTGCGGTGGTGTTCTTGTAGATGAATGGGGACGGACAAATATTAACAACCTGTATGCCGTCGGAGAGATCAGCTGCACCGGTCTGCATGGCGCCAACCGGCTGGCGTCCACGTCACTGTTGGAAGGCCTCGTCTGGGGAAACCGTACCGCGCTTCATATCGCGCGGCAATTAAAAGAATGTGCCGGACAGTGCCTTCCAGCCCGCGAAGAGATCCCTCAATGGGATGAAAGCGGCCTGTTCGAAGACGCCGACTCAGCCCTTATTCAGGGTGATATGCAGACTATTCAGAATATTATGTGGCATTATGTCGGTCTGGCTCGAAGTGAAGAACGCCTGTCTCGTGCCATCCGCGAATTACGCCACCTGTGGAACGAGATCGAGACCTTCTACCGCACCACCAAATTGAGCGACGGGCTCATCGGCCTGCGTAACGCTGTTGAGGTCGCCTTGATCATTGCTCAGGCGGCGCTGCACAACCGCCACAGCCGCGGCTGCCACTACCGGGAAGACGCTGCCAACGCGGAAGGCGACCGGCTGATCTGACGGCTCAGTATTTTTGCATGTAACCGGACATCTCATCCCATGCCGGCGTCTCAATGCCGGCTTTTTGTTTAAGCAGGCAGAAATCGTCATACAGGCGGTGCATTTCAGCCGGAGCTGACATGGCATGGTCACTGGCAGCCAGCTTTCCAATCGGAGTCGCCGCCATCAGTTTCAACATCCAGGATATTTTGGAGCGGTCTCTTGACAGAAAATCATCATCTTCCGGCGGCATAATGGGATACCCGGCTGCTTTTACAACCCGGTAAGCGTCATCGATCGCGTCAATTATTCGGTTTATAAATCTCGAATTCCACGCCACCCGGCGCAAATCGCCATCCGTGTAATAACAGGCAAAAACGATGGGAATAACAAATGCCGCGTGACATTTTAACCAGGCATCCATATCTTCACTAAATTCCAGATGATATTTCGTCCCGGAAAAAGCCTGACGGATCTTTTGATCAAAGTCTCTGTCCTTTTCAAGATTTCCCAGAGTCATATACCCTGCACCTTTATGAATGCTTATCACCCTGCCTTTTTCCCGACGTCCCCCGCTGGATTGGAAGCCAAAGGCAACGCGTTTCTCTACAGGACTATTTTTTTGTATCCAATCGGCTGTCTCAACCGCGGTCGGATTATTGCCCACCAGAACAAGGTCATGGCACCCTGTACTGGCACTGACCTCCGGTAGGATCGCATCCAACTGTTGGCGTTGCATGACCACAAAACACAGATCATACTCATCGTCGGGTTCCATTCGCTCCACGACTGGGATGTGATCAATAGTTGTTTGAAATTGTAAATAATGACGGATTACCAGACCATGCTCACGCAATTCAGCCAACCGATTTCCCCTGGCCACCAGGGTAACTTTGTTGCCTTCGTGGTAAAGCACATGCGCTAAAAGACTACCCAGAACTCCTGCACCGTATACAAGTATGTTCATTCTCTATTCCAATTTATTAAGTACTAATTTTTCCATTAGTAAATAGTATTTTAACATGCAATCAGGATTTACACCCCGAAAATCCAAACTCTTTTTTCATGGATTTCTTTCACAATTCTTATACAAAACCATGAGATTTGCCCATTATCCACAAATTTCCGTATTAATAAATGGGTATAATCCATTTTGACTTGGTTTATCGGTTGAAATTGACGGTTATTCATTCAAAACACGGCATGGAAAAGAGGACCCTATGGCAGAATATGATCTAGTTGTAATCGGTGCCGGACCCGGCGGATACGTCAGCGCGATTCGCGCATCCCAGCTTGGCCTCAAAACAGCCATTATCGATAAACAATGGTTGGGTGGAGTGTGCTTGAATGTTGGGTGCATTCCCTCAAAAGCTCTGCTTAAGAACGCTGAGTTGGCGCACACGCTGCGCCACAGAGCCAAAGAGTTTGGTATTTCCTTCGATAATTTGCAATTGGATTTTAGCGCAGCCGTTAAACGCTCCCGTCAGGTTTCAAACCGCCTGACCAAGGGTGTTGGTTTCCTGATGAAGAAGAACAACGTGGATGTCTTTATGGGCACCGCCGCGTTAAAGAACAAAACAACTGTAACCGTAACCGATGCGGATGGGAAATCCCAGGACTTGACCGCGAAAAATATTATTATCGCAACCGGTTCCCACTCCACCCCCATCCCGGGAGTAGCCATTGATGGGAAAAAAGTGGTCACCTATCAGGAAGCCATATTACAGGAAAACCTGCCCGCCTCTGCCATCGTAATTGGAGGTGGAGCCATTGGTTTGGAATTCTCCACCGTATGGAATTCCTTTGGCAGCCAGGTGACCATTGTTGAAATGCTCCCTCACATTGCGCCATTGGAAGATGAAGAAATCAGCATTGAATTGGAAAAAGCCTTCAAAA
>JAAYYW010000436.1 GCA_012515195.1 Leptolinea sp.
ACCTGTAATTGCTCATCCGTTTCAGCCATAAAAATGGGGAACTCGTCTTCAGCCAGATCAAAATTTAATTCCATAAGGAAATCCTTGCTTCATGATGTGCGGCCGTAAAGCCACCGAGAATCAAGCAAACTGGACGTGAAGTCCACAAATCAGATGCGATAAAGCCCATTTGTTTGATAATACAAGAATACAACAAACTGGTACTCCGCAAAAGTAGTATCAAATGCCGGATTCGTAGTGGAATCCTTATACTATCCTAACGATATGCGGGCTAAACCTCAGTAAACCCTTCATAAAAAACGTTGGAAGAAAACATAAACACACAAAAAGCGATGTTGTTTTCCGTCATTGCTGGTAATGGAACTACTTCTTTTCTTTCATCATCTATCGTTTTCCCCCAATAGCTTGACATTGAATCCTGTCAAACAGTGTTCTTACTGCGAATTTCGTTGAATATAGCGTTGTTCAGACATGATCCTCTGGTAGGGAAGAGTTTTTAAGAATATCACCACGGCTTCCCTGTTCACAACACGCAGCACATACCCCGAAAACTCAAATTTTGACAGGTCTTGAAATATGACTGTTCCTCTCACACTTTGTCCTGTATCCAACCGGGTTGTGAAGTTTTTGCGAAATCGAATCCCCTTTTCGGAAATATCCATAACAGGAAAAGTGATTCCCAATATGACAACTTCAGGAGCCAGTTCCGGCGGATATAATAACCGGTAGTATTGTCTTCGTTCAACAGCCGGTTTTCCAGGTAATGCCATTTCCAGTTTATTCCTCTATGTTCTTTTTGCGAAGTCGATAAACCCATCCCAAAACTTCGGCAACCACGGCATATAATTCTGATGGGATTTCTTCTTCGAGATCCACAAGCGAAAGTGCCTGAGCAAGGATCGGATCCTCTTTGATTGGGATCTGGTTTGCCTGAGCTATCTGTAAAATTTTATCAGCAATTTCCCCCCTTCCAGTAGCAATAACGCGAGGAGCACCATCCTCTTCAGGATTGTATTCCAGCGCAATAGCTGTTTTTATCTCTCTTTTTCCCGTCGGATTGGATGGTAATCCCATGGTCATACCTCCAGGTTAATTCCACGGGAACCCGGATAGATTTCTGGTTCGTTCTCGCTCATAACCGGTCCTATTGAAGCCACATCACAATGTGCCATTTTTAATAGCAATCCAAGTTTTTCCAGACGTCCCTCCAGGTCCGGTAAACTGGCGATTGCCTGCTCCTTGAGCTCATCAGACGAGACTGAAAGCCAGGCACCTACCCTTTTCCCAATAACGGATAGATCAGCCGTAACATAATTTCCATCCTGTAGGTCAACGGTCAACACAAGACGTGTGTTATCAGGATCGATCCGCTTGACCTTCCCATGGGTCCTATAGGCTATGCGCAAACTTGCCGGGTAGAACACTTCCTGGTTTTGTTGTCCTTGCGCATGCGCCGCGACAGGCAAATTCACCAGCAGCCAGGGCGGATTCCCGTTCTCTACCGGTTTGGCCGTGTTTAGGAATTGCATTTGCCGTACACCCTCAATGAACTGATCGATCGAACGGGCTGCGTTGCGCATACCTTCGTTTTCCAGGGCTTTACGCAGCTGAACCAGTGACATCCAACCCTCACTCTTTTGAACGCCATCTCCAGTGAGCATTTTGGCCAGTTCAGCTTCCAACGATTTTCCCCAGACGGAAATAGCCTGCCTGAGATCGTTGAGTAAATTGGGTAGATCTTTCGACCAATCAATCGTGGCAGACTGTAAAAGCTTTACCGCCTGCTCTGCCAGTTGTTTGATCTCAGGTCCGGCCTGTCCGGCGACCAAATTTGACAGTTGCGCCTGAAGCCGGCTGACACTGTCAGCCAGGGTTGGCAAAGTCTGTAATGCCAATGCCAGGGTGTTTTCTGTCAAAGGCATCCCTCCTGCTTTTAGCGCTGCAGCCATATCCGCTTCTGTTTGCCCCCAATTGGCTATTCCATTAAGGGACTGGGACAATTCATCCATCATCTGTTGGGTAACGGGAAGGCCATGGGTTAGCAAGGCCTTCCCGAGCATTACATTTTGTTCTGATATTTCTATATTATTCAGTACCAACAGATTTTGCGCCAGGGCGGCCATTGTTGACGCCGGCTGAGACACCAGAGTGCTTTCTCCGGTGGGCGCCATTGCCAGTTGCAGGACTCCGTCAATGGATCCTTTGACAATGAACTGGGCCAGTCTGCGGCCCTCCAGAATGGCTGATTGATCATTGGTTTGCAGCCGGCCGACCACCCGAACACCCTGAATGACCATATCGATCTGTTCACCATTCACGCTGAGTATCTCGGCTGTCACCTTTTGATTCAGGTGGAGCTGTAGCGGTTGATCAATCGGTCGGGCGCCGGGTTGTACCGGCTGCAAACCCTGGATTACCATATCAGGTCACCCTGCTTTCCTTTATTCCTGATCCTTCTTACCGTCCCAGGTTCACCAGTTCCTGCAAAATCTCATCGGAAGCGTTGATGATGCGGGAGGAAGCCTGGAAACCACGCTGCGCCAGGATCATATTGGAGAACTCGCGGCTCATATCCACGTTGGAGCCTTCAATATAACCTGAGGCAATCGTTCCATGCCCACCCGTTCCAGCAGCGCCATAATTAGGTTCTCCAGAATTCAAACCGGCGATAAAATTGTTTCCACCTGTACGAACAAGTCCCGCCGGGTTGATAAATGTGGCCAATGCCAGTTGTCCAATTAACCGCTGGTCGCCATTGGAATAAGCACCATATAGCTCTCCTGTATTGGATGAGACAGTCAACCCCATTAAGGAACCAGCTGCCAGACCATCTTGACTGGCCATAGCAACAGTATCCGATGTGGCCAACATGGTCATTCCGGTCAGGTCTAGATTTACAATAGTCGGAGTGCGGGCGCCTTCTGATGCAGGAACACTTACAATTGCATTAGAACTCAGATATTGGCCATCATCATTGAAAGTAATTATCGCTGGCGTAGCTGGGTCAAGTGGAGTTCCATCAGGATTCACCAAGCTAGGAGGTGTTGGGTCACTCGGATCTGGAGTAACTGAAATACTCCAAGTTCTTGGAAGGGTGGTACGTGTGAAGCGGAGTGCTACTGTTTGAAGATCACCCAAAATATCATACACACCCATTGTGACGTCATAATATCCAGCCTCAATTCCATCATGATTTGTCAATCCTACAATTGTCGCCAGCGATGTTTGACGTACTTCTGACCAATTTACTGCAACTGTGTTCGTACCAACAGATAAATTAGTAGATGATGTTGTATGTCCGATTCCGTCAAAGATAACAGTACCTGTTCCATATGTCGGATCATTATAGGTCCATGTTGTTGGATTTACCCTTGTCAAGGTGAATGAAACATTTTGGACTGCTCCGCTTTCATTTACTACGTTAAATGAGATTGTTGTTGTACTATCCGAATCCCTGAGATTGCCATAGAGATTTGCAGTATTAGTTTCCGCTGGTATCGTGTTTTGAGAATCCAGGTTCCCGAGAAAGTTGGCTTCAGTTGTTGCCCGTGCTACAGTGTCATTCATAGGAAGTTGAATATCACCCATATTTGTTGTGTCCAAAATTCCATCAGGACCAACAGACCAGCCTTGTATCCTATCACCGGAAGTAGAGTGGACCAGAACGCCGTCATTATCGATCGCCAGCGAACCATCGCGTGAGAAGAAACGCGATTCTTCACCATGCTGGTAAACAAAGAATCCATCTCCAGAAATGGCCATATCCAGATCATTACCGGTGGAAGTTAAAGCTCCCTGCGAAAAACTCTTACCAATTGTACCTAAATTTGTACCGAGTCCAATTTGCATAGGATTGATACCCCCCAGACTATCAGATGGGGCACCGCCTACACTAACCGATTGTGCAAACTGGTCTTTGAAGCGCACAAAGCTGCTTTTAAAACCGGGTGTGTTTACATTGGACAGATTATCTGCCACGACATCCAGGTACTGTTGGTTTAAGTACATGGAATTGATTGCTGTGAACATAGAACGTATCATTTTACCCTCCGAGAATTCTTGCACAGGCTTCCTCCAAG
>JAAYYW010000437.1 GCA_012515195.1 Leptolinea sp.
AAAAGGTATTCGTCGATGAGTTTGTTGTGCTTCCGGCCACGGCTGTATTTTTCAATCAGACGCATCCTTATCTGGCTGATGGTGCTCTCCTGTTTGCTTTCCAAAATCAAGGTTCCGCTGACTTTTTTTTCATGAAGGAAAATATCTTCCGGTACATCTACCGTAATTCGAACACCTTCAATTCCGAGCCATTTCTTTACTTTTTTGAGCATAGATTTTCTGTTTTATGTGCTTCCACATAGTATAAAGAGTAAAATCGCAAAAAAAATTCTGCGCTTACAAAAATCTTTTATGCCAGCTGTCTTTCAGGGGAACCAGTTTACGGTCCTGCCAGTCGCCTTTCCGGCTCAGCGTAGTGTCATAGAACAAGGTTTCATCACTGATCACGCCTTTTTGGTGCAATCGGGCCAATTCCTTGTCTGAGGTTAACTGGATCTGCCCCTCTTCATTCACGTAAGCAAAATTCATCCGTTCGAAAAAATTGATGTTGATTCTCGATCCTATCTGGCGGATAAAATGAACTGAAGAATCGATGGAACAACCACTGGCTGGTTGACGGGATTCATCCACAGCCAGGATCAGAAAAAGATTATCTTCTACCCAGGCTGAGCTGTACAGCGGTTTGCCGTGCGTATTCCACTCGCTTTGCCATTTATCCAATTTCCTGGAGATACAGGCGATTTCCTGCTCATTGAGCAATCTGTCTGCCTGATATATCCATATCCGTGCCTCATCTGTGAGGGTTTGAGCATACGTTGTTTCCATATGTAATAGACTACCCCTATTTTTGGTTCTGCAAAATTAGCTCACTTATATCATACACCATAATACTTCCCTGTTTTTCTTTGGCTTTGATCCCATCCGACATCATAGTCAAACAAAAAGGGCAATTGACGGCAATGATGTCCGCTCCTGTTCCAATGGCTTCCTCGGTGCGTTCCACATTGATCCGTTTATCCCCCGGTTCGTCCTCTTTCCACATCTGAGCACCACCAGCACCGCAACATAATCCCCTGGAACGGGATCGGGACATTTCAACAATCTCATTATCCAAATGTTCCAGAACGTCCCTCGGTGCTTCGTAGATATTGTTGGCCCTTCCCAGGTAGCAGGAATCGTGGTAAGTAATTTTCTTCCCTTTGAACACATCTCCCTGTACCTTGATTCTGCCTTCATCAAGCAACGATTTCAACAATTCACTGTGATGAATGATGTCGTAATGACCACCCAGTGCGGGGTAGTCGTTTTTGATAACATTAAAACAGTGGGGACAGGTTGTCACGATCTTGCGCACCTCGTATTCATTGAGAATTTGGATATTTTGCAGCGCGAGCATTTGGAAAACAAATTCGTTGCCAGCCCGGCGCGCGGGATCACCCGTGCACATTTCTTCGTTCCCCAGAATGGCAAATGAAATTCCGGCCTGGTTCAAAATTTCCACTAATTTACGGCTGATTTGTTGTGCCCGGCTGTCGAAACTCCCGGCGCATCCTACCCAAAACAGGATTTCGGGTTGCTCTCCTGCAGCTTTCATTTCCGCCATTGTTTTCACTTTCATTATTTCGAGTTGTGTTTTTTTTTTGCAAAAAGGTTCATCGGACTCCATCTCTGGTCAGGAGTCTTTTTGGATCCACGCTGATCGTTCTTCGGGAACTTGCCATACCGCTCCGGTATTTTCCATGCTGGTAAACATTGGGGTCCAGTCCGATGGTCCACTGGCGAGGGTGAGAATTTCATACCGTCGCATCTGCAATATTATATCCAGTGGATTGATCAATACCGGACAGGCTTCCACGCAGGCATTGCAGGTGGTACAG
>JAAYYW010000438.1 GCA_012515195.1 Leptolinea sp.
TTCCCAAAATGGATAGGATCCGGACTGATCAGTACAGCCTGATAACCGTTTGCCTTTAACCGCTGATACAGGTTTTTATCACCCGATGCCAGAGGGCTGATGGAAATGATCGTCGACCGGCTGGGAAATACCCGGATGGGCAGGAAATCCAGATGCGTGGAAATACGATCATCCACTTCCACATTCGCCTTTGACAGGCAACTCATTATCCGATGAAGTTGTATTTTGCCATATCCCGGAAATACAATGGAGAGACGTTTTCCAAAAACCAGCAGGCTCACCCGGTGGCCCTGATGCAGGAACATCTCAGCCAATGATGCCGCGGCATTAACACTGTGCTCAAACAGGCTTTCCCCATTCACCACCATTTCCATGTTTTGCCGCGCGTCCAGGATCAACCCGATATCGGCAATTTCTTCCTGCTCAAATTCCTTGGTAAAGAATTTGAACGGGTATCGTGCTGTCATCCGCCAGTCAAGGGACCGCAGCGGATCGCCGGGGTGATATTCACGAACGCCATAAAAATCCGTCCCACTTCCACCCAGCCGCGCCGGGATGGATCCGGGCGAATGCAATGTGCTGCGTGGACGAAGTCCGATTGGTTTGAATTTATGGATCAACGGCCTGACCTGAATATCGCCAGACGCGGGCAGGGACAATCCGAAAGATACCAGATCAAGTGGATCGCTGACCCGGATATTGATATTCTCCCAGGAGAAATCTCCCCGTGAAGCGCAAAATTGGTAAACCAACTTTGCCGTTTCATCCGGATGGAGGGACACATGTAGTGCCAGTTCACCATCGGTGATCACAGTCTCAGGATCAACCAATTCCCCCATCCACAGGGAGACAGGAAAACCCGACTCGTTTTTCAAGAGAACAGTGGAAGAAACATCCATTTGTTCACCACTGCGATTCTGCTCCAACGTTCGAGTGGCTGAAAGCTTAACCTTTGTCTTATCGGGGGTTTGCAAAAAACCCACGAATAAATACACCCCCAATGGCATAATAAGCCAGGCCGCGTCGCTGCTGCGGGCAATCATTGCCGCGACCAGCAAACCCAGGATAACCAGAGAGACAACCCGAACTTTGCTACTCATTCTCTGGCTTGAGCACCGGTACGGGAACAGAGTAGGTGATCTCATCTACTATCCTGTTTTCCGATTTTTTGACGTCCCACAGGCTTGGATCCAGGATAATTCGATGCGCAAGCGCAGGCTGAATGAACTGTTTGACATCGTCCGGAATGACAAAACCGCGTCCATGGATGGCCGCCCAGGCCCGTGCCAATTTAAACAGGGCCAGTGAGCCACGCGGACTCACGCCAACAGCCACCTGCCGGTGGCTTCGGGACTTATCCACCAGATCAACCATGTAACGCCGTACATCAGCATCTACATACACTCCCTCAACAGCAGCACGCATTTGCAAAAAAACCTCTGGCGCTGTGATGGCCTTCAATGTCACCGCATCCATTTTCCGGTCAGCTCTGCGTCGCAGTATCTCATCCTCTTCTTCCGGCAGTGGGTATCCCACTGATATCTTGACCATGAAGCGGTCCAACTGGGCTTCGGGCAGAGGAAAAGTACCCTCATATTCAATTGGATTCTGGGTGGCGATGACAATAAACGGATCGGGAAGGGATTGAGTTTCGCCTTCAAGCGTCACCTGATATTCCTGCATGGCTTCCAATAAAGCGGATTGTGTCTTTGGGGAAGCACGGTTGATCTCATCTGCCAGCAGGATGTTGGTAAAAATCGGACCCTTGCGCAGCATGAACCGGTTTTTGTCGCTTTCAAAAACGTATCCGCCGGTTATGTCCCCCGGAAGAAGATCAGGCGTGAATTGGATTCGCTTAAATTGCATTCCCAGAGCAGACGCGAAGGAATTAGCAATAAGGGTTTTGGCCAGGCCAGGATAATCTTCCATCAAAATATGGCCGCCAGTGGAGAGAAAAGCGGCCATCATTTGCTCAAGCACATCCCGCTTTCCGATCACGGCCTTTTCAACTTCTTGAATAACCTGTGCGGAAAGATCCGCTACCTGTTCTATTGTCATTGAGTTTTTTGTTTCAATTGTCATGTTTCATCTCCAGTGAAGATTCAAAAAAATCCAACACATCTTCGATCATCCGGTAATGCTCTTCAATATCACGGCCGCTTGAACGACGCCACACCTTCACCGGCCAATCACGGATCGTTTTTATCATCCGGTGCAGGGACCAGTTTTCCTTCCGCGGCAGTTCGGAGTAGAGAGATTTCCGGATATGCTCCGGAATAAAAATCTGCCCCTGGCGCAGCGCGTCGTACAATTTAAAATCCGGGGCCATGCGTAATTTTGCTGCATACATGGTTACAAGCATGCGCAAAAAATCCCGCTCCAAAAACCTCCCGTAGGCATTGGATTCGTTAGGAATATATAAGGATCGCCAGTGCTTTACGGCGTTGATGGTCTCATTCAACTGGTTGGTTTCAGTTTTCTCAGCTATCGTCTCTTCCCGGGGAATCAGTCGAACCGCCAGAACCAGGACGGCCAGAATTAGAGCCCACCAGTAGTATTGCTGACCAATACTCAATATAAATATTCGTAGAAGCAGCCAGATCACGAGTGAAACTGGATGAAGTATTTCTGTAAAAATGGATTGCCATTTCAGTAATCCCACAAAAATAAAGACCAACACAATGAAAAGAAGTATTAGAAGCCGGGGTGAGAATTTCATATCAATCCGCCTTCTCTTTCTCACAACTGAACTTCGCAATTGTCTCAAAACAAAGAATTGCCCGGCGCTCATCTTCGGCGTCCGGCTGCCAATTACCATAGCGGGCCAAATTGAAGAGATGGGTCAACTCGCAAACGGGGCCAGATGGAATTCCGGCAGCTGTGAGTTTTTCCTCAAATTCGAGTGTGGTCATGGACTGGTCCCGTTCGATCCCCCGCTCCGTCTCCAACGCCATGCTCATAGCCCGGTAGCATTTTAAGATCACATCCTTCAAACCAATCCCGATCAACAAATCCTGACGGGCTTTTTCGGCTTCGCGCATTACCATATCAATGGCCGTTCCCTGTTTTGCCGATGCCCGGTAAATCCATACCACTATGGTGATTCCGGTTGCCAGCAAAGCTATCCCGACAATCCAGATCAAAACGGGAGGGACCGGACCAAGCGGAGCAGTTTCCAGTGGTTTAGGGGTGGGAAGCATCACCTGGACCTCCGGCTTGCTGCTGGAAACCGGCATCATAAGCACAACGATTACTACTACTGACATAATCAAAGTAACAATGACCAATACACGGAGAATCGCCAGCACATTTCGCCAACTCGCCCCACGGAAGAGTTGATAAAGCATGTAAGCAATGGAACATGCCAGCAGTATTCCAAAAAAAATCTTAAAAAACTGGTTAATGGATAAAGGTTCCAACGGGCCATTATCCGGCAAGCTGACAATTACCTCGTTTTCCTGCAATTCCGGTAAAGGCATTCCTGGCTGTAATTCCAGACTGGAAAAACTGACGGCCAGCACAAACACCGCAACCAAAAGGATGGTTAAGAGGAGTAGTGCATTACGTCTTTCAAGACCTGTCATGGGGAGTCCGGAGAATTATTGCCTCACATTGAGGCCTGGTTAACAACGACAATCAGGGAATGAATGATTCATTGTCGATAAAGAAACGAAGATCAAGATCACCCGGTGAATGGTTGAAACAGGTGAGGATAAGCGCGATCTCGCTTCTGTGCTGGGTGGCATGATTTACCTGATGCATCATCAACTGCCAGAGCGGGTAGATTTTCTTTTGATTCTGAGAATTCATAAAGAAAATGGACCCGCCGATTTCCTCTTCTGTCGTCCGTGTAATAAAACGCTGTGTATTGCTTTCAATTTCATTCCATCGCGTACGGATTTCGTTAAGATCAGAGAATGTCGCGGGGTCCAAATGAGATTTCGGTGAGCTTCCGATCCAGCGGCTGAGCCATATCCACTGAGCGCTCATAATGTGTACCAGAGTATTGTGTACAGATCCAAATGAGGGGTTGGAATTCGCGCGGTACTGGTCCTCATCCAGCAACGCAACCGTGTCCAGTATTCGATTATTCGCCCAGGTATTGTACCGGTAGTACAACTGGATGATCTCTTTGATGGAACCCCCACCTTTTGATCGTAAAATACCGGTCATGCTGCCAATCCCTCCAAAAAAAATCGAACCAATCGGTTGACGAGATCAGGGTTTTCCCAGGCCGGGAAACCACCTGCGTCCGGGATGACTTCGCGCTTTTCCGCGGGCAACCCCTTTTCTAGAAACAATGCCGCTTTATTGAAATCATCCAGATCATGTGCTCCATTGTAAACGAGAACCGGCTGTTTAATGGCACTTAATTGTGTTGCAACCAGTGTAACTGGACGCGGTTCCAGGTCACACAACCAGGGGCCGCCATCAAAATCATTGACCATCATCCGATGTTCCTGCACGCGGCAGCGCTCCGGAAACCGGTTGATATGACTGAACCAGTCCGCATTGTCAAACCAGTCATCACGGGCAGCCTGCAATCCTTTTTCGCGGATCATAGATCGTGCCCTGGTGATCAGTTCACCCACACGCGGCATGGGAAATCCGGGGAGAAACGTTCCCTCAAGGATCAGGGAACGGAAAAGCCGGGGCCGGCGCAGAGCCATAACCAGACCGATGGCTGAGCCGGTGTGCGTTCCCCAGAAATTAATAGTTGCGATTCCCGTTTTATCCAGGACGGACAGGATATCATCGGCATACTCTTCCGGGCCGTATGGGCCGGGGATACTGGCAGACCGGCCATGCCCCCGCAAGTCAACCAGAAAAAGCCGGTGATCACATTGAAACTCCTCAACCTGGCGAAAAAAATAGGTATGATTGTGGGTAAAACCATGTACCATAACGATCCACGGATCGTTACACTCTCTTATATCAATTATCCTGGTGAATATGCCGGGCTTTTTTGCTGCAATGTCCATCTGCGATCTATTCCTGCCATGAAGCCTGATAAATACACCCCCACTGCATTATAGCCTCAAATCAATCACAGTAAAAAGGTTTTGGTGGGAATTTTTCTTTAGGGACCGGAAAACACATCCAGGGTAATGACCTTTTCTTTGAAACCATTCCCTGATCCGATAATGGCATTCACTTTTCTGGGGTTCAAGACCAGCACTAGTTGAGCAGGTACAAAAAGGTAAAACCGGCAAATCCAACCATCACCAACAACAACGTGATAAAAACTGCCAGCTTGATGGCACGCCGGATATCTGTTGACTCATCCTGAAATACAGAA
>JAAYYW010000057.1 GCA_012515195.1 Leptolinea sp.
ACGACCGGTTGTTCCGATGGCACTTTTTCCCCGAGCTTCATCCTGTGCCTGGTCAAGCAGCCGATGGGCGGGGGTAATCAGGTGAGCCAGGGGAGAAAGGAACAGGCGTCGAGGGGAAATATCAATTCCCGCCTGTTTCAATGAGCTCATCTCGTCAAGGAGAGTCAAAGGATTAACTACCATCCCGCTGCCTAATATGCCAATCGTATGAGAGTGGACAATACCAGATGGAATAAGATGTAATTTGAACGTTTTGTCTTCTACCGTTACCGTATGGCCGGCGTTGTCTCCACCGTTATACCGGCAAACTAGGGTGGCATCAGCTGAAAGCAAGTCAACGATCCGTCCCTTACCTTCATCACCCCACTGGGTTCCAATCGCGATATTGAGCGGCATTTTCTGCCTCCTATTTATTTATGTTTACTTTTTTCGTATTTTTTAGGATCAACGGATGCGATATAGGGCAAATTACGGCCCTTTTCATCAATATCAAGGCCATATCCTACAACAAATACATCAGGAATGGCAAACCCCAAGTAATCAATCGGAACGCTGACTTTGTGACGTTCGACCTTGTCCAGCAGCGCGCAGACTTTTAAGCTTCGCGGGTTGCGGTCGATAAGGAGTTTCCGAACGGTGTTGATCGTGATACCGGTATCAACGATATCATCGATTAAAATTACATCCCATCCACTGATATTTGTTTTGTGGTCAGAATCGATGCGTACAAAGCCTGAAGATTCTGTTCCGCCATAAGATGACACGGACATAAAGTCCATCGTTAATGGCATTTGAACTTTTCGCATCAGATCGGTCATGAACATTACACTGCCACGCAACAGACCGAGAAGCAAGAGCTTCTCTGAATCTCGGTATTCATTGTGGATCTGATTACCGATAAAAGTGACTCGTTTTTCAATTTCTTCCGGTGTTATGAGGATTTTGCCAATGAAATCATAGGGAAATTCTGAAGCGGTAGACATAGGATGTCCTTCCATGTCGGGAATTATTTGGAAACCAAACCTATGATACAGCATTTTTACAGGTTTTCAGATGGAGTTATTCTGTCATTTTCATATTGATGAGAAAAGAAAAGCCATTTTATCGATTTGATAAAAAGAAATAAACCGACCGGAATCCCGAGTCCCCAGATCGCAAGGAAGATAAAGTTCTTGATCGGTGATAAGAGCATACTGGAAAGCAGGGCTGTGATGAAGGCGATCCCAAATAACACCGCCAATCGGTTAAGT
The DNA here is from genome assembly GCA_012515195.1 of Leptolinea sp. Taxonomy (GTDB): domain Bacteria; phylum Chloroflexota; class Anaerolineae; order Anaerolineales; family Anaerolineaceae; genus Leptolinea. The sequence continues at coordinate 1,251 of JAAYYW010000057.1, forward strand.
GGGAGTGATGGAATCAAGGGACTAATAATGCTTGCCAGTTTTTCCCCACTAATCGGTTGCCGCCGTCGCGCCTTCATGATAAGAAAGGCAATGATCACATACACCATCCAGATGGTTACCTGCAAGTCAATAGATGGAAGGGCTTCGGGCCGAAATCCCATCCCCAGGGCTACATAATCGATCATCAGAAGAACAGTGAAAATCCCCCAGGTTTTGCCGGCGGGGAGAAGCTCTGTCATATCCTGGAGTTCATATTGGCCAGTTTTTCTCGAATGCCATGTGAAAAAATAAATGATTACTGCACTCGAAAGGATTGATATAACCACAATGACTGGATCGCCAAGCATGGATCCCAGGCATAAACCAACCAAGAAGCTTGCTCCGCACAGATTCCAAAAATTCAGAAATCGGGATGCCCACTTCTTCCCAATTGCAGGAATGATCGCAGGGCGCAAGTTCAGCAACCATTCTGTACTGATCAAAGGGATCATAAAGGCCATGATCGGGTGCCAGAACAGGACCAGCATGATGAAATCAACAACTGTCACACCTCCAATCCTGAGTGCCTCTGGATTCCAGGGTGGTGACCAAAGTACTTTTGTCATGTAGGCTTCGTATAATCCGAAAAGCATACCGGTAAGATACAGCGCCTGCCAGGATGGGATCCGGTCTTGACGGATGATAAGCGGTGCCAGAACCAGGATATGAAGACCGTAGACAGGAAGAGTAAAGATCCATCCTTCAAGTTTGACAAAAACGAGCGGCGCGCTGCCTACTGTCACTTCAGCAAAGAAAGTTGAAAAGATTGTTACCAACAACCAGAAAAGCAGGCGATCAGAACGGGTGGAATTACTCATACCTATAATTTTACACATCCCGGTAGATGCGTAAAATTCAACTTGTGGGCGGAACAGGACTCGAACCTGCGACCACATCGGTGTAAGCGATGTGCTCTAACCAACTGAGCTACCCGCCCGGGATTTCCAATTATACACCAGGTAAAGAGAAACTCAACAAGAAAAAATTATCACTGAATGAGCCGGATTGTCCTGGCATTGATTAGTCCGCAAACTGAAAATCTTTTTAAATCTTCGTCCTTGAGCCGGCTGCAGGATGGTATACATCTTCTGTTGTTTTCCATATTCCTTGAAGGGCAAGGTCAATCCTCATTCGGCGCGGATAAACAAATGCGGTAGATACCAAACCAATCCTGTGCGCGGCCACAGCCCGCATCTGCAATGGATCAACCACAAAACAATCCTTCATTTTTTTCCCAACCGCTTGAGGGATATATTGGAACACGTCTGGAATCAGTTGGCCCAGACCGGATTGTTCGAGAAAGATCAATCGTCCGTCCGGGAAGCTGTCTTCCACATTCCAGCGCTGAACAAGCTGCCGAAACCAGACTTCGGGAATATCGATGATGACCCGCGGGTCAAATTCCGGAGATATCTGCCGATAGATGTCAAAAAATGCTTGATTCATCTCCTGTGCCTCTATCAGCCGTTTCGAAATCGAGGAAGGATCGGCCTTTAATTGGCAGGTTTCCACCACTTTGTGACAAAAGGCTTCAGGATTCAATTTCCCGATTGCCATCAGTTCGAACAATGGACGAACCTTCTGTAATAGGGCGAGTTTTTCGGAGCTATTAAGGGCAGGATTAAGCAATTCGATAATTTGGGATGAGAGTGAATCTGAAAATGCACCATCAAACCAGAATACGACCGTTGAGAATTTTCGCGGCATATTACTCTCCCATTACCTGTAAAACGATATATCTCGCCAATTCTTCAGGCTGGCCGGTGGTAACCATGATCTCCTGATGTGTACCAATTACCAGGCTGCCTTCATGAATAGGAATCACAACTGATGTGGGCATGAAAGCCGCACGAACATGGGCTGACCCATTAAAATCGAGTTCTCGCCGGTGATGCAAATATGTGCCGTTTGAAGGAGCGATAGCTTCCAATGCTTTTTCGATGTCTGCGATAATCCCGGATTCGTGTTCACCAATAAATATGGATCCGGTGGTGTGCTTGAAAAACACGGTTACCTGCCCCTCGTGAATATGATTGGATTCAACAAAGTTTGTCACAAGGTGAGTGATGTTCTGTAATGCGAATCCTGGTCCGGGTGTGACCTCGATAGTTGTGGTGATTATTTTCATGCCGGCTCCAAAATTTTTATTCTTCAAATAATTCAAGAAAACGGCGGCTATTTTCAATAAGGTCAGGTCCGGCTTTATGCAGACCACCACCCATCAAGTAGACCATATCATTATCATAAGTTTGTTTCATTTCCGGGATATTATTCATGGTCAGCCCGCCGCCCGCAACAGGGAAGATCGATTTAATATTCTTCATGTGAATAGCAGTTCCCGCCACCGCAGCTATGCAGTCTTCTCGCGGGTTGGAGAAACGGCTGCCGAAATTGACGAATATGCTCATGTCTGAGCCAGCCAATCTCGCTACCTGTCCATACCAGGCGAATGGAGAAAAGCCGGCAGTGGGGCAAACAACAAAACTTCCTGAGAATGATGGGTGAGTCATGATGGGAATATCCAGTGAATCATCCTCGGCCAGCATTCGGACGGCGTCAAGGCCGGTGTGTGCCGCGAGTACCATCAGTCCACCGCAACCTGTTTGTTTGGCAAAGTGCGCGTTTTCACGTAATTCATCCGCACGACCGGTGACATTGGGCAGATAGATGCATTTACGTCCGGTTTCCGCGTTAGCTTTTGCGATGGCTTCCTGGATGAGTGGAACCCGTTCTTTGAATTTTGAGAATGGCAGATTGGATATTCCATGATCATCTTTTATCAGGTCAATGCCGCCTTTTGCTACCTGATACCCCATTTCCGCCAACTCTTTGTTGGTTAAACCCATTGGTTTTAGTGCGGTACAAAGAAGAGGACGTTTCGGAACCCCAAGCAATTTACGTACTCCGGAGCGACCGAAGCGGGGACCGGAAAAATACTTGGTCAATGCCGCAGGTAGATCAAAACGCTCTACGCGTATATTTGGCATCAGACTAATATTTCCCAGAACGACGTTGAGGAATTGAGCGATAGTAAAAGCTGTAATCTCAATGGCGTAACTAATGGTCACTTGAAAATGGTTCTCAGCTATCTGCTTTGTTTCTTCAATGCGCCCGACGATCTCTTCTTTGATCTCGCCTTCAGAAAGGAGTTCGTACGGAAATTCGATTGTGTCTTCAATAATGATTGCAGCAGAAAGCTGCTCAATATCAGATCGGGTTCCGAATAAACTATAAACAACCGCAAACCGTTCTCCCGATAACTGTAACTTTTGATTTCCTAACATTTATTTTTCTCCTTGGAGGTCTGTAAAGCCGAAATGTGTTGCATAAGCCAGTTTATATATGCCAAAACCGATAGATATAGGTATATTCCGAGGGGTTTTCCTTCCAGTTTGAAAGGTCAACTCTGAATTGTCTTTAGATTTTCAACACTTCAGTGGCGGTCCTTTCGTCTGTGATGAGCACATTAAAATACCTGGCTTTCAACGCGGCGTGGATTGTTTTAACTTTTTCCTGACCGCCAGCCACCAGAACGCCAAGGTGCACTTTTTGAAGTGCTTCCAATGAAATGGAAATGATCAACTCATCATAAGGGACCTTGACCGGATTACCGTCTATATCAACAAAATGCCCCAGGATATCACCGACAGCACCATTATCAGACAGGTATTTCAGCGTGTCTGACTCCAGACTTTTGTTCTCATAAAGCAGGGCATCCTTGTCAACACCGCCGCAACTTTGAAAAAGGATGTCACAACGGTGGGCTTTTTGGAAGACTTCATTCAGTACCGGTTCGGAAAGAATGATCTCGTACGCCTGTTTGCTGGAAACAACCGAGGGAGCCAAGAGGCGAAACGGCCGGCCGCCACAAATCTCTGCCATCTGGTTGGTAATATTCAGCGAGATCATGGCACTTGCAGGTCCGGATACACCGCCAATAATGTCTGTAAAATCACACTGGATTTTTCGCTTTGGACGGAAAAACTCAGGCATATAGGATAATGTTCGACTCAATCCGATCCCGATTGTCAAACCTGATTCAAGGCGGGGTACCAGCCACTCGCTGGCTCCCTGAGCCAGTAACCGTTGTTGAGATTGACGGGGTTCTGTGCTCATCACAACCTTGACGTCTTTCAGATTGTATCTATTTGAAAGTGCTGATTCCAATTCCAAAAGGTTTGAATTATTGGATTGGATGCTGATCTGTACGATTCCACGATCGCGTGCCTGTTTTAGGTAACGGGTGATCTTTATGCGCGACATGTTAAGCCGCTCAGCTATTTCAGCCTGGGTCAACTCTTCCATGTAATACAACCATGCGATACGCACCAGCAATTCATTCTCACTGGATTGATGGTTAGGATATTTTGAAGAAGACTGACTGGATACGGTCATAGGTTTGTGCCTTAAAGGAAGTATTTGCCCCTGAAAAAACCGACGCTATTATTGTAAATCTAATCTACAGCTTAATTTCCGGGCAGAATCTTCCGCGGAAATTTCTCCGGAAAAGATCTGATGGCTTATTGAGTATAGCTCGCCCATTAGATCGGCAAATTCTGGAGATGAGGGAAAAGTATTCTTCCGTTCTATGCATTGCAGCAATGCTGGGAACCAGGGATAGGTATTTAATGCTTGCTGATCAATAAAGGATGAATGTCGGGCAGGGGAGCCGGAGTACTTTCCCTGTTGAAGGTCAGCCGTTTCGCCTGTAAGGTTTAGTAGGCAGGAAAACGCAGCATCCTTGTTATTCGAGGTGGATGGAATGCCAAAGGCCCAAACGGTTCCCCAGGGGTGCTCAAGTGAAGCAAATCCGTATTTTGTCGCATAAGAATTTACCGACTTATTCATGATCGGACCCAGTTGTCCGCTCCAATGATTTACAATCCCCACGTTACCGCCAGTCAATAACGAGAATAATGATGCATTATCACTCTGACCCACATCTGCGCGGCAATAAGGCAGAAATGCCATAAGTTGCTTCATGGATTCAATAATGGTTTTATCAGGAAAGCACTTGCTGGTCGAACCGTCCGGTAATACTCCACCGGCTGCAGTGTAAAATGGCAGCCATTCCACCATGGATTCTGTTGAAGCACCTTTAAAGTGGGTTCCGTATAGACCATTGGATGGATCGTTAAGTCTTGAGGCAATTTCCAACCAGGATTGAAGTGACACTGGAGACTGGAGCGAACTGTATCCTGCTTTTTCAAGCAGATCTTGACGGTAATACATGATTTGCACTTCGGAAAAACTGGGAAGCAGGTAGATGGTGCCGTCTATCTCCAATTCTTTGCGAATTGCAGACAAGATATCGTCATAGTCATATGCCTGCCATTCTGGTGTATGGCTGGTTATCAGATTGGTTAGAGGTGTTAGCCATCCATTCGCAACAAAGCCAGGCAGCCAGAAATAACCGGGTAACATGACAATGTCAAAATCAACGCATCCGGATTTCAAACCAGAGAAGATCGTGTCGGGATATTTTTCCCAGGGAAGAATGACAATTTCAACACTGATACCTGTTCTTTTCGACCAATCTGACACAAGGTCGCCTGTTTCCGCGTATAACTTAACTGCCGGGTCATCGACGCAAAGAATTCGGATATGCGGGTTCTGATTTGATGGGGATTGAGTAGAAAATGTCATCGGATATCCATCTCTACCGTTGAATTGCCCCCTGACAATTCAACGATGGGATCATATTATTTCTTTGAAGCCGCTTTTTTCTGAAAAATTTCTTCGAGAGCGGGTTTGAAGGGATGCCGGGCAATGCCATATTCTGTGATGATGCCCGAAATAAACTTGCTTTCCGTAACATCAAAAGCCGGATTAAATATCTTCACACCTTTGGGGGCCATAGGTTTGGCATACCATTTTTCCGAGACTTCCTCCGGTTTGCGTTGTTCGATGTGAATATCTTTACCCGTTGGACATTCCATGTCGATGGTGGATGTTGGAGCACACACATAGAAAGGAATTCCATAGTTGTGAGCGAGTATCGCGACGCCTGATGTCCCGATCTTGTTGGCGGCATCACCATTTGCAGCCACTCGGTCACAGCCAACAAATACAGCCTGAACCCAACCATTAGCCATCACAGTGGCAGCCATGTTGTCACAGATGAGGGTAACATCTACGCCTGCTTTGTGCAGCTCAAAAGCTGTGAGACGCGCGCCCTGGAGCAGAGGGCGGGTTTCATCGGCAAAGACTTTAAAGTTGTACCCTTTTTCTGTTCCAAGGTAGATGGGGGCCGTAGCCGTACCATATTTGGCCGTGGCTAGCTGTCCGGCATTGCAATGCGTAAGAATACCGATATTTGGGCGGAGCAAAGAAAGACCGTACTCACCAATTGTCTTGCAAACCCACACGTCTTCTGCTTTGATCTCTTCAGATTCGCGGCGCAAAAACTCTTTGATCTCAGCAATCGGTTTGTTTTTATTGTTCTGTACACAGGTATCCATGCGATCCAAAGCCCAAAAGAGATTGACTGCTGTTGGGCGGGAGGAAGCCAGATAGTCTTTTACTGTTTTGAATTCTTTATAAAAGGAGTCGAAGTCTTTGGCTATGCTGCCTTTTATTCCGAGGTATGCTCCATAAGCAGCCGCTATGCCAATGGCTGGAGCGCCGCGTACTTTTAGGTCGTAAATGGCTTCCCAAATTTCTGATTGGGTGGTCAGATGCAGGTACGTAAACTCGTTGGGTAATAACGTTTGATCAATTATGACCAACGCGCTATTGGGATCGTCCAATTCTACAGTTTCGAAATCCAATGCTTTCTTCGTATCCATTCGTCGTTTCCTCATTTCAAGAGCGGGGGAATTTCTCCACTGAAGATTTTAGTGTTTTCAGGAAATCTGCGCCATATTTGTAATCGCTGCGTTTCATGATGAAATCTTTAGCCGCGGTAAGGCAGAAGCGTTCGGCGCGTACACGGGCTTTTTGATCAGGGATCGTTGTAATATCTTTCACCTGGGCCATTCCAATAATGCGGCGTGAGAGCTCAAGACCGGTAACGGCGGCGGTATCAGCCAAAATACTGTTCAGATACCATTCATCGAAACCTTTCACTTTGGCAAATACTTCTGTGACATTTTCTTTCCATGCAGCTTTCCATTTCGTGATGAACATGTCAATCACTTCAACAATGGTCTTCTCCAACCAGCCGCAGTAATCCGCTCGTTCTGCCGTATCACTAATAGTCGCATCGGCGTTGGCCCAGGCGAATATCAGGTTGGCAATGACATTGCCTGTGTCGTAACCTATTGGGCCGTAAAACGCAAATTCAGGATCAATAACTTTAGTCGAATCCGATTTTATAAAGATGGAACCAGTGTGAAGGTCGCCGTGGATCAAGGCTTGCGCGTTTGTCAGGAAATCGAATTTCAGTTTGGCAACTTCAAGACGCAAAGCTTCATCTGCGTAGATGTTTTCTTCGACCCATTTTAAATTGGGAGGAAAAACCAGATTACGTTTTTTATTGTCATTGAAGGGTTCCGTGTAGACCAGATCTTCTGATATCTCACACAATTCCGGATTGATGTAATTTGTCACCAATGATTTTTTCTCTTTATGGTCCATCACTACATCGGTTGTCATCAGCAGGGTATTTACCATATACGTAGTGATGTGGTCAGCGAACAGCGGAAACTTTTTGTGCTCGATCAGGGCACGTCGCATAATGACATGATCAGATAGATCTTCCATTGAACAGCATGCCATGACTTCGTCGAATTTGTAAATCATCGGAACGAGTCCAGGGGCCAGTTTATATTCCAGTTGCAACATTTCAGATTCGATCCGGTTGCGGTCTGGAGATAATTTGAACGCGTCAGATATTCGGGCATAGTTACCGGCCTGCTTTATGATGACCGATTTGTCTGAGTTTTTGTCCCATACCCGAAAAATATAATTCAAATTCCCATCACCGATTTCTTTGCATTCCAGGTCAGCATTCTTGTCGAACAGGTCGAGGCGTTCCCTGGCATAATCCAGAACATCTGCTGTTTTCATTAAAAAATACGTATCAAACCGTGACATTTTTGACCTCCAAAATGATGTTTATTGTCTCTTGCGGAAGTATGTAAGCGCTAGGGCAATAACCAGTACCGCGCCTTTAAAAATATTCAATGAATAATAAGGAACCGACATCATGACCAGACCGTTTTCAAGGATTCCAACCAGTACAGCACCGGCAAATGTACCGAATGCGTTAGGCCGGCCCGTACCTCCTACTGAGAAGCCGATATAAGCCGCTGCGACAGATGGCATAAGGTATCCGGCACCTGCATTGACCTGTGAAGAACCAATACGTGAGGCTAGCATAATGCCACCCAGACCTGCCAGTAATGAGCAGAGGAAATAGGCGAGGGCGCGGTAGCGATCCACAGGAATACCGGATAAGCGGGCTGCTTCCATGTTTCCACCAACAACATACAGATAACGTCCGTGCTTGGTGTAATTGAGGAATATGTGAACCAGGATGACCACGATGATCATGATCAGGATGATCCATGGAGCCTGACCGATTAGACGAAAATCAGGCATCAGTTTCCCGATGGTCGGGGTGCCATCCAGACGGGGCATACCTTCGCTGATAGAACCGCCGCCGGTGAATGTCATAGCCACGCCTTCGAATATAAAAAGCGTTGACAATGTGACGAGCATGTCGGGAATTTTGACTTTTACGATTAGGAAGGAATTGACCGCGCCAACCAGCATACAGACCAGCAGGGATATTACGATGGCCGGGCCGGTTGGCAACGTGTACCAGACGAACATGGAAATAATCAGCGAATCCGCGAAGGTGGCAACCGAGCCAACGGAAAGGTCAAATCCGCCTACGGTCAGGCTGATCGTCAGGCCAATAGCGATGACGGTTACGATCGAAATACTTCGGAAGATTTGTACAATATTCGATGGCGACATGAAACCCGGCATTGATACGGAGAAAAATATCGTCAGGATAATGATGGTGAGAATAGTTCCCCATTTAGTGATGAATTCTCCAAAACTGGAAAAACCCATACTGTTTTTCATACTCGTGAAAGTTGTTTGTTCCATGAATTACTTACCTCCAGTGGAGAAGAAGAGGATTTCTTCCTCTGTAGTATCTGCCGTGTTGAGTTCTTTAACGATTTCACCGTCATACATCACATATGTTCTGTCTGTGATACCAATGATCTCTGAAAGTTCGCAGGATGCGTAAATCACACCTTTACCTTTTTGGGCCAGTTCGCCAATGAGCAGGAATATGTCGCGTTTAGCACCTACATCCACCCCTTTTGTCGGTTCATCAAAAATATAGATATCCGCATCCGCGATCAGCCACTTTCCAACAGCCACTTTTTGCTGATTTCCGCCAGAAAGGTACGCGACTTTCTGATATTCACTTGGGGTTTTGATCCCCAGATCCGCGATCATACTACGGGCGGCAGAGCGTTCTGATTTTGAGTTGACAAAACTGAAAATATTGGAAAACTTTTTTAGATTTGCCGCAGATAAATTGGTGAAGACTGGTTCCATAACCAGCACCCCTTCCTTACGGCGTTCTTCAGGAACCAGTGCGATCCCTTTGCAAACCGCATCATATGGCGATTTGATGTTAAGTTCCTTTTTGTTGATACTTACTTTGCCGGATTTCCTTGAGAGAGCACCGAATAATGTTTTACACAACTCGGTTTTTCCTGCACCGACCAATCCGGAAATTCCGACAATCTCACCTGACTTGACATTCATGTCAATATTCTTGACCGCATTATCTTTTTCGGTCAAACCGAAGACTTCAAGAAGGGTGTCTCCCAATTCAATCTCAAATTTGGGATAGTTTTCATCAAATTTTTTCCCCAGCATTAGCTCGACTACCTGTTTGATGGAGAAGTCACTAATCGGCTGGCGGGTAACAACCTTGCCATCCCTCATGATTGTGATCTCTTCACATATCTCAAATACTTCAGGCAGGCGGTGTGAGATGAAGATTACGCCCACGTTGTGGTTTTTTGCCATGTCTTTAACAATGCGGAAGAGTTCTTTTGTTTCAGTATTACTGAGGGGTGAGGTGGGTTCATCTAATATCAGGAATTTACATTCCCCGGCCAACGCGCGCGCAATTAATACCATTTGTTTTTGGGCCAATGAGAGATTCTGAACAATCTCGCGTGTGTTGATATGAATTCCCAGGTGGTTCAATTTTTCACGGGCAGATTTATGGATTTTTGGCCAATTAACAAACTGACGCCTACCCATCTCGTTTACAAGAACATCCAGCATGATGTTTTCGGCTACATTAAGATAGGGTACGAGTGCTGTATCGACTTCCTGATAGACGATTTCAATCCCGAGTTTTTTTGCATCTCCTGGAGTTCGAATGTTCACTTCTTTGCCATTGATTGCGATTGCGCCGGTGTAATGGTCGTATGCGCCCGACATAACTTTCATCAAGGTTGATTTTCCAGCGCCATTCGCTCCAACGAGCGCGTGAATTGTGCTTCTCGCTACATGGAAATCTACATCCACAAGTGCGTTTACGCCCGGAAAAGAAATGGAAATATTTTTCATCTCCAATTCATTAGCCTCTTGCGTTTTGATGGGACACCTCCTGTCTTGCAAATCTTGGTAAAACGATTCTTCTATGTGCCTTATAAAAGGAAGGATCGTTGAGTTTTCGAGTTTAGCAGAGGAGAACCTCTGTATACGTTTCTGTTTGATCGCCGGTTTGAAAAACTATTTTTCTGAAAGAGAGAGAGATGGAATGGTTCCCACTCTCTCTCTTTCTTTCTTCAACCAATAATCCGGTCCGGTAGTTCCTGATTATTTCACGTATTTCGCGCGCAGTGTGTCCATCCAGGGTTCGTTGAAGGCATCAGATTTTCCCCAGCCTTCAATGACATCTTTCAGGTTGAGCATTGTGGTGTCTTCTTTCAGGTCGGATTTCTTGATCAATTTGGCTTCCAGGTTATAGTCGGCGGGGGTTTCTTCACCGGCAAATTTCTTGGTCAGGAGGCGCATATTGACAATACCGATCAATTTCGGATCAACAGCAGCGGTGGAGAGCCAGACGGAATCTGGTTCGCGCATCAGGTTCATGTCCTGGTTTGAGACATCAATTGAAATTAGTTTGATATCAGTACGGCCGGCTTCCTTGAGGGCGCGGTAGGCACCTTTTGCCATTTCGTCCCAGGAACCCCAAATTGCGTCCACAGTGCCTTCCGGGTATTTGGCGAGCAGTGCGCCGACTTTGGTGGCGATATCACCCTGTACGTCCTGGAAATTCGACGGTCCAACTGTCTCCAGAGTCGTGATCTTTCCAGCTTCTTCCAGAGGACCATAAATTGTCTGGCGGCGATCTAGTGGAGGAGTACCAGGTCCGAACCATAACTTGATAACACGCACGGGTTGGCCATCTTTTGACAGAGCTATGATCTCGTTCAGCGAAAGTTCAGCCAGTTTGAAGTCATCCTGGGCAGTGGTGGTGATTTCAGGAAGATTCTGACCGTCTTTGTCGATCACCGTATCGAAGGTAACGACTTTCATGCCCTTATCGATGGCGGGTTTCAACATATCATAGGAATAGTCTTTTTTCCCATGAGAGATGATCATGCCATCATAGCCCTTCTCAATAGCCTGGGCAACCAATTCCTGGAATTTCGCATCGTCATTGTCGGCGATAAAGGTATCCACAACAAAACCAAAGGACTCGCCTTCTGTACGGGCACCATCAAGGAATTGCTTGGTATGGTCGTCAGATGGAAGGTTGCGAACTACAGCAATCTTCAACCCTTCTTTTACACCGGCAGGGACCTCGGCGCCAGCAGGTGCTGCTTCAGCCGGGGCTGCCTCGGCGGCAGCGGGTTCGGCTGCAACGGGTTCGGCGGCTGGAGCTTCAACCTTGGGGGCTTCGGTGGGGGCGGCGGTCGCGCAGGCTGTTAGCAACATGCTGACGATTACCAGAGCGCCAATTACTTTGAACAACTTCTTAACTTCTACGTTCGCCATGCTTTTCTCCTTACTCTATAAAAAAATTGGGTGGATAAAATGTGTTGCAGGTGTTTACTGCTTATCAATTGTGTAGAACAATTGCTCACCTCGAAAAAGGCAAAACGAATAGAACCTGAAGCCGGGAGCTTCAGTTACTGCACAAATATTGCGGACTGATTTGGTATCAGACCAAGTTTGGTAAGACGGTTATTACGGGAGGATTATCGGTTGTGAACATTTGTTCACAACCTGTTCTTTTGTACATGATAGTTATTTTAAGAAATTGATACAAGTGACATTTATCACTGATTTTCGTTTCCGTAGTTGATCTATATTTCCAAGTATATGAACGTTTTTTGTGGAAAAATGCAATAGCCCAATCCTGTTTTTGATTATTGTTAATTGTGTTATACTTGGAAAAAATATAAGGTACACCTTATCTTTGAGAGTATATGACGAATTCATCTGATTCTGTTGAAGATTATCTCGGCGCCATTTTGCGGCTTCAAAGAGACCGGTCTATCCCGTTACCCCTTTCACAGCTTCAGGAACACTTTGGCTTTTCACCTATTTCCATTCATGAGATGGTTCAAAAGTTGGCACAGAAGGGACTGGCGGAGTATTTCCCATACAAGGGTGTCTGTCTTACAGCAAAGGGAGAAAAGTCGGCTTCATCATTGGTGCGCCGGCACCGAATTTGGGAATTTTTCCTGACAAAAGAGTTGAACGTACCTATTGACGAGGCTCATACTTTGGCTGGAAACCTTGAGCATGCTGCACCTGACTGGGTAACAGAGCGGTTATTTGATCATCTTGGGCAGCCAGAAGCATGCCCGCACGGAAGCGAGATAGCCAGTCAGAAAGAACAAGCAAAAGGCGATTGCCTGGCTGACACTGTCGTTGGACAAACAATCCTTATCAACCGCATTTCTCCCGAAAATCCGGCATCTCTCAGAGTGGCCCGACAATCCGGTTTAATGCCCGGAAAAATTGTGAAAATCATTTCCAGGTCGGAATCTGACCTGAGTTTTTTAATGGATGACCAGAACAAAACCTTACTGACCAAGGATTCGGCTTTCTTCTGGGGAAAGGTACAACTTGATGGAGCATGAATTCTTAAAACTGGCTGACATGATCGTTGGGCAACGGGCAATGGTCAGACGTTTAGAGGGAGGGAAGGCGTTCATCTCACGTCTTGTTGCCATGGGCTTTACTCCTGGAACGCCGGTTACCATTGTGCGAAAAAGCGGGACGGGGCCATTTTTGGTTAAAGTACGAGGCGGGCAAGTCGCCCTGGGACACAACGAAGCGGAGAAAATTATACTTTCCCCTGTCAATTCTCAAGAAATTACGATTGAAGAAATTGCCCCGACTGAAACACAACTATCAAATTTGGTTATCGCGCTCGCCGGCCAACCGAATGTGGGGAAGTCGACAGTTTTTAATTTATTGACCGGTTTAAATCAGCATGTAGGAAATTGGTCTGGGAAGACAGTTGACCTAAAGAGTGGCGGATTTATGGTAGGCGACACGTCAATTACGCTTGTGGATCTACCCGGTACATATAGTCTCACAGCCAGTTCAGAAGAAGAGCGTATCGCACGGGATTTTATTCTAACCCGTCATCCCGATCTGGTCATTGTAGTTGTGGACGCGGCGAATTTGGAGCGAAGCCTATATCTGCTCTCAGAAGTTTTGTTGCTTCCCGTACCGGTAATTCTGGCTTTGAATATGATGGACGTAGCTGGTCAGGAGGGAATCCAGATCGAACCCGGAGTGCTGGAAAGTGCTATTGGAATACCGGTAGCTCCCATGTCAGCAGCCCACAACCAGGGGTTTGATGCCCTGCTTATGCGGATAAGAGAATTCATGGATGGCAGGAGCGTTTTCAATCCAAAGAAGGCATCCATTTCCGCTGCGCATAGGGGTATTCTTGACCAAATAGTCCTGGAGATCAAAGGGTTTACCCCTGAAGGGTACCCGGATGAGTGGGTGGCATTAAAGCTTTTGGAAGGTGATGAAGAAGTGGCCATCATCATGGAAGAACGGCTTCCTGCGTCCAACTGGCAGAAGGTGGCCGGTCTGCTTTATGAGCATGAAGACGCGGTACTGGATATTGCCGGTGAAAGATATGAGTGGATTGCCCGCATGGTCCGAGCCGCGGTGGTTCAACCGAAATTAACCCGTGGGAGTCTGACATCAAGAATTGACCAGGTTTTAACACATCCGATTTTTGGGACCATTTTCCTCGCTTTGGTACTTGGCGGTGTTTTTAGTGTTACCTATAGTCTGGGAACTCCTTTGCAGGAATATCTGGGTTCGATAATTGCTTCCATGGGTGACTGGGTTCGAATGAACCTGACAGGCGGTCCGGAATGGCTGCCTCGCTTACTGGCCGATGGCATTCTTGGTGGGGTTGGATTGGTGTTGACTTTCCTTCCCATCCTGGCGATATTCTATGCCGCTTTAGGTTTTTTGGAAGATACCGGGTATATGGCGCGGATTGCTTATCTGACTGACCGATGGATGCACCGATTGGGCCTGCATGGAAAGAGTTTCCTTCCCATCTTGCTGGGCTTTGGCTGCAATGTACCGGCGATATTTGGAACCCGGATCATCGAGTCCCCCCGTAGCCGTCTTCTCACAATTTTATTGATCCCATTGATCCCTTGCACGGCACGTATGGCCGTTCTTACCGTGTTAACGCCGATCTTTTTTCCTGATCAAGCCGCCCTGGTTGCCTGGGGATTGGTTGCAGGCAATCTCATAATCCTGATGGTAATAGGATTGGTCCTGCATAGTTACATACTGAAAAACGATCATGTGGCCTTCATCATGGAACTACCGCTCTATCATGTTCCAAACTTTCGAACAATTGGATTGTATGTTTGGGAAAACCTTCTTGGATTTCTAGAAAAAGCTGGGACCATTATTCTCGCGGGATCTTTGATTGTTTGGAGTTTGTCCTATTTCCCAACAGGTGACGTAATGACCAGCTATCTTTCTGTGATTGGGAGAATCCTTGAGCCAATTGGCCAGCTTATGGGACTTCCATGGCCGGTACTGTTGGCTTTGATTACCAGCATAGTAGCAAAAGAGAACACCATTGCCACACTGGGGATTTTATACGGCGATCTATCGATCACCTTGCCAGCTATTCTGAGCTCGTCCGCCGCACTTGCCCTGCTGGTCTTCCAAATGCTGTTCATTCCATGTCTGGGTACTATATCAGCCATTCAACAGGAAACCCGATCGATCAAGTGGACGATCTTGAGCTCCCTGCTGATGGTGGGTTTAGCCCTTGTTTTTGGTATCGTGGTATTTCAAGCGGGTACAGCCATCTTCGGGTGATTAATTATGCTTATCTCATTGCTAAATTTGATCAGCTCCAACCCAATAGCCACCCTGGAAGATTTAGGCGAACAATTAGCTGTTTCACCTGAGTTGATCGAAACAATGGTTGCGGATTTAACGAAAAGAGGGTATCTTAAGGCATACGAGGACTGTACTTCAACCTGTGAGAATTGCCCAATGTCAAGGGTATGTGGAACTGGGACCCGACCGAAGATTTGGACACTCACGGAAAAAGGACATCCCATGGTACAGTCTTCCAACTCCCCTAAACAATAGGTGACCCTATGAAATTTATTCGCTACCAGTATGGTTCTGACCGTCCACGGTATGGTTGGATCTACCAGGATCGGGTGGGGCCCGTAGAGGGGGATCCATTTAATGAGTACCGGAGATTGGAAGTGGATATTCCCCTTTCCGATGTGGCGCTTTTAGCGCCGGTTTTGCCGGGGAAAATTATCTGTGTGGGTCGGAATTACGTGGAACACGCGCGGGAACATGAAGCACCGGTTCCTGAATGGCCCATGCTTTTTTTGAAACCACCCAGCAGTGTGATCGGCCCGAATGATGCGATCCATTTACCTCCTCAATCTGAACAGGTGGAACACGAAGTGGAACTGGCTGTAGTTATTGGAAAGACGGCCAGATGGATACAACCCGAAGACGCATACCTGCATATCTTCGGCTACACTGTGGGAAATGATGTGACCGCACGTGATCTACAGCGGCGGGATGGTCAGTGGACACGTTCCAAAGGCTTTGATACCTTCTGCCCACTGGGCCCCTGGATTGAAACGGATCTGGATGCATCTGATGTTCTATTAAGTTGTCGGGTTAATGGTGAACTTCGCCAGATGTCTTCCACTCGCGAGATGGTCTTTACGGTTCAACAACTGGTGGCATTTGTCAGCTCGATCATGACACTTGTCCCCGGAGATGTTATCTTAACCGGAACACCTGCTGGTGTTGGTCCAATGGATGAAGGTGATAGTGTTGAATGTACAGCCGAAGGTATTGGGACATTAACAAACCGGATCGCACACCGGTGAAAGTTCTACAAAATGCCAGTTGACATAAAAGACTGGCATTTTCTTTTTTTGAAAACCAATCATAGTGAATACTCAGAACAAATAAGTTGGTTTTTCATTCATGATATAATTTTTTTCCGTTCTTTTAAACCATATCCTTGGAAAATGTAGGAGAGATTACCCATGTCCGGTCATTCTAAATGGGCAACCATCAAGAGGAAAAAAGGAGCCGCAGATGCCAAACGCGGCCAGGTTTTTACCCGTCTTACCCGTGAAATTGTCATGGCGGCGCGCGATGGTGGCGGCGATACCGATTCCAACTTTCGGCTTCGTTTGGCCATTGAAAAAGCTCGCGCGCAGAACATGCCGAAAGATAATATCGACCGGGCGGTTAAACGTGGTACGGGAGAATCAAAAGAAGGCAATGCCTTTGAGCAGATCGCATATGAAGGTTACGCCGGACATGGTGTTGCCTGTATGATCGAAGTGGTAACAGATAACCGCAACCGGACGGTGGCCGAAATTCGCCATGTCTTAACCCGGGCCGGTGGCAATCTGGGAGAGAACGGATCTGTTGCCTGGCAATTTAACCGTATCGCGTATTTTTCCATACCGGCAGCAGGGAATGATTTTGACAAAATTTTCGAATTAGCTGTGGAATGCGGTGCTGATGATGTTACCAATGAAGATGAATCGATTGAAATATTTGCACCGGTCGAAACTTTTAAAACCATCAGTGACCGCTTGCGCACCGAAAAAATCACAATCGAAGAAGCAGAACTTCGTATGATCCCCACGCAAGAAATGGATCTGGATCTGGAAAAAACGCTGGCCGTAATGAAGACACTGGATGCCCTGGAAGAACTGGATGATGTACAGTCGCTTTCTTCGAATCTGCGTATCTCTGAGGAGGCAATGGCGGTTCTGGAGAACGAATAAGCCGTCATGCAAGTTCTGGGTATTGATCCCGGTACAGCCACAACCGGATACGGTCTTGTGTGTGAATCCGAAAGCGGTGGCATACAAATCGTGGATTATGGGATTATTGCTACTCCCAAAAATACACCGCCGGAATGCCGTTTATTAACTATTTTTGAAAGAACTCTCGAGTTAATCGCTCTCCACAGTCCGGATACCGCGGCTGTGGAGAAGCTTTTTTTCCAGAGAAATGTGACCACTGCATTAGCGGTTGGGCAGGCGAGAGGTGTTGTATTACTGGCACTGGCAAAAAATAAGATACCGATATTCGAGTACACCCCCATGGAGGTAAAACTTGCGGTTGCAGGTTATGGTGGTGCTGATAAGAAGCAGGTTCAGCTTATGGTTAAAGCGATTTTGAAAATGAATGACATTCCCAGACCGGATGACGCGGCGGACGCACTGGCTATTGCGATATGTCATTGCCAATCCTATCGATTGAGACAATTGGAGGAGCGACAGCTTTGAGTGTGATCACCAGTTCTGCCAACCAACGAGTCAAAGAGATACGCAAGCTGCGCGATCGAAAATTCCGGGCTGAGACTGGATTAGCCTGGGTTGAAGGGCTGCGTGCCTGCGGCGACGCTTTCACGCGGATCGAGATGATCCAGTTGGTTGTCGTATGCCCTGAAATCCTCCATTCAGATTTTGCAGAAAAGCTACTTGAAAAAGCTAACA
Organism: Leptolinea sp.; assembly: GCA_012515195.1. GTDB lineage: Bacteria > Chloroflexota > Anaerolineae > Anaerolineales > Anaerolineaceae > Leptolinea. The sequence goes on from JAAYYW010000057.1 coordinate 19,298, forward strand.
GTGCTGGAATTGATGTATTGGAGGTAAATCAAGAGGTCTTCTCCAGTTTATCAGGGAAAGAAAATCCGATCGGGATGGGTGTCGTAATTCATCAACAATTCTGTTCACTCGAAGGCCTTTCAATGAATCCCGGTGATCTCTGGGTGGCGCTGGATAGAGTGGCGGATCCGGGAAACCTTGGGACAATCCTGAGAACTTTGGACTCCTGCGGGGGAAAGGGAATAATCCTGCTGGATAATTGCACAGACCCGTATGATCCGACATCCATTAGGGCTTCAACAGGGGCGATCTTTTATTTAGACCTGGTCAAGGTTGGAACAATAGAATTTTCGGGCTGGAAACAGAAAAATGACATCATTCTGACCGGTGCGGTTGCTGTTCCCGGTGCAAAGGATTATCATTCTCACAAATATGCTGATCCATTGATATTACTGATGGGCAGTGAACGGGAAGGATTGACAGCCACTCTGACAGAGCTGTGTGATTCTCTAGTTTCCATACCCATGATAGGACATGTGGATTCACTGAACCTGGCGGAAGCGGCTGCGGTGATGCTTTACGAGATTTTCAACCAGCATCGTGAAACAAAATAATCCTGTGGAGTTCTAGACATGATCGCTGCAATTCGGGGTGAGGTGATTGGCAAAGGTGAGGATCATCTGGTTGTTGAAACCGGTGGTGTGGGTTTTAAAATATTTACAACGCATGAAATTTCAGCCAGCGCGGCTATTGGAGACCCGGTCATTCTGTTCACCTATCTGGTTGTCCGCGAGGATGCGCTCTCTTTGTTCGGGTTTGAAACAGAAGAAGCCCGAGAACTGTTCGTTCTTCTTCTTGGAGTCAATGGGGTGGGGCCAAGGCTTGCTCTGGCTATCCTGACAAGTATGTCTCCGGATGCCATCCGGCGATCCGTACGATCTGAACAGGCCGATCTGTTCACGCGGGTACCAGGTGTGGGAAAGAAAACGGCACAGCAGATACTCATCCATTTACAGGGTAAGATTACCGGCGGGACAGACATGGAACATGAGCCGGGTACAATAGAAATTGATGCCCAGGTCTTGGATGCACTGACTGGATTGGGTTATTCCATTGTTGAAGCTCAGGCGGCCATTCAGTCAATTCCCCGTGAATCATCATCCGATGTTGAATCAAGATTGCGTCATGCACTACAATATTTTTCTAATTAATTCACTCCAACCCTACGGGATGACAATATGAGACAGGTTCTGCAATCCATGAAAACCGGAAAAACCAGTGTGGAAGAGGTTCCTGATCCAAATGTCAAACCCGGTACTGCGCTTGTCCGAACCGTTTGTTCCCTTGTTTCTGCCGGAACCGAACGTATGGTGGTGGAGTTTGCTGAAAAGAACCTTGTTGATAAAGTAATGTCGCGGCCGGATCTGGCAAAACAGGTCATTGAAAAAGCCATAAAAGAAGGACCGTTAACTGCGCTGGATGCCGCATTCAATCGACTTGACCAGCCTATGGTGCTGGGATATTCCTCCAGTGGGGTGATCGAAGCAGTTGGACCGGGACTAACCGGATTCTCAATTGGCGACAGGGTAGCCTGTGCTGGCGGCGGATTTGCCGTACATGCTGAACTGGCTGTTGTGCCTCAGAATCTGCTGGTTAAATTACCCGACTCGGTGGATTTTGAGCAAGCGGCTTTTGCCACACTGGGTGCTATTGCCATGCACGGATTCCGTTTAGCCAACCCGCAGGTTGGAGAAAGTGTGGCTGTTATCGGTATGGGGTTGTTGGGTTTATTGACTGCCCAGATAGCCCACGCCGCCGGTTGTTCTGTACTGGGTATCGATACCAACCCGCAGCGGGTTGAATTCGCGAACTCACTGGGATTCTCGACAGTTTCCCGGGAAGACGCGGAAGCAGCCGGGCTGGCCTTCACGAAAGGTCGCGGGGCGGATGTTGTCCTGATCTGTGCCGACACCTCATCAGATGATCCTGTTGACCTGGCAGCAAAAATTGCCCGGGACCGGGCTATGGTAATCGCGGTAGGAGCGGTTGGGCTGAAACTTAAGCGGAAGATCTACTACGAAAAAGAACTCGAATTCCGGATATCCCGCTCATATGGTCCCGGCCGGTACGACCCGGATTATGAGGAACATGGGAAAGATTATCCGGCCGGTTATGTACGCTGGACAGAAGGACGGAATATCCAGGCAATTATTGATCTAACTGCCGGGGGAAAACTCAATATGACGCCGTTGATAACGCATCGTTTCCCCATCGAAGAAGCAGATGCGGCTTATAATCTGATCACTGGCAAGTCAGGACAATCCTTCCTGGGAGTATTGTTAACGTATCCGCAGCCGGAGAACCCGGTTCAATATAAACGTAAGATCGTCAACACCTCATCTACTGGTCGACAAACCGAAGCAGTAAGGATCGGGGTTCTGGGGGCCGGAAATTTTGCCAACGCGATCCTGCTTCCGGCTGTGCAGAAAGCAGGCGGTGTGGAGCTGGTAGGCATCGCCTCAGCCGGGGGTGTAACAGCACAGGCTGCCGCAAAAAAATTTGGCTTCAGTTTTGCCACCACTGATGAAAATGAAATTTTCACCGACGTTGGTATTAATACTATACTCGTCCTGACCCGGCATCAACACCATGCCAGGCAGGTAATCGCCGCGCTTGAAGCAGGGAAGCATGTGTACTGTGAGAAACCCCTTGCCATTACCCCGGAAGATTTGGATAGGATTTTTTCGTTGGTTAAACAGGCGAATTCCCCGACCCTTTCTGTTGGATTCAATCGCCGATTTGCTCCTTTGTCCATCCGGTTAAAGGAATTCATCGAGGCTGGGAATGAACCTTTCATGGCTACATACAGAGTCAATGCAGGTTTTCTTCCACTGACCCATTGGACCCATGATCCTGAACAGGGCGGCGGCCGGATCATTGGCGAAGGATGTCACTTCATTGACTTTTGTACATTCCTGGCTGGCGAATCCCCGGTGTGTATTGACGCGGTGGCACTTCCGGACGTTGGTCGGTATCGCAGTGACAATGTTCAGATCAGTCTGCAATTTTCGAATGGATCTCTGGCACAGGTGATTTACCTGGTTAATGGCGATAAGGGTTTACCAAAGGAAAGGCTCGAAGTCCATTCCGCCGGCCGCAGCGCTATTTTGGATGATTTCCGTGAGTTGCAGCTTTGGACGGGAGGTTCAAAGCAAACATTGCGGTCTGTCTTACGGCAGGATAAAGGTCACCAGGAAGCGTGGCGGGCATTTACCCAGGCAATAAAAACGGGTACCGGACCATCCATTCCGTACGATCAGTTGTTTGGATCAAGCTTGGCCAGTATTGAAGCTGCTCAGAAGATTTCCGGACAGACAGGATAGGTTCGTATTTCAGTGAATAGTCTGGTCAGAGGATTAAAAACAATTCGGCAGGTAGGTGTGCTGCCAGTCATGCAAGTCGGATTATACAGGTTGGGATTGCTCACCGGTTATTATCGCCGATTGACCCGATCTGCCCCCGTTTTTGACGAAGTTGATCATTTGAAATGGCTGGAGCAATCTTCGTCTCTCGCTTCATCAACTGTTGCTATTTTTTTCAAAGAACATCCGGAATTGGAAAAGGATTGCCAGGAGTATGCTGAGTCCATTCTAAGTGGCACATGCACGATCTTTGGTGATCATCCGGTGGATATTCTGGGTGGGCGGATTGTTGCAGCCCATCATTGGACAGAATTTGAAAGAAAGAAAATATCAATTACGGTTGATGATATTAAAATCATTTGGGAACCAGCCCGCTTGGGCTGGATTTTCTCTTTGGGCAGGTTTGCTGCGTTTAATAAGGATGAATCCCTGGGAAAACGCGGCTGGACATTGTTGGAGGGATTTTTTAAGTTAAATCCGGTAAACGTTGGTCCCAATTGGATGAATGGACAGGAAGTGGCTTTACGCATACTCGCGCTGGCTTTCTTTCATGAGGTATTTCGGGACTGTCCTGACATGCCGGATAACTGGGAGAATATACTGGCTCAAAAAGTGGTTGATCATGCCCGCCGCATTCCTCCCACGCTGGTATATGCCCGCAGTCAACAGAACAACCACCTGCTTGTAGAAGCCGCCGGCTTGTACACAGCCGGAGTTTTTCTTCCGTCACATCCGGAGGCAGATCATTGGAAAAAGACCGGTTGGCAGGTTTTTCATCAAGCTCTGGAAGACCAGGTCAATAATGATGGTTTATATTCACAGTACTCGACAAATTATCATCGGTTGATGCTTCAAACCGCGTTATGGATGAAAGCCATTGCCACTCGAAATGGAGATACATTTCCGGAGACCAGCAACCGAAAATTGGCCGCGGCAACCAACTGGTTGAATGGTCTGATAATGCCGCAGACTGGACGCGTCCCTAATTATGGGCATAACGATGGCGCCTGTATAATCCCCTTGACCGGACACCCTTTCGATGATTACCGGCCGGTGGGTATGGCTGCCGGTGATTTTTTCCTTCCGATGCCGTCGGTTGTGGGCGTCGGGGATGAGACCGTCAGGGAAATGACCTTTTGGTTCGAATGGCTTGCGGACAGCGATATCAAAAAAAATGAAATGACCGAACCCATCAATCCAGTGCACTCCTATCGGAAGATGGTAAACAGTCACTCGACTGCCATCCTTTTCGCTCCTCAGATCAATCGCCGGCCCGGGCAGGCAGACCTCTTGCATTTGGGTCTCTTTTCCAAAGGTGAGCCTGTCTTGCTTGACCCTGGAACATACCGCTACAATGCCAATCAACCGTGGAATAATGCGCTGGCCTGCACCCGCGTTCACAATACCGTATCGGTTTTTGAAAAGGACCAAATGCTCAAAGCGGGGCTTTTCCTGTGGCTTGACTGGCCTGAAGTGAAATGGGAAAACGAATTGGTAGGTATCTCCCAAATGGCAGCTTCGCATAATGGTTTTTCCCGATTCGGGGTAATTCACAAGCGTACAGTGTCCGTGGGACAGGAAAATGAGTGGAAAATAATCGATGAGGTACTACCCCAAAAGCCAATTGACTGCCCAAGGCCGGTTGATGCCTGTGTTCAATGGCTGCTTCCAGACCTTGCATGGGATTTTTCCCAAAATGGATTGAATTTCCTGGATGACTCGCGGAGGGTCAATATCACCATCACTTCAGCCGAAAACTATGAAAGTCAAGACATTGAGTACCAGATAATTAGAGCCGGGACGTTATTGTATTCCAGCCAGAATGTGGATATTCCTGCGGATGACATTTTTAATCTGGGTTGGTACTCACCAACGTATGGGAAAAAAGAGCCCGCTGTATCATTTCGGGCGTTCGTACGTAACCGATCATCTATTGGTTTTCTTACTGAAATCGTAGTCTGATAGAATTGCCCCGTGCATATTCTTATCATTCATCAGGCATTTTCATCTCTTGAAGACGCGGGTGGGACTCGCCATTATGAAATGGCGG
>JAAYYW010000058.1 GCA_012515195.1 Leptolinea sp.
AGCGTGTCGGATATGAACTCAAGGGGTTTGTCAGTGAGGTGGGGTTTGCCTGGCTGGAAGGGGAGAGATACCATCTGCGCTACTTCTCGTCCGATTGCGAAGTGGCTTTTTGCGGCCACGCGACCATCGCCATTCTGTACGATCTGCTGCAATCCCGCCCGGAACCAACCGTGACATTCCGGGTGCATGCCGGTGAGCTAACCGCCTACAACCACATAAAGGACGAGGACGCCGTCTATATCACCGCGCCCATGCCGGGTTATCTGGATCATCGGTTAGCGGCGGGTGATGTGGCTGCCGCGTTGGGGTTTCAACCCGATGCCATTGACCCAAACCTGCCCATCCGCGTGATCGACGGCGGGCTGCGCACCCTGCTGGTGCCCGTCACCGCGCTGGAAACCGTCTTATCCATGCGTCCCGATCAGGGAACTTTAAGGCAGTTTAGCCTGGACCATGATTTTGATATCACCCTGGTTTTCACCCCGCAGACAGCCCATCCATCCAACCAGTTCCGCACACGCGTTTTTCCGCCGCGGTTCGGCTACCTGGAAGACCCGGCCACTGGTTCGGGCAATTCAGCCTTCGGGTATTACCTGCTGTCAGAGAACCGCTGGCCGGGTGACATGTCGTTGGAACAGGGGCCGTCGCGGGAGAAACCGAATATCGTGAAGATCAAACGGATGACCATTGACGGCGTTGACCGCGTCCTGTTTGGCGGAAATGCCACCACCCGCTTCGACGGGCGTTATATCCTGCATTCTTTCTAGAAATAATTTACGCGGTTTTTATCCTCCCCGTGCCGGAACTGGTACGGGGTTTGCAAGGTTATAGACATCACCTCGGCCGCGATCTTGCGGTTGGATTTTTCGAGGAGGTTTACCGATGGACAAAAACATCCGGTCTGTGCTTCGTTCGCAATTTACGGCAGCCCTGGAATTACTGGAAAAGGCATTGCAGGACTGCCCGGACAGCCTGTGGAAGGGCCGCTTATGGCGGGAAAGGGAGCGCCATCCACAGACCGCCGAGTTCTGGTACATCGCGTCACAGGCATTGCTCAACGCCGACCGCACCCTGTCCACAGGGTCGGAAAAGGTTGACACGCGTCCGCCCCGGCATGAAAAAGAATCTGCCAGGGACACGTTCGTTCCAGGAAAGGTGTACAGCCGTGATGAACTGCTGAAATACCTGGCTTATTGCCGCAGAAAAAGCCGTTCCTGCATTAACCGCCTGTCAGATGAAACCCGTCCGTTTCACAGGGAAACCACCAGTATCAATCTACTGCTGGATACTGTGCGCCACATCCAGGCGCATGCCGCGCAATTGAACCTGTATCTAGGCCAGGCCCGGAACAACCCGACACGCTGGATCTCATTGGATCAATAAATCCCGCGTGTATCACCCCGAAAATGTTTCTGTATTCGGAGAAGCGCGGGATTTGCTATCGAAAAAAACTGGGGTATGATTCCCGTTTGATCACTCGAACCATACACCGGGTCAACATGACAAGAATTGCCATCTTATCCGATATCCACGCGAACCTGCCGGCGCTTGAAGCGGTCGTCCGCGACATACAATCCCGACATATCGACACCACAGTCGTCCTGGGCGATCTGCTGTCAGGTCCGTTATGGCCGGTGGAAACTGCCAGGTTTTTAATGCGTCAGGATTGGGTCATGGTCGCTGGAAACCATGACCGCCTGCTTGTACAGGGGGATAACGCTGCGATCGGACCCGCAGATGAGCTGGCCAACGCCTCCATTTCCCCGGAGCAGCGCGACTGGCTGCGCAGCCTTCCCCCTTTCCGCACCCTCTTTGAGGATATGCGGCTGTTTCACGGAACACCACAGACCGATACCGCCTATCTGACAGAAACCATAGCCCATGGGCGGATGCATCTTTCTCCCCTGCCGGAAATCGAATCCCGGTTGGATGGGTTAAAACAGCGTGTCTTTCTCTGCGGCCACTCTCACACCCCGCGGCTCATCCGCCTTTCCGGCAACACCGTCATCATAAACCCGGGGAGTGTGGGTCTGCCGGCATTTTTCAACCCATCACCGGAAGCGCATTGCGTGGAAACCGGTTCGCCCGACGCGCGCTATTCCATTCTGACCCTGACCGACCGGGAGCCGATGGTGGAATTCATTCCGGTACCGTATGATCACCAATCCGCCGCCGACCGGGCCAGGGAAAATGGACAATCGTCCTGTGCGGCCTGGCTGCGTACCGGCTTTGTTGAACAGGAAGACAGACCATGAACAGGATCGCCCTTCTCTCTGATATTCACGGGAACATTCCGGCGTTGGAAGCCGTGACAGCCGATATTCAGCATCGCAGTGTTGACGCGGTCGTTACCCTGGGGGACCTGGTATCCGGACCCCTTTGGCCGGTCGAAACCATCCGCTTTTTGATGAAGCAGAAATGGGTACAGATCGCCGGCAATCATGAACGCCAGTTGCTGACATTACCCCCAACCGAACAGGGACCATCTGACCGCAATGCGGATTCATTGTTAAATTCAGAGGAACATGATTGGCTGCGCCACCTTCCCGCCAGCTTTCAATTGACCGAAGAGATCTTTTTATGCCACGGGACGCCGGTCAACGATAAAACCTACCTGCTGGAAACGATCGGTGACGATGGCCGGGTGCATCTCGCCAGCCCTGATGAGATCCGCGGACGATTGGACAGGATCCCCCATCCGGTGATAGCCTGCGGCCACTCACACACCTCGCGGACCGTCCATTTGCCCGAGGGCATTCTGGTCATCAACCCGGGCAGTGTGGGTATGCCGGCGTACACCGATGACAGCACCTCACCGCCCCACGTGGTGGAAACCGGTTCGCCCCACGCGCGTTACGCCATTTTGGAAAAGACGACGGCCGGGTGGGTCCCGCAGCTCATCGCGGTACCGTATGACCATGAACATGCCGCCAAACAGGCCGAACGCAATCATCGTTTGGAACTGGCCATGGGACTGCGCACGGGGTATGTAACATTATGATTTAAGAATTCTTTGTGAAACACAGGAACAACGAAAACTTACGCAAAATCGTGCACTGCCCCTGCCCGAGTGGGCGGGAGCGTTGACGGAAACGCTTGTACAGAACACCTGCCATGTTTCAACCCACAACCCGATATAAGGGCGACCCATAATAATTAATTCCTCCATATGGCGGAAAATAGTTACAATCCACGCCCCCGCGCGGGGGGCGACATCTAATCTAATCAAGATAAGGAAGGTAAAATGTTTCAATCCACGCCCCCGCGCGGGGGGCGACGCGGGGATTCCCCACTACCGGCTCTCCAAGATTGTTTCAATCCACGCCCCCGCGCGGGGGGCGACCAAAGTTCTTGTTAAATTTATACTTTTTAGTTAGTTTCAATCCACGCCCCCGCGCGGGGGGCGACAAATGTCCATGCTGCGGAAAATCCG
>JAAYYW010000059.1 GCA_012515195.1 Leptolinea sp.
CGATGCCGTGGTGATGGGCGCGCCGATGATATTGGGCTGGCAAAGTCCGGCCCGTCAGTTTGTCAGGAAACACCAGTCGGAACTCGCCGCCCGCAAAACCGCCTATTTCGCCTGTGCCATGCGCCTCACGCGGGCATCTCGTGAAACCCTGCCGCCAGTCGCGCTGACCCTGGATGAGAACCTGGTGGCTGATGAGGTAAAACCGGGCTCTTTAAACATAAAGGAACGTTTCACCACCATCGGCTATTACCTCAAATCGATGCTTCCGCCGGGCCCTGGTGCGAAACCGGTCAGCGTGGCGTTTTTCAACGGGAAGATGGAGATGTTCCGCCTCAAATGGTGGCAGGCCGCGTTCGTGATGGTTGTAGTGCAGGCCACCCCTGGAGATTACCGCGATTGGGACGTGATCCGGGCGTGGGGAAAATCACTCAGCCAACTCGTTTGATATTTATACGGGATGAACACCATGAGGCTGCCGAATACATGACCAGCCAGAGCAAATAACACCCCTAAAACCCCTTCTTCTGTCCCATCCATGGAGCAGGCTGCCCGCTTACAAACTCGTCCACCGACGGGCCGCCCAGTTTCCCCAGCCGCCACAGGCCGTACACATAACTCAAAGCCAGCACCGCGACTAAAGCCGGCCAATCCAGCACCCCGTTGACCCACCCAAGCAGAACCGTCTCGCCCTGCTGGTAAAGGACGATCTGCGCCGCCAGGCGGATGGCTACAAACGCGCTCCACATCCAGGTGACCTCGGTGTACGCCGGCCGGATGGCTGGCAGCCAGTACCATTCCCGCGGCCAGGCACGCGTCAGGTGACTGCTCCAGGCTGCCAAAGGCTTCCCCAATCCAATGGAGATCAGCAATGCCGCCAGTGTAATTCCGCTTGTCACCAGCGCCGGCAGGAAGAAACTGACAGCGCTCTGCGTGAACCACGCCATCGCGGCCGCCAGGGCGGTCAGGACAAGTCCGCTCACCGCGTACAACCACGATTCGCGGCGAACCAGGCGGTAGACTGTCAGGATAGCGGCCAGCCCCAGGGCGGAAAGGGACGCTGCCTGCAAACCGGCTAACCAGTCCACCAGCGCGAATATCAGCGGCGGCAGAATGGTGTCGATGGTGTTGTTCCGTCCGCTAAACACTATGCGGAATTCCTGCCAGAGTTCAAGAAGTTTGTTTTTCATAGGCATCGTTAACTTTCACAATAGTCTGTCAACGATAGCATAAGGAAATTCCAGCGGAATTGCCTCCCCGCGTATAAGGTCATCCCGCGGTTGGCACTGGAAGGGAGAAAATCGATCCACGCGCAATTCCATCCATATGAGCCACCCGCGTTCCGATCCACATCCAGAAACCGGTTGATCACCGGTCGAACTAATGCGGGCATCATCCCCTGCACGGGGCGGTGATCACGCGAATCCAAAGCTATAGGCTTGCATCTGTCACGAGCAAGGTCGGATTCTTTCACTTATGATAAAAACCCCCTGACCTACAACGTCAAAGTCAACCAACGATAATCCAAATTTGTTGAGGTATTTCGATACCTCGTCTTTTATCTTACAAAAAGAATGCCCGCCAAACGAAAAAGTGATCAGGCATTTCCCCGCCGGTGCCAAAACCCGTTTGATTTCGGATAAATATATGGGCGCATTTGAGCTGATTACCAGGTCATATGAACCATCAGACTCTGGTAATCGTCGGACATTTCCCAATTTAAACTCGATGTTCGAGAACCCCAATCGTTCAATCTTGCTGCGTGCCATCTTTAACATACCTTCGCTTTGATCAATTGAAACGATCGGGGTATTGGGAAATACCTGATTTGCAATAAGCGTGGCAACACCTGTCCCGGTACATAGGTCAAGAATTCGTCCCGGTTTTTCCTGTATTTGCAATAATCCCACCTCGATAACATCCTGGTAACTACTTCGGTCTTTGGCTATGGAATCATCATAGGTGGAGCTGATGATTTCCGGAAAGATTTTCATCGCCTTTAGGAACCATCTGGATTCCATAAAATCGGAATGGGAAACCAACACAGCGACCAATCGATCCAGAATAAAGGCTTTGATCTTGAAGATCATTCGTCATCACTCCTGCAATCCCAGGTATTTCCGAAGATCAACCGGATAAGTAGACACGGCAGGATGAATATGGGATTTGTACCAGTAGTATCAAGTTTTCGCTTGTACGGGTTCAGGATTATTCAACGGAATTTGTTGTTTTATCCTTACCACGTTTCCATTTTGCCCAATATGGCAGGATAAATAGATAAGCACCCGTTATTGCCAGCGGTATCATGAAAACAGCCTGAAAACGCTGGGCCATGTCGGCGGTGCCAGTCCCGCGGGTTAGAAAAACTGTTAACAACAACACAATGAAAGGCAACACCAACCACCGATGAATCCTTCGAACCCAGATATTTAATAATTTATTCATTTTTTCCTTTTTCCAATCTCAAAAATTTCCATTTATAAAAACAAAGATCTTAATTTAATTCATCTGATCCAAGAGCCCGCTCCAACAGGTCTATCAAGGTTTTCTGCTCTCCTTCTGTTAATCCAGAAAGTAGTCGTTGAAATTTCCTTCTGTGAAACGTTTGATACCGGGCATGGATTTCATTCCCATAATCAGTAAGGAATAGTTGGATTGATCGACCATCGGTGGGATTCTTCTTTCTCCCAACGATCCCTTTCTTCTCCATTTTTCGTACACTGATGCTAACTGTCGGGGAAGCCAGGGATAAACCATCAGCCAAATCCTGAATCTCGCATCCGGGATTCGCCGCGATCCAATCGACCAATGCCAATTGCGCAGGCGAAATCTCCCCTCCATCCATGGTCAACGAATCCAACCCCAACCGTCTTACCCGTTTCATTAACTCTGATATTTTTATTTCTGCAGGAGAATCGCTTTGAGTTTTCATACGCACCATTATATTTAGTTTTACTAACTAATAATAATACGATAACAGTGGTTGTCAAGGGATAAGTTGTTTATCGGTATCACATCGTGGCCTTTTGTTCCTTTAGCATGTCATCGTACCTTTTTCCGGTTTATCAATCGACCTTGCAACAAACCGCTTTCACAGCCGAATCGCAGGGGGAATCCACTTAGGATGCGTCACGACAACGAAAAGAAAAATGAATCGCGTACTTTACCAGGGAGCATGACATGCCCATGGTTCTTAATTAGTCAACCTCGTAGAACTTATGTTTACCAAAATATCAGACCTGGGACGAGAATTATTGCTATAATAAACTTCGTGTTTTAACATCACCATTTTATGGGGCGGTTAACATCCACAGGAAAACACATGAAAAAAAACCAACGCCTTTTCATCACAGGACTACTTTTATTACTGGCCATTTCGGCTGTTCTTTTTTTCGGACAAATGTCAGGTACGGGGAGTACCGATTCGAACCCGAATGACGGTCGACACGATACCGCGCAACCTACGGCGGAAGAAATCACCCTGTCATCAACCGTCAGTTCTTCCGTTACCACGACAGAAACGGCAACCGAAACACCCTCCGCTTCGCCAACTGTAACTGCAACCGAGACGGTAACGCCATCGGTCACTAGCACATCTGTCTGCCTTCAACCCGGCATCCCCTCAGACTCCGCGGAATTTGGCCCCTTTGGACGTATCAACTTCGATTGGACCGCGAATGTGGACGCCGCTGCATACCTGGTGCAGGTAACCTCGCCGACCGGACTTGATATGACCTTCCGGTCAAACACTCCGGAATATTCCCGCTATGTGGAATCATTCCCCTGGGGGGGTGAATATACCTGGCAGGTGGTCGCTCTGGACGCAAACGGCAATGAACTGTGCCGGTCGATATCCTCAAAGTTCACCAAACCGCTC
>JAAYYW010000060.1 GCA_012515195.1 Leptolinea sp.
CAACTCTGCTAAGTCCCAGACCTCCTCTGGGATTGGTGATATGGATCGACAATCAGTTTGCCGCTTTTAGTTCCAAAGGATGTGTCTCGTGGGGTATGGAATCCAATAATGACCCCACCTGGTTGGAAATTAAAGAATTCAAAATAACACAACCATAACGGTCAGCTGGTAATACTTATCGCCGGGAAAAATCCTTCGGTAGAACAAGTTCCCCATTCCCCCGTTCACCCAGGACTTCAACCGCTTCTTCCCGCAAATCAAAAAGCAATGCTGTCGCTGCAGCAAATAAAGCCCGTAATTCATAGCCCGCCAGGATCTGGTCTGCAGGCACCTGGGAGGTACGTAATCGGTACCTCGTGAATTCCTCTAAAAATATCATCGGATTCTGAACAGAAAATCCGAATTCACACAGGATCATCTGGCGCTGCAACCTACCCTCCAGTGTCCGGAAATCATACGGTACAGCCCCGGTGGACAGCCAATAGCCGGCATCACAATGAGTTTCGAAAAATGCGCGGTGAGAGCTTTCGCTGCCTGATAGTGAATAATCCAACCCGCGAAGTCTATCCGACAGGTCCAAACTTCGTTTGATCCACACCGGAATCTTCCCAGAAAAATCCACACAGTGAAACCCCCTCGCGGCCAGTTCGCGATCACCGGTACGGGTGCATATAAAACGATTATTCGTCAGCGGTTCATCAAAAAGACCGCTCTGTATGGATTCTTGTTGCGGTGATCGCCCGCAAACTGGTCCATTCACAGCCACAAGCGCAGAGGAATGGCCCGAGAGATAGGCTTCCACATCGTTCAATTGGACATGTCCACACGCAATGATTTCCAGATCAGCATTGATGGCGGAATAGAAAAATGGCTTCACTGAAGCCTGAACATCAATTCCAATGTATGTCTGAAATAAACCACCCATAACCACCAGTTTAATCGAACCTAAATTATCGCGCAAATTCTCTTGATTCCGGCCAATTTATATGGTTTATTATGAATTGCGATTAATAATTTCCCAACGTATCGAACAATCCAATAATTACGGAGACACAAATGCAACCATCAACTGTATTACTTTTTTCCCGAAATGGTATGGGAGAAGGGCCTTCCGAACTGCAATTGTCACTGATAGCAAAATTCTTTACACTGACACTTCTGTCAAATCAACTCCCGGACAAGATCTTATTCATCACAGAAGGTGTAAAACTTGTGTGTGAGGGCTCACCGATTTTGCCCCGGTTGGATGAATTGGAGTCAAAAGGAGTTGAAATGGTTATCTGTAAAACCTGCACCGATACCTTTGGTATCACAGACAAAGTGCAAGTTGGGATCATTGGAGGAATGCCAGATATTTTAGAAGCGATTCAGAAGGCAGACAAAGTGATCAGCCTTTGATCACAACCCTGGTATTTTGACTCGAATCCATCCAACAGCTATACTGAATACTGATCAAAAATCCTATTTCATTCTATTTGGAGGCTTGAAACAATGACCGAATCGTCTGCGTTTAAGTTGACCTATGCAACAATGTTCAATCCCCCGGAAGAATTACACACCCGGTTTGAAGATGCACTGAAATCCATCAAGGCACATCTGGGCGAAGAGCATACGATGTTCATTGACGGTAAAGAAGTCAGTGTCAATGAAAAATTTGAAGACCGGTCACCGGTCGACACAGATGTCGTTTTGGGCGTATTCCAAAAAGGCGGGGCGGAAATCGCCGCAAAGGCTATCGAATCGGCGAAGAAAGCATTTCCCGCCTGGTCCCATACACCGTGGGAAACGCGAATTGAACTCTTGCGAAAAGCCGCAGACCTGATCGATGAACGCATCTACCAGATCGGCGCGGTGATGGCCATGGAGGTTGGCAAGAACCGTATGGAAGCTCTGGGAGACGCGGCGGAAACGGCGGATCTCATCCGGTATGCCTGCGCCCAGGTGGAAGCCAATAAAGGATTTGTTTGCGAAATGGGACACGATCCGCTGGTTGGATTCCAATCTGACAACACGTCAGTATTGCGTGCCTATGGTGTGTGGCTGGTAATTAGCCCATTCAATTTTCCCTGTGCGTTAACCGGAGGTCCTGTTGGCGCAGCCCTCGCAGCCGGAAACACTGTTGTCATGAAACCGGCCACCGATACCCCATGGACTGTCCGACTGTTGGCCGAATGTCTGCGCGACGCGGGCCTTCCCGCCGGTGTCTTCAACTACGTCACCGGAGGCGGCGCAACCCTCGGACAAGCGTTGATCGACCATCCTGATGTGGCGGGTGTCACTTTTACGGGGTCTTACAGTGTAGGCATGAAACTCTATCGCGATTTCGCTGCCGGAACCTGGGTACGCCCCGCCATTCTGGAAATGGGCGGCAAGAACCCGGTTATCGTCACACGCCATGCCGACCTGGATGCCGCCACAGTTGGAATTGTCCGGTCTGCGTTTGGCCTCCAGGGGCAAAAATGTTCCGCGGCGTCCCGAATTTTTATAGAAGAGCCGGTATATGATGAGCTCGTTGCCCGGCTGGTTGAAGCGACCGGAAAATTAACGATTGGTGATCCCACTGATCGTAAAGTGACTCTGGGACCTGTTGTTAACAGAAATTCTTACAACGATTACCAGAATTACATTGATGACCTGAAACACAGCGGCAAGGTATTAACTGGTGGAAAAGTGCTAACCGATGGCAAAATGTCCAAAGGATTCTTCTGCGCCCCCACCCTGGTCGATAACCTCCCGTATTCTCACAAACTATGGAAACATGAGATGTTCCTGCCAATTTCCACAATTGGTCGGGTAAAGAACCTGGAAGAAGCCCTGACCCTGGCAAATGATGTTGCCTACGGATTGACTTCAGGCATCTATGGCAATGAAGAAGAAGTTGCCACATTCTTTGACCGGATCGAAGCCGGCGTAAATTATGCCAATCGGCCACAGGGTGCCACAACCGGTGCGTGGCCTGGATTCCAGCCTTTTGGCGGCTGGAAAGGTTCTGGCTCAACTGGAAAGAATGGCGGCGGCCTGTATTATGTTCAGTTATATATGCACGAACAGATCCGTACGCATGTTCGCAAAGCCTGAGGCG
Source organism: Leptolinea sp. (assembly GCA_012515195.1). Lineage (GTDB taxonomy): Bacteria > Chloroflexota > Anaerolineae > Anaerolineales > Anaerolineaceae > Leptolinea. Next base: position 3,083 of record JAAYYW010000060.1, read on the forward strand.
GGGCATGAGTAAGTTATGTTCTCTCAATGAAGCCATAACAGAATATGTAAGTGACGGCGACATGTTGTACGCGGCTGGTTTTACCCACCTGATCCCCTTTGCCGCAGGGCATGAGATCATCCGGCAGGGTCGAAGAAACCTGACCCTTGCCCGTGCCACACCCGACCTCATCTACGAGCAAATGGCCGCGGCCGGATGTGCCAGTAAGATCATCTTTTCTTACATGGGGAACCCTGGAGTGGGATCCTTAAGAAATCTCCGTGCTCTGGTTGAGCAGGGAAAGATTGAAATTGAGGAGTATTCCCATTTTGCCATGATCACGCGTTTGCAGGCAGGCGCGTCCGGACTGCCATTTCTTCCCATGAATGAAACAGGAGCTTTTGACCTGGAAAATGCCAATCCCAATTTCAAGCGGGTGACTGACCCCTATTCGGGAAGACCTGTTGTCGTGGTTCCAGCCCTCCATCCGGATGTGGCCATAATCCACGCCCAGAGGGCTGACCGTAACGGGAATGCGCAAATCTGGGGGATACTGGGTGAACAAAAGGAAGCCGCTTTTGCAGCCGAACATGTTATTCTCACGGTTGAAGAAATCGTACCGGACGATGTGATCCGGTCTGACCCCAACCGCACCATCATCCCTGAATTGATCGTGGATGCCGTTTGTCACGTGCCATTCTGCAGTCACCCCAGTTACACACAGGGTTATTATGACCGCGATAATGAGTTTTACTTGCAATGGGATAAGATCAGTGAAACACCAGAGACTGTTCAGCAATACCTGGATGAATGGGTATTCAGCATTCCGGACCGTGATGCCTACTGGAAAAAACTGGGTGAAGGTGTTCAAAAGCGTCTCGCTGTCAGGGAAAAAATGAGCGTACCGGTGAATTATGGCCAATATTGATTATTCATCAACTGAATTGATGATCATTAACTCCGCCCGTCTGTTACGCGATGGAGATGTTGTTTTTGTCGGTGTGGGCTTGCCCAACCTCGCCTGTAACCTGGCTCAGCGTACTCATGCCCCCAATCTGCAGATGATCTACGAAGCTGGAGTGATCGGCGCCCGGCCTGAGCGCTTGCCCCTGTCTATCGGTGACCCCACTCTGGTCTCAGGTGCCGCATCTGTTTGCAGCATGTATGACATATTCACGCTATACCTGCAACGGGGCAACGTGGATGTAGGATTCCTGGGCGGCGCACAGATTGATAAATTTGGCAATATCAACGCCACAGTTATTGGTGACTATGCTAAACCGAAGACTCGCCTCCCGGGTTCTGGCGGTTCCCGCGAGATCGCCGCCTGGGCTAACCGCTGTTACATCATCACACCCCATCAGAAACGGCGTTTCCCCGAGAAGGTGGATTTCCAAACCTCAGCAGGCTTCCTTGGGGGGCATGGGGAGCGCGCCCGGTTAAACCTCAGGGGAAAAGGTCCGCAGGCGGTAGTCACAGATATTGGCATTCTCCAACCTGATGAGACCGGAGAGTTAGTCCTTTCCGCTGTTCACCCCGGCCGCACCATCGAGGAAGCTGCTGCTAATACCGGCTGGAACTTAAAATGTGATGCCTGTAAGAAAGTAACTGACCTCCCAACAGAAAAAGAAATCCGTATTTTACGGCAAGACCTTGATCCGGAAGGAATATATTTAAAATGACAACTGAACCGATACAAGTACTGGTTACCATGCCATTTTCTGAACAACAGATCGATAAAATCAAAGCCGTGTCACCCAGGCTAAAAGTTACAGCGATCCGTGCCCACCAGCCGGGCGATATCCCGGACGAGATATGGGGACAGACAGAGGTCTTATATACAGACTCCGTTTTACCGGATCCCGAACTGGTTCCAAAACTGAAATGGATTCAGTTCCACTATACCGGTATTGATTACGCAGTCGAAAAACCTGTCATGGAAAAGCCGGATCTCATCGCTACCACCATGAGCGGTGCTAACGCTCTGCAAATGGCAGAGTATGCCCTTACCATGATGTTAGCGCTTGGGGCCAATGTGAAAACCATGATTGACAACCAGGCAAAAGCCTTCTGGCCGGATAAACGCTGGGAAGTCTATAAACACCAGGAATTACGGGGAAGCACTGTCGGCCTGGTCGGGTACGGCAGCATCAATCGGGAAGTTGCCCGTCTGTTGCTACCATTTCAAACCACGATCCTTGCAGCAAAAAGGGACCTCAAGCAACTAAAAGATGATGGCTATATACCCGAAGGAACGGGCGACCCCGAAGGCGATTATTTCACCCGCCTATATCCGATCGAAGCCATAAAATCTATGCTGCGGGATTGTGATTTTGTCGTCCTCGCTCTTCCGCTGACAGCTTCTACCCGCGGAATGTTTGGCACAGAAGAATTCGCTGCCATGAAATCCAACGCCTACTTCGTTGATCTGAGCCGCGGTGGAATAGTCAACCACACGGCTCTCAAAGAAGCCCTGGATAAGAAGGTGATCAGCGGTGCTGCACTGGATGTGTACCCGGAGGAACCCCTGCCCGCTGCCAGCCCCCTGTGGAAAATACCAAACTTGCTCATTTCACCCCACGTTGGTGGTGTCAGTCCGCATTACAACAATCGCGCCGTTGATCTTTTCTGCACCAATCTTGGTAGATTCCTGGAAAATCACCCGCTATTTAACCGGTTTGATCCTGAAATTGGCTATTAACCGATTAGAATTATCGGGTCATGAAAAACCCGAACATTGAAGTCGTTCTTTTTGATCTTGGCAGTACATTAATATACTTTGACGGGCATCTGCCAGACGTTATGGCAGATGCCTATCAATCGCTGGCCGCTTCCCTGTTGGAAGATGGCTACACTCTGAATAAGGATGTATTCCTTTCCGAGTTCCTTTCACGGTTAGAAGCCTATCACAGCGAGCGAGAATCGGAACTGATTGAGTACTCCACAGAGCAGGTATTACGGATTGTTCTGCAACGTCAGGGATTAAAAGCAGTCACCCAGGAGCATTTACGACCGCATCTGGCCCGGTTTTACACGGTGACCCAGGCGTGCTGGAAGGTGGAACATGATACCCACACCACACTCCAGGCTCTCAAAGAATCTGGATACCGGTTAGGGATCATTTCCAATGCCGGCGATGACTGGGATGTACAAACTCTGATCGATAAGGCTGCCATACGCCCATTCTTTGATTACATCAGCACCTCGGCCGCGGCTGGTATCCGAAAGCCCCACCCCAAAATATTCCAGATGGCTTTCGATGCGCTATCCATCCGTCCCGACCAGGCAGTTATGGTCGGAGATACCCTGGGGGCCGATATTCTCGGTTCCAAGAACCTGGGAACACCCAATGTCTGGATAACCCGGCGCGTCAACCGTTCGACCTTGCAAACTCTTGAAGAGCGCATCAAACCCGATCGCATCATAACTGCACTCTCCGAACTGCCCGCGGTGTTGGAAATCTGGCCGGCATAATCCACTTTTTTTCGAAAGAACCCTGTCTGCATGCCTGCTACCTATAAACCGGCTCCTTACTTCGCATTGCTGCTTGGAGTTTTATGTCTCTCATTATCGGCGATTTTTGTCCGTACCGCGCAGGCACCGGGGATTGTTACATCTTTTTACCGGATGACTACCGCCGCTATGATATTACTGCCGGTAATTTTGATCAGATCAAAAGGCCGTCTAAATATCAAACCGCGTTGGCTCTTTGCGCCGTTGGCAGCCGGGTTTATTACAGCGCTTGATCATGGAACCTGGAGCACGGCTGTGGCTTTCACGAGTATAGCCAACGCGAACCTGATCAATTTTATCGCTCCAGTCTGGGTGGCCTTAATCTCGTGGATATTCTGGAAAGAGAGATTACCCGGATGGTTCTGGATCGGGCTGGCACTGGTCATCTCCGGCATGACATTTGTATTTGGATCCAATTTGTTCCTTCATCCCGCATTCAGCAAAGGCGATGCCCTTGCGCTTCTGTCATCATTTTTCTTTGCCGGATATTACCTCATCACACAAAAAGCGCGTTTACGGGTAGACGCGTTAACCAGTACTGGTCTTATTGCCCTGGGGAGCGCGGTAACGTTGTTGGTAATCTGTCTGATCAGCCGTGCACCTCTCGCCGGTTATCCCCCTCAAACCTGGGGGATTTTCATCGCCTCTGGCATTATTTCTCAGATTGCCGGTTATTTCTGTATGACCTATGCCCTCGGCCATATTCCAGCATCAATAGTCTCACCAACCATGATCGCGTCACCGGTCATTTCCGCGTTGCTGGCTATACCCATCGCTGGTGAAAGTTTGAACCTGTTCCAGGTCATGGGAGGCATTCTGGTATTCGCTGGAATCCTACTGGTCAACCGGGCACAATCCGTAAAAAAGATCAGTCCACTGGTTGAAGTTGAAAGCAAATAACCAGCGAGTTGTTGTCCTCTCCGACCTTCACCTGAAACGGATACTGTTTTCCCCCTCCAGCCCAGTAAAACATTTCCTGGAATAATCCAGCGATAAAATGCAACCATACAACCTGCCCTGCAACAAATTTATCGACCTGAACCGGAACAGCGGTGACAGTTAACGAATCATCTTTTTTGTTGATTTGGAGATCTGCCGCCTGCCAGTCCTGTAATAGCACCCGGATTTTTTCCACCCCATCCTGTAAGCGCCGTTTTTGTGGTTGCAGTCTGAACGCCAGGCTGTTTATCCCTATCGAATTTCCGTGATACCTAACTAGGTACTTGAATGCGGCTGAACCGGCACGTAAAAACAAACCTGCAGCCGAATCGAAACCCAAAAGGACTTCCGCAGATCCAGCAGACTGCTCTACTTGATCCGCGTGCGTGATCTGTTCCCAATCAGTATTTGCATCAGAACCGACCGAAATGATCTCGGCCAATCCGTTACGGAATACTTCCATCAGATCAGGAGACACATCAACTCCATTGATCGAGCTGTTACCATCTGCAATGGAAATCTATTGCTCCTCAAGTCGCTTCTTGATGATTTCAAGGAGGCTGAGAAGAATTTTCTTTACCGGCTGCATTTCAGTTGCTACACAGGGTAGAACGGGAATGGTATCCCTCAAGCGCAGAGCATGCCGTATATCTTCCACATCCCAGGCTTCTTCCAGATCCTGTTTATTAACTGCTACTACATACGGCGAATCAGAATGATCTGAAAAAGACTCAAGTATGTATCGGGCTTCACGGAAGGTTTCTGGACGGGTACTATCGACCATAAGAATGAAACCTAACATGCCCTCTGAGAGAATATCCCACATGAATTCAAATCTGCGTTGACCCGGTGTGCCATAAATATGCAAAATCAGATTTTTATCTACAGTGAGACGGCCAAAATCCATAGCGACCGTTGTAGTCTCTTTGACTTTTTCCGGGTCGCTACTGATTTTCTGTTCCGTCGATACGACTTCAATTTCACTGATCGTGCGGATGAATTCAGTCTTGCCGGCATTAAAGGGGCCGGTAATGACCATTTTTACTGTTTGAACATGAGGAGTTGTACCAGCCAATATTACAAACCTCTAATCCGATTTATTAACCGATTTACAAGTGACCGCTGTTCTTCCTTCGTCTGGTTCGGTAGAAGCGTAGTCACAGGTAACGGACGCGCTACCTGTTCCGGTTTTAATACTTCAACCAGACCAGCCTGCAATAATCCATACACTACACGACGGATCTGAAGGTCATCCATTGTTGTTGCCTGTGCGATCTGTCGGACAGAGTTCTTCGGGTTTACAAAAGAAACAACTTTCCACTCTTCCACGGTCAGGTTTACTTTCCGCAGGTTATTTTCCGGACGGTCAGAGAAACGCAACGAAACATCCAGATTGGGTATTTCATCCATCAATAATTCCATCTCCTGAATGTGGCGGGAACCTTCCATAATCAGGTTTTCCAGATCCATATTCAGTGCGATTTTGTCTTCCGGCGGTGGTTCATTGGGAATAAAGCGAAAAACCCCCTCCTGCCATGTAAACAGACGACGCACAATGGCTACATGATGCTGTTGCAGGCTATTCAAGATCGTTTCTCTTGAAACAAATCCGGCGTTGATCAATTGCAGACCAAGCTCCTTATCCCATATGGCTCCCCCCTTTGACTTGATCGCCCTGTACAGATTCGGACTGATGCGCTGGTTCTGATACAGCACAGAGGCGAGAGATGAATCTTCATTCGCCGTTAATGCGCAAGCCAGCCGCCCATCCCGGAAGTAAACATGGGCTGTCTCCCCCCGCTGTATGATCTCCAGCATACCGGTTTTTCTAGCTAAGTTAACCAGGTTTAATAATTGTGCAAACGGAAAGTCTCGGAGATTTCCTTGCAGTGCCATAACGCCCCTATCAATAAGAATACATATCCAGATGAAGATTATACCGTTCCCGCAGGTTTTGGTCAAATTATTAGCGTGTATAATTTGATTTATTTCCAATGGAGCGATAAATCGATGCACCATAAACCCCTTATGATCTTTAATCCAATCGCTAATCTAGGCCGGGCCTGGCCTGTGGCATCAAATCTCCGACGGGTAGCAGATGAGTTTGGCGGTGCGGTTTGGGCAGGAACTGTTTATCCAGGTCATGCAAGTGAGATCGCTGAAAAAGCGGCTTCGGAAGGTTACAAAACCGTAGTTGCAGTTGGCGGTGATGGCACTATCCACGAAGTTATCAACGGATTGATGAAAGTTGACACCGCGAAAAGACCCCTATTGGGAATAGTCCCGGTTGGTTCGGGGAATGACTTTGCAGGCACAATGGGAATTCCCCGCGACTCTGAAGAAGCCCTCCGAAAAGTATTTTCCGGTTCCCCGCGCCGGATTGATATTGCCAGCGCACTCGATGGTAACGGTCGCAAGGAATACTGGATGAACACACTCGGGATGGGCTTTGATTCCGCTGTAAATTTCCATTCACGAGAAGTTCCGATTTTTCAGGGATTCATGATTTACTTTTTGGCATTATTTCGTACAATAATAGAGAACTATCGCCCATTTAAAATTACCGGTACAATAGATGGTGAATCATTCGAAAAAGAAACATTAATGCTTACTGTTACAAATGGCAAGCGGGAAGGCGGTGGATTTTTACTCGCCCCAGATGCACTTCAGGATGACGGGTTGCTTAATTACACACTGGTTGATGTGATCTCCCGTCTTAAAATGCTTATGGCCATCCCATATTTTCTTAAAGGCACACATGCCAGCCTGAATTATGTGAAAACTGGAACATTTAAAAACATATCATTGAAATCGAATAATCCCCTCTGGATCCATGCAGACGGCGAAATTTTTGCCGGTTTTTCCTCACAGGTAACAGAATTGACTTTAGAAGTATTGCCAGGCGCTATTGAATTAATCTTATAAAACACAAAAAAAGGTACCGTGCCCGATATAACTCAAACCCTACAAGATGCCGATCTCGGCTTCCTTAAATTTGTCGCCTCTTCATGGGAGATCCATGATCTGCCTGATGATGCAGAAAGCATAGTAGCCGCGCTCCAGATCAAAGTTGCTGATGCAGAGACGGTTCAGAATCTCGCAACGGCACTCCCGCCAGAAGCGCAGGCCGCTGTTCGCGCGTTGATCCAGAAACGCGGAAGGGTCTCCTATACCATTTTTGAGCGCACTTACGGAGAGATCCGAACGATGGGGGTTGGTCGCCGTGAACGTGAACATCCCGAACTGAATCCAACATCAGTTGCAGAAATTCTCTGGTACCGAGGATGGATCGGCCGCGCGTTTCTGGGTGGTGGCGGACGACCGGAAGACACAATTTATCTTCCAGACGAGATTTATGCCGCTCTAACAGATCTTGATGGAGAAGAGCAGCCTTCCACCCCCGCCTTCTCAACACAGCTGCAGGAAAGCCGCATCTGGTTCTATCGTGATGGAGTGCTTGAACAGGCCTGCACGGTTCTGGCCGCATTACGATCCGGTGAAGCGGTGGAAGACCTTCCACCACGCCGTGGAGCCGTTCCCACGCCGGTATTGGTGGCCTGGCTGCGTTGTTTGAAATGCCTTGATGATCAGAATTATATTCAACCGGAAGCGATTCGCAGGTTCCTTGAATCACTGCGACCGCAGGCGCTATACATTTTAATTCAGGCCTGGCGGGGTTCAATGGAATTCAACGAACTGCGCATGTTGCGCGGACTCGAATATGAAGGAACATGGACCAATGATCCGGCAGACACCCGTGAACGGATCATTGAATTGATCAACTCAATAGCCGGTGATGAGTGGATGGATCTGTCCGAATTTGTGAATGCCGTAAAGAAGAAAGACCCTGATTTTCAGCGTTCCGGCGGTGATTACGATTCCTGGTTCATTCGAGAAAGCCGCACCGGAGAATATTTAAAAGGATTTGAGAGTTGGGACCGCGTTGAAGGTGCGCTGCTGCGTTTCTATATCACCGGTCTGCTGTACTGGCTCGGGTTGGTTGAATTAACCCGCCCCACCCCGGGTATTGTCCGGTTTCGCCTGTCTCCCTGGTGGCCAGCCATTAATGGCGACATGGAGATCATTGAAGCAAAAGACAACTCCACACCATTACAGATCAACCGTTCCGGAGAGATCCTGGCGCCGCCGCGCTTCAACCTGGCCACACGGTATCAGATCGCCCGATTTGCTCAACCGGTGGATTACCAGGGGAAGGGTTACCTGTACCGTATTTCTGCATCCGGTTTGGCAACCGCCCAGGAACAGGGCTTAACCCCATCCATGTTGGAGAGGATGCTCCATAAATATTCACGCGGGGCCATTCCGCCCAATGTGCGCAACGCGCTTCATTCCTGGGAACAGACTGGTTCTCAGGTCCGCATCAGTGACATCACCATTCTTCGGGTAAGCGACCCACAAGTTTTGCGTCGACTAAAAGACAGTTCTGCTGCCCGTTTCCTTGGTGAAAGCTTCTGCGCTACAGCAGTCGAAATCAAACCCGGCGCGGAAGATAAGATCCGCCAGGTTCTGGCGGAAATGGGGCTGATCCTCTAATACGGTCCCCATTATCAATAAAAAGGCGCGTCCCTAACCGGACGCGCGTATGCTTCTCGTCAAAGTATATCCAGCCGCCAGAACAGCGGCGGATGCCAGACATGGCATTATCCAAATTAATGAAGCTCGACCCATATATTCCAACCATTCTGCGATCCAGAGCAGTTCTGCACGCAGCGGAGCAGGCATAAATAAAAAGAAGGCGAGAAATGCGGAGACCGAGATGCTGCCGGTTATGCTAACGGCCAGATCCATCCATGTCACGTGAAAAGACGGAACATCGTTCCATTGATTGACCTGAAACATGACTCGTCTGTGCAGATCTGCCGGCGGTTTGGCCAATGGTGCTTCTCGCAGTGCAAACTCAATTTCAAGCTCAATTTCGCGAATCACATCATCCTTCATAGCGCCCATTCTAACACCTCATCCCTATTCAATAACGCGTCCCGCAGTCGGGCTTTCGCCCGGAATAGCCCTGTCTTTACCGTGCCTAGAGGAAGGTTCATGACAGCTGCAATTTCCTCATAAGCCATATCCTGTTGATACCGTAACAAAACCAAGAGCCGATAGCTTATTGGAAGCTGATCAATGGCCAGTTGCAAAAGCGCCTTCCGCTCAGCTGCCTCCGCCATTCTTTCCGGCCCGGGTTCACCTGTCGAGTGCAGGTCTTCATCCATCTCAAGCGGAATTTGGGCTGTTTCCCGCCGCAAACCAGAATGCCGGTTGTAACACAGGTTGATAACGATCCGGTATAGCCAGGTGCGGAAGCGTGATTCTCCCCGGAATCCGGGGATCGCCTGCCAAGCCCTAAAAAAGGCCTCCTGAGCTGCATCCTGGGCTTCGTTCGGATCACCCAGAGCGCGTAGCGCCAGGTTATAGACAAACACTTGATACAGTAAAACCAACTCTCCAAACGCTTGTGTATCGCCATGTTTTGCCCTTAGGATCAATTGACTTTCATCTGGCTGCATTGATACTGCTTCTCCTGAGAATTTAGACAGGAATGATTATCAAAATGTTTCACATTCATACAAACTCTTTCTATCCGGTGTTTTTTCATGATTCAGCATACAACGGTTCAACAGTATATCCATGAATTTCTGACTTTGTGAAACTTTTTTTTTATTTACCTGTCTTACTTATCAGAACGCAGTTAATTGGAGGAGTTTATGCAGCAAAAGAAAGTTGTAGCAACTATTTTGATCGTCATTATGGTGATTCTTTGTGTGTTGATGTCTATTGCCGGATTGTTCTTTGTCCGCACTGGATTTTTTCCTTTCTTGTCTTCCAAAGGAAATCTGTTTAACCAATCCAACATTGTTACCACAATAGAAGAACATGAGATCATTACGGTCGAGACTCCAGCTAGACTTGTCATCGAAAATCCTTTTGGAAATGTCAAACTAACCGGGACCACGGGAAACCAGATCACCATTGATTTTGTTAAGCGAGTCTGGACCAATAATCCGGATAAAGCGCAGGAATATCTGGAGAAAACCAAAGTTATTATCGTTCAGGAAGGACAAACCGTTAAGATCAATGTCATTCCAGCAGAAAACTCGTTCGGGATCATGGTCAACGTCGATTTTGTTATCTCTGTTCCGGTGGATACAGTAGTCAATATATCATTGAACAATGGGGATATAAACCTCAACCACCTGGAAGCCGAAGCCATCCTTCATTCAGATTTTGGTGATATCTATGTTTCTGATCTGCAAAACGGGGAACTTAATGCCACCAGCCGGAATGGTACCGTTTCCGCCAGTCAAATTCGAATTGGCAATCTGCCGCTCTTGTTAAGCTCTGATTTTGGTGATTTACAGCTCATCGAAAGCGACAGCGGACAGGTTGATGTCCGGTCAAAAAACGGGGAATTAACTCTCGAGAATGTTAAGTCGTCTGGACCAATGTCCCTCTCCAGTGATTTTGGCTCCATTTCTTTCGCCGAAGGCCGGACTGGTGCGTTCAACGCACTTTCCCGCAATGGTGATGTGACGCTAAATTCAGTAGCAATAGGTGGTCCATTATCAATTGAGACTGACTTTGGAGACATAAACTTGAATAATGCCGGTGCGAGATCGTATGATCTGCAAAATAAAAACGGAACGATCTTTGTTGATTCACCTATCGGCCCAATAGTGGCCAACTCAAATTTTGGGAGTATTGAAGTAATAAACGGGCAGTTATGTGACCTGATGCTTACAACGCAGAACGGCGATATAAAATACACAGGCAGTATCGGAGCCGGTCCTCATAGTCTTTCGACAAATTTTGGTGACATTTTCATCGGGTTACCCGCAGATTCATCCCTGGACCTCGAGGCAGAAACCGCTTTCGGAAATATCGATAACGCATTTGAGATTACTACCCGGGGAAAACTGCAAGAGAATCACCTCTCCGGAAAAATAAATGGCGGTGGAACCTCTGTGAACGTTAAAACATCCAATGGTACGATTAAATTGGATTCCATCCAAATAAAGGAGCTATAAAATGGTAACAACATCCTGGTCATTTGCCATTATCTGTGCGGGAGCCATACTTTCCCTGCTCTTATTTTTCGGTTTCATTGTATTGATGCGATATATCAACTTTAAAGAAAACCTGGCTCTGGCAGAAAAAGGCTTCACCCGGCCACCCGCCACAAAACAGAAACGAAAAAACATCTTGATCTGGGGAATAATGGTCGCCTCTGTCGGATTGGCATTATGTCTGGGGCTCTATCCATTGGGATTGTCCGGAACAGGCACCCAGTACCCGTTAGGACTGGGCCCCTGGATGATCGGTGGTTTCTTACCGCTTTTTGTCGGAATCGGTCTGATCCTGGTATATGTTCTTTCTGGGGAGGAAGAGAGCGGAAGAATCCCGCAGAATGCCAACATTGAAGATGTGGTGGATTCATCAATTGGTCAGGATACTGACAAGGTATAAAAACAGAATATGTGAATAAATGTGGCAATTCGTTTGAACAGGTCGGGTATTTCCCGGCTTGTTTTATTCATTTGTAAATTGAGTAACATGATTTGTATAATCAATTCGTGATAGTGTCTGTTTGCATCCCGGATTTCCGCGTTTGGCGAAAAAGGAAGGATTGGCAGATGAAACGTTTGATGGTCTTTTGCCTTGGTTTGGTCATTCTTATCACCACAACAGGCGCAGTCATGCCCGAACCTGTTCCACAGGAGCCTAACCCCGCCCCTCCAACATCTCCAGTCAGGCTCATTTTTATTCATCATTCTACGGGTGAAAATTGGCTCAATGACAACAATGGCGGATTAGCCCGTGCTTTGCAACAATATAACTATTACCCCAGCGATACAAATTACGGATGGGGACCGGGTGGAATTGGTGACAGGACAGACATCCCCAACTGGCTGGAATGGTTCCGCAGCGACCAGTCTTCCACCATTATGCAGGCGGTTTATTCCGAGAATGAAGTTCATTCGCCATTTGAACGCACTCTGGCAGATCCCGGTGGAGAAAACCAGATCGTCATGTTCAAGTCCTGCTTCCCGAATTCTGCGCTGGACGGCAACCCGAATGATCCGCCAACACCCGGCTCGGACCTCAATGTGGGAAACGCCAAATATGTTTACATCGAGATTCTGCAATATTTCAAAACCCGTCCTGATAAACTCTTCGTGGTAATCACAGCCCCCCCACTCTCTGATAGCACTCATGCAGCCAACGCGAGAGCGTTTAACAATTGGCTGGTCAATGATTGGTTGAAGGAAAACAACTACACGCAACCCAACGTCGCGGTCTTTGATTTCTATAACATACTCACAGGCCCGGATAATCACCATGGATATGTGAATAACCGGATCGAGCATCGAATCGTCAATGATCGCAATACATCATATTACCCATCGGAGGATGATCATCCCAATCAGGCGGGGAACCAGAAGGCCACAGCAGATTTTATTCCGATGTTAAACATTTTCTACAACCGTTGGCAGGCCTCCGGTCCAACACAGGCAGAAGTTGCACCGGCTGAACCCGCCCCTGCCGTTGAACAACATCAGGAGGAAGCCGAACCAGCCCCTGCCTTGGCATTAGCGGAAGGAATGTTGTTCGACTTTGAATCAGACCAACCGGTCTGGGATGCCAACGTGGATGAAGCTGTTCAGGGCACCGCTCTGGATTGCCAACCGGTACCCGGCATTGCCGCAGGCGGAACCCGCAGCATGCAGATCACATTCAATGTAGCACCTGAAAGCTGGGCAACCTGCTCTTCCTTCTTCTCTTCCCCGGCTAATCTCAGCCCGGCAGATGGAATCCAGTTCATGCTGCAGGTTGATCAACCGGGTAACGTGCTTCATTTCGATGTGTTTACGGATATCAATGGTGAACAGGCCACATACGCACGCGATATCCCCTTCACATCCACCGGAGCCGATTGGGTGACTGTTCAGACTCGTTGGTCAGATCTCATACGCGTGGAATGGGAAGCCGATGGTGGGTCACCATTCAATCACCCGGATCAGATCACCGGATTGGCCTTTGGTTTTCCGGCTGGGGACACGGTCAACCGCGGCGTGATCCACATTGACGACATTCGAACATTCTCAGATAGTCAATCGGCCGTTCCGCCATCGGAAGCCCAACCGGCAGCCGCTGCCCAAAACGGATCATCAGACCAGGGGCAATCGGAAGATTCACCCACCCAATCAGGAGATCAAAAACGCGGTTTTCTTCCGTTTTGCGGTTCCGCTTTATTGATCCCATTTGGAACCCTGGTGTTTCTAAAAGGCCGAAAACCGGCAATGTTCTAATTTCTGTCACCGGAAAGAACATTGACTATATAGTTTTTTCAAACTTATTGCTACGTACAAGGAGTCAACATGGCAAACCGTTTTAACTGGATTCAGGAAGAGATCGACACGTTGCAACAAGCCGGTCTATTCAACCGGATCCGTACCATCAACAGCCCGCAGGGGGCCTGGTTGATGGTCGATGGAAAGAAGTCACTGAATTTCTGCTCCAACAATTACCTGGGTTTTGCCAACCACCCGCGCCTGCTTAAGGCGGCAAAGGAAGCCATAGACCGTTTCGGCGTTGGTCCAGCTGCCGTGCGCACCATTGCCGGAACCATGGACATCCACCTCGAATTGGAACGACGCATGGCCGCCTTTAAAAAAGTGGACGCTGCGATCACCTTCCAATCCGGTTTTTGCGCCAACCTGGCCACCATCCCGGCGCTTGTTGGCAAGGAAGATGTGATCTTTTCTGATGAGTTGAATCATGCCAGCATCATCGACGGTGCCCGCCTCTCTGGAGCAAAGATCGTACGCTTCGCGCATGCCGATCCTTCCTCTCTTGAACAGGTTATCAAGGAATTTGAAGGAACCTATCGGCGGGCTCTGATCGTGACCGATGGTGTGTTCAGCATGGACGGGGACATCGCGCCACTGGATAAGATCTATGAGATCGCCGAATCGTACGACATCCTGTTGATGGTAGACGACGCTCATGGAGAAGGTGTTTTGGGAACCGGCGGCCGTGGTATTGTGGATCACTTTCACCTTCATGGTAAAGTGGATATCGAAGTCGGAACCATGTCAAAAGCCTTCGGGGTTATGGGAGGCGTTGTTGCCGGCAAGCCGGTGATCATCGACTGGCTGAGGCAGCGCGGTCGTCCATTCCTTTTCTCATCTGCCGTCACGCCGCCGGATGCTGCCGCCTGTATTGCCGCATTGGATGTGTTGGAGGAGTCAACAGAACTGGTGGACCGTCTTTGGGAAAACGCCCGCTATTTCAAAGCGGAGATGAAAACGCTGGGATTTGATACCGGTATGAGCACCACGCCAATTACTCCTGTCATGTTGGGCGAAGCGCCTCTGGCGCAACAATTCAGCCGTTCGTTGTTCGATAACGGTGTTTTTGCCATGGCACTGGGATTCCCCACTGTCCCGAAGGGCAAGGCGCGCATCCGTGTGATGATCTCTGCCGCCCATAGCCGCGACGACCTGGACCAGGGACTTGCGGTATTCAAGAAAGTTGGCAAAGAACTCGGGGTGATTAACTAATAATTGTATTATCAATCAAAGAAGATGCTTTTTACAAAAAGGTTGCTTTGAACAACCTTTTTGTCGTATTGACATAGATAGCCTTTATAATCAAGCCTTAATAATTTTAGGGTCAGGAATTATCCATGAAACCAGATCAGCAACAATACGTTATATCCATCATGTCACGCGACCGGGTGGGAATAGTCCATGATATCTCACAGGCCATCAGCGGACTGGATGGCAACATTGCCGACATCCGCCAGAGTGTGTTATGCGGCTATTTCACCATGATCCTGCTAGCCGCATTTCCTTCAGCCGTATCCAAACGGGATATTGAACGACGGCTGGCAGAGGTGGACGCGCGCAGCGAAACAGCCATAGATGCGGCCGTCAAGGAAGTGGAAATTTCCGACCCTATCGCTCGAAACTCGATCCCCGATAACGCTTACGTACTGACTGCCACAGGCCCGGATAGGGTAGGTTTCGTGGCAACGGTAACATCATTTTGCGCTACCAACAATATCAATATTGTCGACCTGTCTACCACCCGCTCAGACGGTGATTACGTCATGATACTGATCGTTGACTTGAGTTGCTGTCCGGTCATCAATGACATCCGAATCGGCCTTCAGGACTTCGCCCGGGCAAACCATCTCCACATTGTTTTACAACATTACGATATTTTCCGGGCGGTTAATGAGATTAACCTGCCAGTTCATTAAGTCGATAGAAAGCATTTACTATGATCCAATCCGATGAAATTCTTAATACTGTAGATATGATCCAGAAGGAAAATTTGGATGTCCGGGCGGTAACAATGGGAATCAGCCTGCTGGACTGCCACCGTGAAGATGTTGCCGCAACCTGCAGAGCGATCCAAAAAAAGATTAGACGTCACGCTGAAAAGTTGGTATCAACCTGTGATGCCATCAGCAGTGAATATGCCATCCCGGTGGTGAACAAACGCATAGCTGTCACCCCAATCTCGCATGTAGGAGCCGGATTTGATTCTGCCGGATTTGTGGATATCGCCATCGCACTGGATGAATCCGCTGCGGAGGCGGGCGTAGATTTTCTGGGTGGCTTCTCGGCAGACGTAGCCAACGGGATTACCCGCTGGGACAGGGACTTTATCGCATCCATCCCTGCAGCATTAAGTCGCACGAAAAAAGTGTGCGCCTCCATCAATGTTGGAACGACGCGCGGTGGCATCAATATGGACGCCATTGTCCTCCTCGGGCGAACGATCAAAGACCTGGCGGAACTATCTGCTGATACCGGTGGCTTCGCCGCAGCAAAGTTCGTAGTCTTTACCAATCAGCCAGGCGACAATCCCTTCATGGCCGGTGCAGTTCACGGTCTGGGGCAGCATGAAGTGATGATCAATGTGGGTGTCAGCGGCCCGGGTGTTATCGCCCGCGCGCTAAAACGAAAAATCGATGGGACAGATAAAAAAGATCTGGGGCTCCAGGATCTGGCAGATGAGATCAAACGTACTTCGTTCCGTGTTACCCGATGTGGTGAATTGATCGGTCGTCAGGTGGCCAGAACCCTGGGTGTACCTTTTGGCGTGGTTGATCTGTCATTGGCCCCGACACCGAATGTGGGTGACAGCGTGGGTGAGATCATCCAAATTATGGGAGTTGACGCGGTCGGCGCGCCGGGTTCCACGGCCATTGTCGCCATGTTGAACGACGCTGTAAAAAAAGGCGGCACATTCGCCAGTCAAAGTGTAGGCGGTTTGAGTGGAGCGTTCATTCCCGTGTGCGAAGATCAAACACTGGCCAACGCTGTGCGCGATGATAATCTTGTGATCGAAAAACTCGAAGCTATGACCAGTGTGTGTTCGGTTGGACTCGATATGGTCGCGATCCCCGGTTCAGTGGACGCAGCGACGATCTCAGCCATCATTGCCGATGAGATGGCCATCGGTATGATCAACAACAAGACCACGGCCGTCCGGCTTATTCCAGTACCCGGCAAAGAAGCCGGTGAAATGGTCTCATTCGGCGGTCTTTTCGGTGAGAGTGCCATTGCTCCGGTACGTAACGTCGGCAAATCAAGCCGATTTGTGGAATTTGGCGGGAAGATACCTGCTCCAATTCACAGTTTACGCAATTGATTTCTTTACAATAAACAATACAGCCGGCAGATAACGCTCTGCCGGCTATTTTTGATATTAACCTGGAATGGATTGATTACTTTTCAAACGGGTCATAATCAGGATTTGCCCCGCTCCACACACAGGCACCGCAGTCACCTTCCATGCAGTCCACCGCGTGAGAGCAGCGGTGAATGGTGACCCGCGGAGGCTGGTCAGGCAGATGATCGGCCGGGAAAATGGCTTCCACATCCAGAGAAACTTTACATCCGGCATGTTCGCAATACCGTACCTTTTCTGTGATCCACATCTTTGCTGCCAAAGTTTACCTCCATATCTAAATAACCACTAAATCCATCCAGTTACGTATATTATAGCGGGGTTCATGGCACATTTCAAATCTTCCAACAGGTGATCAAACCGTTCTTATCGCGGTTCAAAGCGATAGATAATTCCGCTTCCGTGATCCAACGCGTAGAGTTCACCCGCGCCATCCACACCAAAAGAGCTGATTGTCGCATTGATCTGCGAAATCTGCTTTACAGTCGTTCCAGAATCAGACCTCGAAAGACCGAAGATCGATCCCTGACAAAAATCGCCGAAGAAGTACACACCCTGCCATTCCGGCATCCTAGTTCCATGGTACACAGCCCCGCCTGTTATGGAACAGCCAATACTATGGTCATATTCATGAACCGGGTTCACCAGATTTCCTGGATCAGGCGAATTGGTATTGTATGGGTGACTACCTTCCCGGATATTCCATCCAAAATTCACGCCACCAGCACTACCAGCCGGCAGATAGTCGATCTCTTCCCATAGTCTCTGACCGACATCGGCAATCCACAAATCCCCGGCGACCGGGTCAAACGTGATCTTCCACGGGTTTCGCAAACCATACGCCCAGATCTCAGGCAGCCCACCTCCACTGGCAAACGGATTATCCGAAGGAATGGCATACCCCTCAGCCTTGTTTACATCCAGACGCAGTATCTTTCCAAGCAAAGAGTTCAGGTTTTGCGCAATATTCTGCGGGTCGCCGGCAGAACCCCCGTCTCCGAGCGCAACATACAGGTAACCATCCGGTCCAAAAGCCAGTCCACCGCCATTATGATTGTCATAGGGTTGATCCACAAGCAACAAGCGTGATTCGCTCGCCGGGTCTGCACGCGTTCCGTCGGATGATGCTGTAAACCGTGTAATGATCGTGTTTCCGGTCCGGTCAGTATAGTTCATAAAGAACTGCCGGTTGCTGGAATAATCCGGGTGAAAAGCCAAACCCAGCAGACCCTGTTCACTGCCGTCTGCACCCACCCTGTCGCGGATATCCAAAAAAATACCTGCCGAATTCCCATTTACTAACAACTGGACTGTTCCGCCCTGTTCCACAACAACCGTTTTCTCCGATTCACTCGGAGGTGACCCGAAATCTACCGGCTGGAGAAAACCGGTGTAAACGGGTGTCCACTGGTAACCGGATCCGTCCGGGATGGCAGTTGGAGTTCCTGCCTGCGCGGGCAAAAGCAGCGAAAAGAGTAAAACCGAAGTAACGGTAAGGGTTGCCGCGAAAATCCGAAATACATATAGTGCGGGTTGGTTGATGGTTCTCATAAGCCAATCCTTTTTGAAAACACCACTAATTTGTGAAGCGGAATTCGCTACTTATCTTCAATCTCAGAAAATTCGGCGTCAACCACTTCGCTCTTGGCCGTTGTCTGGGAAGTCGGCCTGCTACTTTCGGCCGGGATCTCAACATGCCGCAGTTTATTCATGTGTTCTTCAACAATTTCGTCAGGGCAGAGTTCTACGAACAGGTAAGCTCCCAGCCATAACACGATGGCATCATCCACCACCGGGAATATTTCAGGTAATACCAGGTAGACAAGTGATGCCAGCGGGAGAGCCTTTAGGAATATACTCACCCGCCGGTCTAACATTAACCGATAGATCAATTTGATCCGCAGACCTATTTCGGGTAAAAAACCGCCGTTATAAGGCGTTATTCCCTTGGGTGATTTATTATCCATTCAATTCTCCTCTGTCATTATAACAATATACGAATTCAAACGGGTTACGTTGTACGATCGAACATCCCTTTACGCCGCCGGGTGATCAATGGGGCCAGTAGTCGCCGGAGGTAATACTTCATCTGAATGATCGAGAACCAGCTTCCCCCTTCACGCCGGTGAACGCGCAGCATCTCCGGCCAGCATCGGTCATCGGCAGAGATGGTCTTCGCATCGCCATGAAGCCTGAAATTAGCCCAGACCTTTTTTGGATAATACACAATTTTTGTAATCGCAGATAACCGTACCCACAGGTCATAATCCATGGCAAAGTAAAACGAAGGATCTAAAGGTCCTACTTGCTTCCACAGGTCAAAGAGAAAAAACGCCGATTGCTGCGGGATATGCACATATCCCTGTAATAACCTTGTGCGATCTGTCTGTGCCGCCGGGAACCGCCCAATGACCTGATCATTGGCATCGATAAAATTCGCGTCACCGTAAATCAGTCCAACATCGTCGTGTGTTTTCAGAAAATGCACGGCTTCCGACACAGCACCGGGATTATATGTATCATCCGAGTTCAACCATGCCAGTATGCTTCCGTGTGCCAGGCCGAACCCTTTATTGATCGCGTCTGTCTGTCCTGCGTCGGGTTCACTGATCCAGGTTTCGATCCGGTTCTCATACTTACGGATGATATCAACACTTCCATCCGTCGATCCACCATCGACAATGATGTATTCCAGATTTGGATAATCCTGTTCCAAGACAGACAGTATTGTCCGTTCCAGAAACTCAGCCTGGTTAAACGAGGGAGTGACTACGGTCACCAGCGGGAGGGCACATTCCAGTGTCATCCGGACTCACCCTGGCGCAAATCATACAGTACATAACCGTCGCCTTCACTGTGAATGGAATAATTATCGTTTAATAGATTCTTGAGGTCCGGCTGGGCATCAAATTCCGAGAACATGGTCACCAGGAAGTAATCCATACCAGCTGTCTTTTCGTCGAAAAAGTCGTCGAAATCGGTGGGAGCGCTGCCTGCCATGGTGAACAATCGCAGGTCATTGGAAGCTGGCCAGTATCCGGCAATCCCGCGCCAACCGTAGTACATCAATCGGTTACCGTATTCGCTTGTCAGAGCGATGACCTTGCCATCAGCTGGAATGGCTTCGCCGATCTTCTGCCAGGCCAAAGGTTCATTGGCATAACTGCGGGCGATGAGCACTGAACGCCCGACGTAAAGGCAATAAGCGGAGGAACTTGCCAGCACAACCACCGCCGTCCAACGCCAGAAGGAATGTTGCGGCGTGATCAAGTCAAAGATACTTTCAATCACAGGTGTCAGTGACAGGGCAATTAACGGTATGAGCATCAGATGATAATACTCATGCGTCACCATCTGGTACGGGAAAAATAAACCATAGATAAAGTATCCAACCCATCCGCCAACCAGCAACGCTTTTAGCTCCCGTTTCGCGATAATCGTTCCCAGTAACGCGATGAGTACATTGGTCAGCGCGAATTGATTATGGATCATCACCAGCCAGTCGGCATAAAAATTGGATTCCAGAACGAGATGTGACAGTGCAACCGTCCAAAAGGAAAAGAAGTCGGACGATCGGTTACCCAGATTCACCAGATAAAAAATCACAGAGGGAATTGCCGCGAGCGCGGCAGCCGTATAGAAACGGGCATTCTTAATACGTGCCGGTGAATCGATCTGAGTCAGGATAACGGCTCCCCACATAAAGACCAGCGGGAAAATTGTTACCATCTTGACCAGGATGGCCATTCCCGCCAGGAGACCGGCCATAACCGCGTCTATCCATCGGCCTGTGTCCATCCAACGCAGCAGCCCAGCCATGGACAGTATCAACCACATTACCATCCACGGGTCAGGCTGAAAAGACCGGCTGGCAATAATCGAAAACGGCAGACACATATAGAACGCCAGCCCGATCAAAGACGCGTAAAAACCGGTATAACGACGGGCAATCCAGAACAAGGCCAGTCCGCCTATGCTCCAGAACAACGCGTTCAGCACCCGTGAAACCCACAGAGCTTCCTGCCCCATTGCCAGGTACACGCCTGCCGTCATGCTTTCAAGGATGGGGGGCTCATAGACTTCCAACGCGTTTCCCAGGTTGACTGCTGTTTCACGCAACATTGGGTCGGCATCCGGATTCCATTGAAAATAGAGGGACCGAGCCAGAATAGCCGAGCGGAGCTGCCGGGTGGGGTGGAAATCCAGCGGCGGATCGGTAAGATCAAATATCCGGATACCAAAGCCGGCCAATATAGCCGCAGCCAGAATGATGGTCTGGATAATCCGGCGGGAATACCATGGAGTGGCTATCATTTAGATCCTCCCCCTGTGTTCAATGGGTTCTTCAAATCAAAGATGATGTACTCGCTGGTATCTTCCAGAATGGGGAATGTATTCACCATCAGCTGTTTAAATTCTACCTGGCTGTCAAATTCACCAAAAGAAGTTACCAGGAAATAGTCTTTTCCTTCCACCTGTTCCCTGAACAACTTTTCACGGTCAAATTCCTGACCGGCCAACTCGCGCACCATGAAATCACCGGAATTCATCCAGTTCTGCGGGGTAAGCCAGCCCCAGTATTCCAACCGGTAACCGTAATCCTGGGTGATGGCCAGCACACTTGAATCATGTCCCAGCTTCTCACCCAACATCTGCCACAATTGCGGCTCACCCCGATAATCATCCCGTTTTAGCGTGACTCGCGTGTCCCAGGCTTTGATGCCGGTCCAATACACCAGAACCCCAATAACAGCGGCAGTATACAGCCAACGTGGACCATCCAGCCGGGCCATTAGCGCGGATAATGCAGCGCCTGCCCCCAGGGCAACCACTGAAATTAGCGGCAGTTGGTAATAATCATGCGTCATGGCATGGTATGGGAGGGCAAAGCTGAAGGCCAGATATCCGGCGAACAAACCGACCATCATCCAGCGCCCAACCGATTGACGCATCAAAAATACGCCAATAAGCGAAATAAGGAACCACTCAAAACCGACCACACTGCTGATCTCGCCATTCCAGCGCAGATACCAGACCGGATCCACCCAGAGATTCGGGAAAAATCGCAGACTAAACTGCCCGGCCATCTCTCCACTTATCGTTAAACCATAATACGTGAACAGGGAAAATGGCAGCACAGCCAGAATTGCAGCCGCATAGAATGGCATGGACTTAAAGACTCGCTTCATCCCCCAAGAGGAGAGCAGCAATCCGACCCAGGCACCAGCCACAAAAAAGCCAGCCACCGATTTAACCAGAATAGCCAGTCCCGCCAAAATACCGGCGGTCACGGCCCACTTCCAGCCCGGCTGCATAGACCAGCGCCAGGCCGCCCATACGGCCCAGATGATTGCCGATACCATCAACGGATCCGGCTGGAAAGCACG
>JAAYYW010000061.1 GCA_012515195.1 Leptolinea sp.
CGATCCGGTCTGAGGGAGCGCGTTTCAGGGGATTGATCAATGTGGCCGGTATGGATTATGAAGGGGCGTTTCTCGAGCGGTCCCGCGGACAGATCCTCCAACTGCTCCGTTTGAACGTGGAATCTGCGTTGGACCTGACCCACGGAATCCTAAAGCTGCACGACCCGGATATCCGCTTTATGCTGGTTAACGTGTGCAGCCTGGCAGCGGTTTCTCCCATGCCATACAAAGCCGTCTACGCGGCCACCAAACGTTTTTTGCTTGACTTTTCCTTTGCCATCCGGGAAGAGATAAAAGAATTCGCGACGGTTACGACGCTTTGTCCGGCCGGTATGCCAACAACCCCTGAAAACATGGTCGCTATCTTTGCCCAGGGATTCTGGGGCAGGGCGACCACTGTTGATACACGGACGGTGGCCAGGATGACGTTGGACGCGGCAGAAAAGGGAAAAGCCATGGTCGTCCCGGGTTTTATCAATCAACTCATTCAGCTTTTAAGCCGGTTATTGCCAGCTTCAGTGACAACCCGGCTGGCCGGAGACCGCTGGCGCACAGCCCGTCAGGGCAGCGATCCGTGGCAGGAGTATTTACACTCTTTGTCAACTACGTCAGCCAACTAGGATTGGACCTGAGATAATTCTTTCACGAAATAATGGGTTCCCCGTTCGAAACCGCGTTTATTGTAATAAAGGCGGGTTCCAACAGCGGCAATGACCGCGAGACGAGCGTAACCCTTTTCGCGAGCGATACGTTCCGCCTCTGCGAGAAAGGTGGTTCCAAGACCGGTGTGCTGGGCAGCTCCAGCCTCATCACTGCCCACCGGCAGGGACTGGCCGAACACGTGTACTTCGCGGATGATGGCTGCATCTTTCAGGTCAGGCATAGCCTGCCGTACGTCAGTATTTTGTGTGAAATCCGGCAGGGAAAGACGCAGATAACCGGTCAGTTTGTCTTGCGGTGTGTCAAAGGATAGAAAGTGCTCCTGTGAGGCAGGGGTGTCATAAGCCAGGTCGTGGAAGACCAGTTCGTCCGGTTTTATCTGCTCGCCGCGAACTTCCCGGCAGCGCACACATTGACAATGCTGTCCGCGCCTGTCCAGCTCCTCTTTTACATCCATTCGCAGACTGCTGCGTTTGTTGCCGGCAGCGATCAGGTTAGACGGAATGTCGCGGA
This sequence comes from Leptolinea sp., assembly GCA_012515195.1. GTDB lineage: Bacteria > Chloroflexota > Anaerolineae > Anaerolineales > Anaerolineaceae > Leptolinea. The sequence goes on from JAAYYW010000061.1 coordinate 1,174, forward strand.
TCACCCGGTTCACCCGGCAATAGCGTGGAATGGTATTTTTTAGATCGGCGATCAGCTGGATCAGCTCATCAGTCGTGTACGGCACATAACCACCCTTTTGCCAGATATCATACAGTTCAGATTTTTCCACAAGCTGGGTCGGGTAGATTTTAAGTTCATCCGGGCAATACCCATCATTCCACAACCGGACAAAATCCTCCCGGTCGCTTTCAAGGGTCGCCCCTAATAGATTGGGCATCCAGTGTAAAACCACCTTAAATCCGGCTGCCCGCAGCATGCCAACCGCTCGCAGCGTATCACCGGCGGTGTGGCCGCGTTTATTGATCTGTAAAAGCCTGTCATCCAGGCTTTGCGCGCCGATCTGCACCTTGGTAACGCCCAGTTCCCGTAGATGAGTAAGCACGGCAGGGGTGATCTCATCCGGACGGGTTTCAATGACCAACCCAACATTCCGGTGTGTTGCCCCTTCATTAAACCGGTGGGCTTCCTCCATCCCCGATGAGTCAAACCCGTTCATGGCGTCAAAACAGCGACGGATGAACCATTCCTGATATTCCGGTTCATAGGCGGTGAAGGTTCCTCCCAGGATAAGCAATTCGATCTTATCTACGGGGTGTCCAACGGCATCCAATGCCTCCAGGCGGCTGGCAGTTTGCATATACGGGTCAAAATCGTTCTGCATACCGCGCATGGCTCCCGGTTCGCCGTACAGGTAGCTTTTTGGCAACCGTGTGTCATTCGGGCAGAAGATACACTCACCCGGACAGGCATGCGGACCGGTCAACACGGTTACAGTAGTCACGCCGGATAGGGTGCGCACCGGTTTCAATCGAATGCGTTTGAACAGTTCAATATCTTCCGTCCATTCACCACTGGACACGAGGCGGCGATAGGCCTCAACAAGGGTGTGTTTGGCCAGATACCCGACTCCCGGCATGGGGTTCTTACGGATGGCGATGAACACATCCGTACCTTTTTTGATCTCTTCAAGAATTTCGCGGGCGGCGGCCATTTTTTCCGGTGTGAACCGGCGGGTCTCCGTCCATTTTTCCATATCAACCATTACTTGTTTGCATCCTGTCCATCTATAATTAAGCTATGGACGAAACGATTGTACACGCTTTATTGGAGTTGAACCGCCGATTCTACCAGGATTATGCCGAACCTTTTGCCTCAACCCGCCGTCGCATTCAGGATGGCGTACGGCAGGCTGTATCCGACCTGCCGGATGGCCAATACCTGGACCTGGGCTGCGGCAGCGGAGCTCTGGCCGGTTTTTGGACCCGACCACGGTTTGATGGAAGCATCAGGCAGGGCTTGTATGTCGGGATCGATTTCAGCGCGGGTTTACTGGCTGAAGCGCGGCGCAGCCTGCCGGTGAAACTGCCGGACGGGTTGGGAATAACATTCCAACAACGCGACCTTATGGCGGGAGACTGGTATGCGGGGATAGAAGGTCACCCATTTGACGGGATACTCGCATTCGCGGTATTGCATCACCTGCCCGGTCATGAAAACCGGCTGCGTTTCCTGGCGCAGGCCAGAACACTGATAAAACCGGCCGGGAAATTCTCGATCAGTGTCTGGCAGATTCAGAATAGCCCCAAGCTGTTGTCACGCCGGCAGCCCTGGGATGCGGCCGGTTTGCGCGAAGATCAGATGGAACCAGGTGATGTTCTGCTTGATTGGCGGCAGTCATCCAAAGGATCGCCTCAGAGCGCCGGATTGCGCTATGTCCATATCTTTTCCGAAGATGAAATGCGAGAACTGGCGGAAGAGACCGGTTGGTCTGTCATCCATACGTCATACCATGACGGGCACACCGGGAATCTTGGGCTTTATCAGGTCTGGCAGGCTGTTTGATCAATAACCGGCACAGCTCAACCAACCGGGCAGCGATTCCAGCAGGCGGCGCATGATGCGTTCGGAAGCCTGCTCAAAGAATTCCACACTGCTATAGGCTTCACCGCCTTCGGTCGAAACCAGATCACTCACACCCCGCAGAATGAGGCAGCGGCGTCTGTATTTTTTTACCGTCACCCAGGCGATGGAAGCGCTTTCCCAATCGGCTGCGCGGGCATCGTATGTCTTTATCAAGGCGGGAATGTCCCGCGGCAGGATATCACGATCTGCCGAGACCATAACACCATTTTGAACCGGCAGAGGATAAGGTATTTTCAACCATGAATGATCGAGGCGGGTGGTGTAGTGATCGATGGATTCTTGCGGGTCTGACATCTGCTCGATAATGTCATACGTCAGGGTGCTATCCGGCATCAGGATCACGTCGCGCTCCACACGGCCGGCAAATCCCCCACACGTGCCGAGGTTAATGACCAGCTCCGGGTTCCAAGTCTCAATGGCATAGACGGCAGACGCGGCAGCGGCGATCTTTCCCCAACCACCGTGTTGAAAAACCATTGTCTGTCGGTTAATATTTGTTAGAAAAAATTCCCCCATTGGATATGTTTCGATTTTCGACTGGGAAAATTGATCCTTTACCGCTTTCCATTCCGCATCTGCTGAGATCAACACGACAATTGGCTCAGTCACTGTCTCTCCATTGACTGATATCCGTCAGCCGGTCCATGATGGGTGGATGGTAATGCTGAAGGAGTTCCAACAGGGTGGTGCGTCCGCTTAACCGTCGTTTTCGACGGTCAACAGGCCCACGTAATGCACCCTGCCAGACAATGTTGGCAACATCACGGGCGGCATATGGTTTGCCGAGTTTCCGTGAATTCTCCGCCCGTTCCTTCAGGAGTGCACGGTCATTCTTCATCCAGTGACTCAGGGTTTCAAGGGCTTCGAGTGGATTGACAGCCATATCACCCGCGCCACCATCAATAACCACCTGGGCGTTACCGGTTTCCTGGCCGGGAAGCACATCAATTAATAGAATAGGCAAACCACAAGCCAGGCTTTCTGTGACGATCAAACCACCGGCTTTGCAGATGACAGCATCCGCGGCGTGCATCATAACCGGCATATTGTTGACATATTCGTATAAGAATGCCGGAATATGCCATTCGATTGCCTGTAATTTTGCAAACAATGCTTCATCATTGCCACCAGCAACAGCGATCTGTACGGGGTAGCCGGAATGGTTGATGGTGTTAACGATATCAATTAACCGATCCACCCGTTTACTGCCTACTGCCAGTAAAGTCAGGCGGTCAGGGTCCCAACCCAGTTCCCGCCGGATTTGGATTTTTGAGCGGGTCTCTTTCACTAATTCCATGGAAACCGGGATCCCGGTCTCTATAATATTTTCAGGTTTGAGGTTGTTGGAAATGGCCTGATTGCGGACAACCGCGTTTGGGACAAGGCAGGCATCTGCGGCCCGGTTAAACCAGATGCGATGGACTGTAGACAGGTCAGTGACCACGGTAAACAAGGGAACAAGAACGCGGTCAATTGTAAAAACCGCTTCAAGGGCGGTTTGATAAAGCGGATAGGTTGTGACGATCGCGTCCGGCTTGAATGTGGCAACCAGATCGTGCATTACTTCATACAGCAGGACCATCAGGGCAGACCCCGCAATGGCGCTGGGTATGGGGTTATCGCTCATATCGTACCCCATACGATAGAGCTCAGGCGCTTCCTTGATGATCTTGTCATAATCCGCCTGGCTGTCGCGCAAGAAAAATGGCGTTCGCCGGTCTTCCAGAGGATTTACAAGATGCACATCACATTGATCGCCTGCCAGCTCCTGAAGGGCATCCTTGACAGCCAGCGCGGCGCTGCGGTGCCCGAATCCGGCATCGGCTGTCAGTATCAGGATGGTCTTTTTATCATCCATACCGGTCTATTCAACAGGTGTATCGGTGGGGAGCTGATCAGTCAAAAAATCGAACAGAAGCTGCAAAGCGGCTTCAGCGGAGTGTTCTTTGTTTTGCAGGCGGTTGCCTTTCCACAGGAACTTCCAGGCATGGTTTCCCTCTTTCGCGCTTAAACCAACCCACACCAGGCCGACCGGTTTTCCGGGTGTACTGCCGCCCGGTCCGGCAATCCCGCTGACGGATATGCCAACCGTACACTCCATTGGAAAATCAGCATTCATGCAAGCCCGGATGCCATGGGCCATTTCGATCACGGTCTCCCGGCTGACAGCGCCATGTTCAGTGAGTGTTTCCTGATTAACACCCAGAAGGCGTTGTTTTACTTCATACGCATACGCAGTCACAGAACCCAGATAATAATCCGATGATCCGGGTATATTCGTGATGCGGTGACCGATGAGCCCCCCTGTACAGGATTCGGCTACAGCCAATTTGAGGCCTTTTTTTGCCAGTAACTTCCCGACTTCAATTTCTAACGGTTCTTTAGACGATTCATCCATACGTTTCTGATTATAACCACAGAAACATAATCCATACGGTTGTACCCCTTGACAATTATTTTGCTTTTATGTATATTAATAACATGTTTGTAATGCAAACATGTTTACATAAATAAATGGAGAAGGAATAATGGACAGCACAATCAAATCGACTGTGGAACGCACCCGGCAATACTGGTATATCGACGGTTTCAACGAAATGTTGGCAGGTCTAGTATTCATGCTTCTGGGTGCCATTAATTTTATTGGCGGATTGTATGCCCCCTCGATGGGGTCGGCAGTATTGGTGGGTATAGGTTACCCGCTGGTAATGCTGGCCTGGATATTCGCCGGCAGGGTTTGGGTTCGTTCTTTGAAAGAAAAGATCACCTATCCACGCACAGGATACGTTAAGTATATTCAACCGCAACGCAGTTCACGCGTAAAACGGATGGTCACCGCGTCCTTCGTGGCGATTGCCGTATCAATCATTACCATGGTAGTAATCCGCGGGCTTGATCCATTCTGGGTTGTTCTGGGGACCGGATTAATGATCGCTGCATTCATTGGCTATCTGGCCGTTCAGGTACCCTTGAACCGGTTTTTCGTTCTGGCTATCTGGGTGGCTGCGGTGAGTATTGCCAGTGCCTTCATTCCGGTTTCTGAAAATCTGCAAATGGGTTTCCTGCTGACAGGCAGCGGGCTGGGTTGGCTGGTAAGCGGCGTGCTCACCCTGCTAAGCTACCTCAAAAACACGCGTCCCACTGAGCCTGGAATGGAAGAAATCTAAATGAATGAAGAATGGCGCTCACTGACTGACGTAGATAAGCTCATTCACGAGCCATCCAGGCTGATGATCCTTACGATTTTAAACACGGTGGAAAAGGCAGATTTTGTGTACCTGCAGCGTGAAACCGGACTTACCAGGGGCAATCTCTCGGTTCACCTGTCTAAATTAAGTGATGCCGGCTACATCGAAATCCAAAAAACCTTCAACGGTAAAATACCACAGACCATCTGCCAGATCACCGAAACAGGCAAGGCAGCCTTTCACAAATATTCAGATTACCTGAAATATGTGGTCAACAAAATATCATCCTCCGGTTGAACTGGAGGATTTTTTTTATTCTGTAATTTCCAGTGGCGCGAATTGAAAGTAGTCATTACCATCCATATCCTCAACCATTATGGCAACACGATACTGGCCAGCATTAGAAGGGCGGATTCCGAAATAAAACGGCTCATCTTCAAAAGCAAGACGGTTGCCTTCATGGTACGTAAACATGAATCCACCATCAGCGGATCGTTCCAGCCAGGTATCCAGGAATTGCCACTCATCACCCTGTCGCGGATTAATGGCCGCGGCAGCTATACCGGTGTTCGTGCCGCCAGTGAATCCAGTTATGCGGGTCATGCGCGCGTCTTCATCATTGCGGAAGTACATACGCGCGTCGCGGGTGGCTGATTCGCCCGCGAAGACATACCGCCCGGCGCTGGAGTAAAGCGATTCCTCGTCCAGTTTGCCGAATACTTCCGGTTCCAGATGGGAAAATGAGCATAACGATCCATTGCACACACCAAATGATGAGGGTACCCATTGGATATCGATGGGAATTTTCCCGTTTTCCAAATTCCAGACCGGGTAAAAGACACCATCTTCTTCTCGCACATCAATTCCCCTGAAATAATCGAAATAATACACAAGATAGTTGTCTTTGTCTTTTACCAGAAGGGTCAACAGGTAAATATGCGCGATCTGGCTTCCGCTGATACTGGTTTTCAGCCGGATGCTCTCGCCCGGTTTGACCGATGCGGGTGAAAGGTTGAGTGGCGCGATCTCAATGTTCTGACCCAATCCTGGCGCGTCAATGCGCTGGCTTATCTCTGGTACGCCCTTTTCAAAATCTTGATCTGCATAATGGTAAGCAAGAAAATCATCCCAAAGCGCGGCTTTCACAAAGCGGCTGGACAGGGTTGTGTAAAGCTCTACGCCAATGTTTTCGTTCCAATACAGATCAGACACAGGGAAGAAGATGGAGATTCCGGTTGAGCCCCTCCGGTTTTTTCCATGCGTCTCCGCGATGACCGCTTTATCGATTGAAATCCGCAAATTGGAAGCTGCACTGGCGGTTGGCTTATCTCCTGTGCGTTTGGCTGCCATTGCCGCGAAGTGACTCAGGTCGAGATAGGGTGATGGGAAGTTGTCATCGAAAGTGTTGGTAAATGCCCTGGAATAAACACGTGAATCGGCTACTTTTTTCTGATTAATGGCTTTGAGGGCAGTGACAAATGCATCAAGATTTTTGTAAACATCCGGCAGGGCGGAAAGATTCACGGCGGCGAGCGTGCTCTCGGCCGTAAATGCCTCGATCAATGTTTCCTCTGATGTATCAGGGTCAAGACCATATTTCTTCAAAAACACAGCACGGGCATTTTGGTTGATAATCCTCTGGTCTTTCTGGATATAGGTACTTACAATGTAATTACTCAGTTCCGTCGGTTTCATGGAGGGGTTGGAATTCAAAGCCGAAAGGAATTCCGCGTATGCCCATCCAAGGCCGGGCTCCACTTCTTCTGAGGCAACGGCAATGCTGGCATATGGAGCAACAGCCGAATAAACTTCCAGCATTCCCATCAAACAGGCATCCAGTCCGATCAGGTCGAGCTTTTTTGACCCCGTTTGGGATGTAATGGTTTTTAGCGATTTTTCCAGGCGGGAAAGGGAAATAAAGACAAAATCCTCACTGTGATTGTCCGCGTCCGTCCAGCCACCCGGCCAACCCATGCCGTGATCAGAAAGGATCAGAACATGCCGGTCTGCCGGATAGGTTTTCATGGCCCACACGGTAAAATCCACCAGGGTATCCGGGTTGCTCATATCCACTTCACCCAGATCTTCGATCACCTTTGAGTGAATAGCTGTCAGATCGGAATCCTTAATGATCTCGTAGCGGCGGGCGCCTGTCCAGTTTCCATCTCCCGTAAAGCCTTTCTTGTTGCGATCGATCTGGGCCACGATCTTTACCCGTTTAGTTGATCCGGCCATTTCGGCTTCATTCAAGTCAAACAGGATATCTTCCTCGAGTACTGGGTCATCCGCGTCAAAATAGAGCAACACCAACCAGGTTTGATTTTCCGTGGTTTTTGTAGACTGCATTTCCACCGCGCCGGTAGAAGCCGGTTTTTCTTCGCCATCACCGGACGAAAAAAACCAAAATCCTAATCCGGCGCAAAAAGTAATTCCAATGCATATCATGGCCAGTATGACGATGGCGATAAGTATCCTGGGTACACTTTTGGATGCGCCATTACCGGGGATTTCGGTCATTCATGCCTCCAGGGGAAACATGGTTGGGTCTTTCATGAAGGGGAATGATGTATGTTCCCATACATTGATTATGGCTGTGAAATTCTTCTGTCCAGTAAATTACAGATTAATTCTGATGTCAGATATAAAAAAGCGGGAGTCTTTATCAACTCCCGCTTTTTGTTGATACCGTTTTATGGCAATGATGGCAGAGCACTTTGCCAGTTTTCCCCAATGATGATGGCTACATCACCGATTGCGTTTGGATCATAGCGGCTGAAAATCTGGGTGTTGGGTATTTGTAATAACTCGGCCAGGAATTTCATGGTGTATGGTTTACCTGAATAATCCACCAGGGTCATCTGGGAATAAGGTTGGTCGGCAGCGCCTGTGCCGATCACATTCATACCGAGTGACTGGAAATAAAGACCGACGCGTTCCCCCAACCCTGCGGTCTGTGTCCCATTCTGCACCATCAACCGGGCCTGTTCACTGACCATCAATGTTGTAAGATCAGCTACCGGGATTGGTGTGGCTGTAGCCGGAACATCATCTGGTCCAGCAGCGACTGCCGGCTGGCTTATGGCTGTGGGGGCCAGAACAACGGGCGCAATGGGGCCTCCAGATGCGAATATCGAATCGCGTACTTCGCGGATCCTGTCCGGGTTGGGTATCAGGATTGAAAGGCCATCGGACGATGTAGCGATTTGAGTATCCTGTGTGCCAATTATGGCCTGCTTGATATTTTCTTTCGGAACTTGCTGGGCTGCCAGGGCCAACTGGATAACCTGTGACATGGTCAAGTTTGTACGCAAACCCGAGGCAATATTGGAGTAGATCTGGGGAGCTTTGGAGACCATCTCGGGGAGCTTGTTCAGATTGAATATCTGGTTGCGTACTGCCAGAATGACCTCCTGTTGACGGAGGGAACGGTCAAAATCACCGCCATCGGTATGACGCTGGCGGGCATACGCCAGGGCATCGGCACCGCAAAGCGGCTGCGTTCCAGGTTCCAGGGTCTTGGTGTTGCCCTGTCCGAGGGGATCGATCGTGATTGGTACACGCACTTTGATATCAATACAACCAATTTCATCAATGAACTTGATGAACGAATTGAAATCGATCTGGGCATAAAAATCGATCGGCACGCCCAGGAATTGCTCGACTGTTTGAACAGCAAGCGCCGGGCCTCCGCCGGGAAGTTGGTTTACCTCGCCCAGATAATACGCTGTGTTGATCTTGGCGTAATCAAAGCCGGGAATATAAACCCACATATCACGGGGTATGGAGAGCATACCGGCGGTGTTGGTAATTGGATCGTAAGTGACCAGCATCATACTATCGGTTCGGGCTGCCGGTTCATTGGCGGCCCAATCCCGGAAGTCCAACCCCATCAGTAAGGCTGTGACACGGTGGGAACCGTCCCATGCTTTAGCGGCCGGGCCGCCGGAAGATTGCATAGGCTGGGATGCCTGGGATCCGTCTGGCAGGGTAATGCTGGACGGGTCGTTCCCGAGGTCAATGGGAGCACCCGGAAGGTCGGGCATGGTCCAACCCGCGACAAGATTTTTAACTACAAGAAACACAACAATAGCCGTTCCAACAGCCAGGACGGCAAATATGGAAAGAATGACCGCTGTTGCACGGTCAACACGCGGCCGGGTGGTGCGGGAGTCTGTTCTGGTCATACGGGTTTGTTAATCCTTTGAATCCGGGCCTGTTGAAACTGATTTCACCCGGATTTTGTACAAAAACCTAATAAAAGCCTTAAACAATTTTCGGAGGAGGAACCGGCAGTTTGTCAACCGGTGTTTCCGTCCACTTGCTGCCTTCGTCAATGAGCATGACTGGAATGTCGTCGACAATCGGATATTTTCGACCGCAATCTTTGCATACGAGCCATGTATCATGAACCAGATCTAGCAGCCCTTCTTTTTCACGCACACAGGACGGGCAGCGCAGAATGTCAAGTAGTTCTTTCTTTACCACGTCAAGCCTCCAGAGAAGATCATTCTTCTTACAGTATGCGGATTCTACCACACAGGTTCAGGGAGTCGGCGTTGTTGTCTCTTCCACCGAAGGAGTGGGAATGCCTTTTGTTCCGGGTCCGTACTCAAACACCGCCTGCCAGGGCTGGTAATAGGTTACGAATTCATCTGTGAAATACGCCTGTCCATTCCGGGTTACCATCCGTTTTACACGCACATCAGCGCCTTCAGCAGCCCAGTCTACCTGTCTGATCTCACCCTTTTCCAATTCCGGGTTTTCTTTATACAGATCTTCGGGAGCTTCGACGATGTTTTGCGGTCCGGTTGTCTCTGATTTCACTTCACGTCCATCTTTGGTTGAATAGAACTTCCAGGTTATGCTGCTTTTTTCAGGGTAGACATACGTTTCCATGAGAAGCCAGTGAGGTGTGTCATTGGTAAATCGGAAGTCCACCACTGGCACATAAACAGTTGCGTCCAAACCGGCCAGGTTGGGGTCAATCCGGTTGGTGGCTGTTTTTTCGTAGTAGCTTACCCGGTAGGCGTGAGGATGGCGTTCTACGATGGGGAATCCGGCGTTGAATGCGGCGCGAAACAGGGTGGTGCTTACCTGGCAGACACCACCGCCAATTCCTTTGATCGTACGACCGCCATAGATGATCAAGGCTTCAGCAAATCCGTTATCCAGGCTCATTTCGCCCAGATTTTTTGCCATGGAGAAGGTTTCGCCGGGTGCCACCAGCAATCCTTGAAAGCGGGCGGCTGCGGCTGATATGTTCTGCACGCGGTCAGGGCTTGATCCATAGTAATACGAGGTTTCCGACCAAACGAGTTCTTTTATTCCCAGTGTATCGGTGGTGGCATTGTCGAGCACATCCGGTTTCTGATAATCGTAGACCAGCATAACATTGTGTTCCCCGGAGGCCGCTTTTTTCTGGATAACCCCAATGGTTGATGAAACATTCAAAGTGCGGCCAATAACGGCATGTTCCAATAGATCCAATTCACGATGATCATCATTGAAAATAAAACGCGCGTTACGGGCAAGCAGGTTTGTCTTGTTTCCCAGGTCGTTCAAATAGGGCAGCAGAAGTTGATTGTTGAGTTCCACCTGATAAACCGAATGATCACCTTCAGGAACACGAACAAGGGAAAGCATCCCGGCAAGGGTTTCAGGTTGAATGGCCCAGGGTCCGGGTTGAGCTTCATCATTGGGGTCATCCGGCATTGAGAAAGTGAAAGGCGCGGAAAGTAAGCGTTTTACCGCTTCTCCGGTTTTCTCAACATTGATCAATGCTGGTTCGGTTGTTCTTACAATCAAATCGACCGTGCCACTTTGCATGGCTTCCATCATCGCTCGAAGCCTGTTCAGGGTTTCCACCTGGTCAAGTTCATGGCCGGTCTCTCCGGACCGGATATGAACATCCACACCGGTGATAGTGATATCTGCTTCAATAAGAGGATGATTGACCTGAGTGGCTACCTGCCCAAGCAGGTTGGCCGTCAGGCGCTGGTCAAAAATATAGGTTGGAGCTATGTAGGTGTTGCTGCGAGCGGTGGCCAGCTGTGTGTTAACTCGATGAAAAAAAGAACCCTCGCGACCAATGTTGTACGCGTTGAAAGCGGATGCACGTGCGTCTAGCGAAAGGCCAAGCTCCGCCGGAGTGTATTGCCAGGATTTATCCTGATATTTGAGGGTGATCACGCCATTACGGGGATACGGGAAGGAAATGGCAATAACATGTTCGGCCTCTTCCGTGGTGAGTCCGCCCAGATCTACCCCCAGCATTGATACACCGGGGTAGATCCGTCCATTGAACCAAACTTCGTATAAACCACCTGCGGCCAGTATAAAGAAAACAAAAAAGAATGAGCCGGTAATAAGAGTAAGAATGATCTGTACCGGCAGGCTGGTTTTCGTGGAAGATCGTGTCGTTTGAAAGCTCATATTGCCTAAAATTATAACGCCTGAAAATTGGTAACACCAATTTTTGTCGAATCCCTTGACACAGAAAAAAATGCTAGTAGAATTCTGCCCGTTGTCAGAAACAGACAACGATTTCGCCCGCGAGGGCAAATCAATAACAACCCAATACTTGACTTCTTTGAAGGCGCCCTGCCTGGGTCAAGGAGATTTCTGAAAAACGCCGGTGTAGAAATAGACACCGGCAAAATTGTCGGAAATTGACCCCTTGACAGAAAATACCAAAACGGGTAAACTCAAAGTCCCTTAGTTGAGGGCGATTTCGCCGTGCGGCAAATCGCTAAAATGAGAGGGCGCGAGAAGCCCCTGCAAGCGTCGCTGTGACAGCCGATGTTGAAATCAAGAAACATCGGCGTATTTGTCTCAAAAAACCTTGACAGGTGGGGAAAGAGCGAGTAAACTCTCGCTCCGCGAAGTTGGGAGCACCTTAACAACTGAAAAGTGATAGGAAGAGAGCGATACCCTGTCGTTCTAAAAAATTCCGTAAACTATAACCTGAAAAGGTTAAAATAATTTTTGCGGAGAGTTTGATCCTGGCTCAGGATGAACGCTGGCGGCGTGCTTAATACATGCAAGTCGAACGGAGTATGTAGCAATACGTACTTAGTGGCGAACGGGTGAGTAACGCGTTGGTGACCTGCCTCGAAGAGAGGGATAACAGTCCGAAAGGATTGCTAATACCTCATGTGATCATAGAGTTTAGAAATCTATGATTAAAGGAGTAATTCACTTCGAGAGGGGCCTGCGTACCATCAGCTAGTTGGTGAGGTAATGGCCCACCAAGGCGATGACGGTTAGGGGACCTGAGAGGGTGGCCCCCCACAATGGAACTGAAACACGGTCCATACACCTACGGGTGGCAGCAGTAGGGAATATTAGTTAATGTGCGAAAGCGCGAACTAGCAACGCCGCGTGTGCGATGAAGGCCTTCGGGTCGTAAAGCACTTTTCTAGGGGATGAGGAAGGACAGTACCTTAGGAATAAGCATCGGCTAACTACGTGCCAGCAGCCGCGGTAAAACGTAGGATGCGAGCGTTATCCGGATTTACTGGGCGTAAAGCGCGTGTAGGCGGTTCGGTAAGTTGGATGTGAAAGCTCCCGGCTTAACTGGGAGAGGTCGTTCAATACTGCCGAGCTAGAGGATGGTAGAGGGAGGTGGAATTCCGAGTGTAGTGGTGAAATGCGTAGATATTCGGAGGAACACCAGTGGCGAAAGCGGCCTCCTGGACCATTTCTGACGCTCAGACGCGAAAGCTAGGGTAGCAAACGGGATTAGAGACCCCGGTAGTCCTAGCCGTAAACGATGTAGACTAGGCGTTGGTTGAGTAAAATCGATCAGTGTCGGAGCAAACGCGATAAGTCTACCGCCTGGGGACTACGGCCGCAAGGCTAAAACTCAAAGGAATTGACGGGGCCCCGCACAAGCAGCGGAGCGTGTGGTTTAATTCGTTGCTACACGAAGAACCTTACCTGGGTTTGACATA
>JAAYYW010000001.1 GCA_012515195.1 Leptolinea sp.
ACATACCGTGATCAAAAAAACCAATTGATTCTTGAACAGCTATTAAGCCATCTTGAAATTCAATTTGGCAAGACATCAATTGATCATTTACTTCAGGAATTTTGCAACGAATTTCCTCCCATTGCTGTGTATAACAAACTGGTTTCCATTGATACCTATCTAAATGATAGTTTTGATGGTGTGTCCAACCGTTTAAATACATTGCAAGAAATCATTTTGCTTTGGGTGACCAATCGCAATCCGGCTGCCGTTGGAGCGTTCCCTGAGTTGTTCGATGAAAAACACCTGAACAATGAAACGAAGTATTCCTTTGTTATGAAAGAGGTGTACCTTTTTTTGGACACGCAACCTCATTTCGGCCCGGATAATCAAAATCTTCTGGATATGTTTAGAAGTCCAGCTTTAGCGGTTCCGAATTCCCTTCCCGGTCAATTGGAATATATCCGGTCAAGGTGGGGGGTCTTACTGGGAAAATTCCTCTACCGCTTGTTAAGCAGCCTTGATCTCTTGCGCGAAGAAGATAAGCTCGGATTTACCGGACCAGGTGTGACACAAGTGCCTGTTTACTCGTTGGCTTCCCTGGATAGCGAGAAAGAACAGTATTCAACTGACCGCGAATGGATGCCCCGGCTTGTCCTTCTCGCAAAGAACTCCCTTGTCTGGTTGGATCAACTAAGCAAAAAGTATGGGACATCAATTACCCGCCTTGATCAAATCCCAGATGAAGAATTGGATATTCTAGCCAGACGAGGTTTTACCGGACTCTGGCTGATTGGACTTTGGGAACGAAGCACAGCATCGGCACGCATAAAACAGATGTGCGGTAACCCGGATGCTGTTTCATCAGCGTATTCACTGGCGCGGTATGATATTGCCGCGGAAATAGGTGGATATGAGGCATATGAAAACCTGCGAAATCGTGCGTGGCAGCGGGGAATCCGCCTGGCAAGTGATATGGTTCCCAACCACATGGCAATAGACAGCGATTGGGTAATAAACAATCCCGATCGTTTTCTTGCGCTCCCTTACAGTCCATTTCCTTCATACAGTTTTGACGGTCCAGACCTTTCTCAAGACCCTGCGGTTGAAATAAAAATTGATGATCACTATTACAATCGGACTGACGCAGCAGTGGTATTTCGCCGAATTGACCGTCGGAATGGTGATACCCGTTACATCTACCATGGCAATGATGGCACCAGTATGCCCTGGAATGACACTGCTCAATTAAATTACTTAAACCCTGAAGTGCGTGAAGCTGTTATTCAAACCATCCTTGAGGTTGCCCGAAAATTTCCGATTATTCGCTTTGACGCAGCCATGACACTCGCCCGCCGGCATTTCCAGCGATTGTGGTTTCCAGAACCCGGTTCCGGAGGAGATATCCCTTCACGGGCAGAACACAGCCTCCCGCGGGACGAGTTTTTGGCCGCCATGCCGCACGAGTTTTGGCGGGAAGTTGTAGACCGGGTGGCAAAAGAAGCTCCTGATACGCTCTTACTTGCAGAAGCATTTTGGCTGATGGAGGGGTACTTTGTCCGCACTCTGGGGATGCACAGGGTTTACAACAGTGCCTTCATGAATATGCTTCGTGATGAGGAAAACACCAAATTCAGGCAATTGATCAAGAATACCCTGGAATTTGACCCGGAAATTCTTCGGCGCTATGTAAACTTCATCTCCAATCCGGATGAAAGAACAGCCGTGGACCAATTTGGTAAAGGCGATAAGTATTTTGGTGTTTGCACATTAATGGCCACCCTTCCAGGTCTTCCCATGTTCGGGCATGGACAGGTTGAAGGATACACCGAAAAATACGGCATGGAATATAAACGCGCATATTATGACGAGAAACCTGATCAGGATCTGGTAGACCGACATGAGCGTGAAATCTTCCCTCTTGTCCAGAAACGCGCACTATTCGCCGGTATAGAGGATTTTTACCTTTATGATTTCTATTCTGAACACGGACACGTGGATGAAAACGTGATTGCGTTTACAAATGGGCTGGACACCGATAGAGTATTGGTAGCGTATCACAACAAATTCTCGGAAACCTCAGGTTGGATAAAGACGTCCAGCGCATTCACCAAACGATTGGCAGATGGACATCGTTATCTTTCCCAAACAACCCTCGTTGATGGATTGAACCTGCAGACGGGTCACAACCGATATATTATTTTCCAGGAATTAAACAGCGGTATGGAATATATCCGCTCTTCAGAAGACCTGCGAAATCGCGGTTTATTCCTGCAATTGAGAGCATATTCCTGTTCTGTTTTCTCAAATTTCCGCTCTGTTAATGACGATTCATCTCAAACGTACCAACAGTTGTGCGATATGCTTCATGGAGAAGGCGTCGAATCTATTTCAGATTCTATTCAGGAACTTCTCCTGAAGGCAGTTCTTCAACCGATGAGGGAGATTATTAACACCGGTTATCTGAGCTATCTGAACGACCAAATTGTAAAGCCTGCCGGTGACATTCTTTTAATCAAAGAAGAAGCCCGGCAGAAAATGAAAATGCTGGTAAACGGAGCGGCCAGTGTAAAGCCTGCCAATGTCTCCCTTGAAGATATGATCGAAGAGGCTGTTCGCCTGCTCGAATTGATCCTTGTCATGTCGCGGAAACCTGTCAGCAAAGCCCTCCCCGGATATGAAATCCGTGAAAAAATAAGACAGATACTTCAAGATGATTCCAACCTCCGCCTTGCAACTGTCATATTCGCTTTCATTTCCCAATTGGGCAAAATCGTTGATCCTGACGATTTCCAAAATAATTGCATTAGTCTTTTCGATGAATGGAAATTTTCACGCTACATCCAGGATGCTGTAACCGGTATGGGATTAGCGGCACAGGATGCCGTTCGTACTAAAAAACTTATTCGAACTTTGATTACGCTTCAGAAATGGCTGGACAATCCAGATATTGATAAACCGGTGGAATTTCTTGAATCACTGCTCACGAACATGGATATCCAGAGTGTCCTTCAGATCAATCGATTCCAGGAAATTGTCTATTACTCGAAAGAAGGTTTCGAGGACTTGATTGACTGCCTTCTGGCGTCTGTAGTTTTTGAATCTGATGCAATCGATCCTTCATTGCAACTTGAAAGAATGGTTCGCGCCCGCCAGGTAATTGAATCACTGCAAGTGGCTTCTTCCAAATCTGAGTATCAAGTAGAAAAATTGCTTCAAATATTGGATGATGTTTCCACCCACGCTGAATGAGCCAGTTGAAGATGTTCTAAGAAAACTCTATCCGCTGTCATTCCGGTTCGTGGACTTGAAACCTTTTTCAAGTTATTGATAATGGGTTCGATATCCAATTCGGGATACACCTGTTTTGCTAACCATATGGATTGCGCGGCATATTTTACATTATTACGCGGTTCAATTCGATCGAAGTCATCAAAAAACCACCCACATGATGTGAACATTCGCTGCCGTTCATATTGTGCTTTCATCATATGAATTGCTTCGCGATAGTTGGCTTCCGGTATATTTGATCGCATTTTCTGTTGAATAAAA
>JAAYYW010000062.1 GCA_012515195.1 Leptolinea sp.
AACGGTTGGGTAGAGATGTTAAAGAATCGTGGCGACTGTCATGCCAGAATTTTTCCTGCAAGGAACGGCGGGAATCCAACTCATGAGTGGCGTCTGAAATGAGACGGGCATTTTCTTTCAAGGCTTCATTAAACCGGACCAGGAGAATGGTCAGCAGCATTCCGGTCCCCACTGCCACTACAGGAAACGATAGAATCTCAGGAATGTAATGACTCCAAACAAGAAGGGAGTATAGCAGTCCCACCCAGATGGCAGGGACAAGGAATGCATTCTGTATGCCATCAGTCTTGGTTTCCGACTTTCTTTCCGGTTCCCTTGAGGCGTGTTTAAATTCCAGTGAAACAGCGGCAGTTCCCATGGCTCCATAACTGATCAACCAGCAGAGATTCATTAATACATTCGCCCCAATGGTAGTTTGACTTCTTTGGATTGCGAGAATGATCTCACCGATGACGGTTGCCGCTATGCTCAGGCTGATCAGTGTGCTGACAGTACGGTTTGAAGATTTTCGACGGCGGATCAACAGATCAAACGCAGCAAAGACCATAATAAATGATAATGCCGTGAAAGATTGGTCGTAATAAGGCCTGTCGAAAAAATAATATGGAATGATAAGAAAAATCCATGTGGCTATCAGGGTGATAACGATTAGGATTGATGCCTCTAAAAAGCTGCGAGACCTTGGAACCAACGGGCGCGGAGAACTGGGCAAAAAGCCTATACCAATGGCAATCAGGGTGTAGGTAACCATAAATAAAAAGGCCGGGAAATCGTTCAATATGGAGGTGTTGAAAGAGAATTCTAAAACTAAAGCCAGGTTATCTATGAAATACGCAAGAGATAAAAACAGCCAGCTTATGTGGATAAACCATTTTTCACTGGCTGATTGAATGGCGGCGTATAACAACCCGATTGTCGTAAGTATTGTTCCTGCGAGAAGAATTGGGTCTTCTGTCTTAATTCCGTTTGGATAATACAAGCCAAAACGAAAAGACAAAAACAAATACAAACCGATAATGAAGATGAACACACCAACATAAGATTTTTGAGGGGTAATGGAAAAACGTTTCACATAAAACCTATTGGCTCAACCGGGATTTGGCCGCGGATCATTCTTGTGGATTTCCCTAAGTGTCAGCTTGCCTTAATTTAAGCGTATCCATATTATCCATTAAAGCAGAGTTTCGGTCTTTACAACCAGTAAACAATATAGGGAGAGAAGAAGAGATTGGTTTGATGTTTCGCGCCAAAAACCAACGTAGGAATTGACGCAAAGACTTTTGTGGTCGCAATACCCTTTGATGGGCGGACACAACCTGACCGCTTATTTTTCGTAATTTATAATAATCCAATGATCCTGTTAAATATAACCAGGGGATAAGATATTACACTGAAAGAAGCATCTTCCTGAAAAACCTCAATTTGGAGAAAAACACCTTGCAAAATGGATTGATCGTCACTCTGCTCTTGTTACTGCCCAATGCTTTCTTCCTGTTGCTCACTCCACAAAATGTTCCTCCAGAGACAGAAGATCAACATCAGTTAAAGGTAAAAGTCCTGGAGGTCATAGAAAAATTAGGGCAAATGGGAAGCTTTATCCTCCCCTTTTTTTATGCCTTCCGTTTTGATTTGGTA
>JAAYYW010000063.1 GCA_012515195.1 Leptolinea sp.
CATAATGGCTGACAGGGCTTTTGCCCCAGGTGCCTTCTTATGCAGCCAGGCGATCACAGCCAGTGAAAGGCAGACAAACGTAATTACGATCAACCCGTTGGCAAGTACGTAGTTCATCGTATTCCCGATTTTTTACGGATAAAAACGGATCCAAAATTTTGGAGTTCTGCTATAGGAGTTAATGAAAAAATCCCTTTTTCTTTCATTATTTTCCTGTTGTTTTTTTACCAATCCCGAGTACCATGTGTTTCCCTATGAAAATGTTGTCAGTAATAGAAATTGTGGGAAACCGGGCGCGTGTCCAGCATTGATGAAAAATAGTGGTGACTTTTTGCTGGCGAGAGGGGATGGTTTGTTAATTTGAGTTTTTTATTACCGATTGCCCTTAATTATTATTATTTATGACTTTATTGGGTATAAAAGTCAAGTAAATATTTTCTGGCTGAATGGTAGGCGAAACGGTGAAACATACAAAGAAAGCGGCCCAAAAGTGGTCAATATCAACATTTTTATAAGGTACAGTCATGTGCTGAACGATGTACACACAGGTATAGTTGAAATCATGGTACCAATATCTAACCCGAATAAAATAAGTTTGACAACCGGATTATTCTTTCTATAATGGAATTGTCAATTCAGAACGAAATATCTCTTATTCTTCATTGAGGTATTGGTTTGTACCACAACCTACACGGCCTTCAACTCGTGATCCAACGTTGAAAGCTACGAACTGACACCAAAATCTGGTCGCTTTCCCGCCCAAATGGGATAAGGTGTCAGGGAGCTAATAGCGAAACCGGTCTTGTTTAAGGCCGGTTTTTGTTCTCTTTTGTGGAGGAAGTCATGATAACCTCTGCACACAGGACGGGGATTCCCGTCGCCCACGGAAAAGATCTTGATAATGTAGAAACAGAGAACCCTCATAAGAGGATATTGATCATTGATGATGAAATAGAAACGATCAACCTGGTTAAGTATATTCTGATGGACGCCGGTATGGATGTGATCTCAGCAACGACCGGTGATGAAGCGATTAAGAAGACTGCGCAAACCATTCCTGACGCGATCCTTCTGGACCTGATGATACCGGATATGGATGGTTGGAAGGTCTATGATGAGATCCGCAAGACAACCAACGCGCCTGTGATCATCATTTCCGGGCTGTCAGGCAAGGAATATGTGGTGCGCGGACTTCGTTCTGGGGCGGAAGATTACATTTCCAAACCTTTCTACCCATCAGAGCTGGTGGCACGCATTAACCGGGTGACACAGCATCCGGGACGGATGCACCTGTCCCAGATATTCCGGTTTCCCGCTTTCGGGTTGATGATCGACAGTAATACGCGCGAAGTGACCTATGAAGATAAGGTGATCGTACTGCCGGTCCGCGAGTTTAAAGTGCTGGCTGCGCTGGCGCGGCGACCGGGTCATTGGGTTGACCTGGGTACGATCGCGTTCGAAGTGTGGAATGACACGCAAACACGCGTGCAGAATCGAATCAAATACCTGGTTTTCCTTCTTCGCTCACAACTGGAAAAGGACCCCAGGAATCCACGGCTGATTTTGAGCCGCGAAGGCCTGGGATATAAACTGGCGGTATCCCCGGGCTTTGAACACCTTAAAGAAGGAGGTGATGCAAGGCTCAACCTGACCGGATAGTCTGCCGGAAGCCAGGTCAAGTAGACTGCGCGGCAATTCTGGGATGGATCTGCGCGGGTATGGGGGAAACTCGGTTTGCCTGGTTCCAGAAAAATTTTGTTTTTCCTGATTAATAGGAGGATTTCAAATGGTCACAAAAAGATGGTTTGTGATCCTATTTCAGGCTGCGTTTGTGGTGATCTTCACGATGGGAATGCTCTTCCCGACGGGCTTGGCAGTCAGTGCCCAGGATGTTCCGCCGGAAGAAACCACTGAAACCACCGAAGAAGAAGTCCCTCCAGAAGAAACACCCCCTGAAACAGGACCAGAAGTAACACCACCGGAGGAACCGGTCGATCCGACCGAGGAACCGGCGGTAGTGGAAGAACCGCTCCCGGTTGAAGAGATCGTCCCAACGGAAGAAGTTCCCCTGGTAGAGGAATTGCTCCCAGAGGTCTTGCCGACCGAAGATCCTTTGCTGATCCCGCTGGTGCCACTGGCAACCGGGCCGCAGGATTCCGAAGAGGACGAAGAGCTGGACACTCCTGCAGAAGTCCTGGCAGCCTTGCCGGAGGAATCCGATCTGGTCGTACTGGATGAGAACGGCGAACCCCTGCCGTTGGTGGCAATTGAAGCCGAAGAGGTTGTGGTCACCGGCGATCCCATGTGGTGTGCCGGTACTGATGCTCCGGGCAGCGCGTCCTGCATCTCTTACACCACCATTGAACAAGCTGTAAACTACGCAAAGGGATCTGGCCATGCTGAGTGCACGATCTATGTTGCCGAGGATTACAGCAGCTCTTCCTATTCAACCATCGAGATTGATGATTCTGCGTTCGTCGATAACAACTTCAACATGTTCCTGTTAGGTGGTTATGACCTGACATCCGGCAGCGCGACCTATGGAACGGTGATAGGCCAAACCTCGGTACATCAGAATTTCTATATTGATGACATTACCGGGTCATTGACCCTGGCGAATTTCATCATAAAGGAATTCAACACGTCCAGTTCAACAGTCTACATTGAAGATTCGGAAGATGTAACCATCGATAATTTCACCATCAACAACAAGGGCAGCGGACATGGAATTTTGGTTGATGACAGTCACCGAGTCACAATTTCCAATTCGACGGTCAACGAGAAATGGGATGGTTACGGTATCAAGATGACGGACAGCTACAAGATTCTGCTTGTCAATACCAATGTCAACGAGTATGGGGAGGACGGCGGTGTTTACATGAGCAATGTGCAGGATGTTGAGCTCGATACCATGATCGTTGATTCAAACGATGACCATTGCAACGGTTCAGGCTGCTCCAAGGATGCTGTGTACTTCAAAGACGGCACCAATGTGAAACTGGATACCGTGAATGCCAATAGCCAGTTTGGCAACGGGTTCTACTCGCAATATGGAGATGGTTACCTCAGCCTGATCGACAGTGTGTTCGATGATAACAATCGTGGATCAGGCATCGATATAAAATCGCACGATGGAGCTGTCTATCTCGATACGGTCTCTGCCAGCGGGAATGAGGAGTATGGCGCCAGGATCCAGAATAAGCAGGGAGTGACCATTGAAGACAGCACGTTCAATAACAATGAAGGTGAAGCCGGACTCCTAGTTGATGCTGAAACGATCGGGATCAGCGGCACGTATGTGGATTCCAATGACTACTATGGCGCCAACCTGTTTGCTTCGGATTGGATCGAGATCCTTACCAGCAGTTTCTCCGGCAATAAAAAAGCCGGTGGTTTGTATGCTCAGGCTGAAGGCTCGCTAAG
>JAAYYW010000064.1 GCA_012515195.1 Leptolinea sp.
CTTCATTGCGATACAAATCAACACCCACCGAAAGACCGGAAACCAGGACATCAATGTCACCCCGAAGGAAGGCTGTGTTTGCCTGCGACGTGTTTTCAATAATGTCCACAGTGACATTGTTCATTTTTTTCGCGGCCAGAATCCAGGGGATAGAGGATGGCGTGCCTGGTCCTGCGATAACGATTTTTTCAACAACTCCATCAGGTGTTCCCTTGTTGTCAGCAGCCGGGGCGGATTGGGTAGCCGCACTATCGAACGTAACCGAAGAAGAACCGGACGTGGAAACAGAACATCCCGTGGACAGCAGCATAGACAAAACAACAGCTAAAAGGATTAATCTCGAAAAAGCGGTTGAAGTAAGAGAAAATTTCATTATTGCATACCAATCTTGTTTGATCTTAAATTTGCCGGCAAAAGTTTGTGAAATTTATCACGACCGGCATTATATTGTATAAGTCGACAAATTCCCTCTACGTAGGCAAAAATCATCAAAAGAGATGATGTGTTGGTGACCCTAAATAATTACGGTTCATACACGTTCTTACATTGATGCGCTTTTGTTTCTTATCCTTCAGAAACGGCCACGATCTACAGGTATAAACACAATCCGTACAAACAAAAAACTTACGCGGTATATACAGACAGAGTTGCGGATTGGAACCCTGGAATGGTTGAGTAAGGTAGCGGTCGATTTACTCGCCTTTTTTACATGGATTATCGAAGAATGGATAACTCCGATCCAAATGTGTGAGTTTTTTTGGCCAAAAGATCAATTGGAACTACCGGAAAGTCTGGAAACCGGTTGGTCGAAAATAACAGCGTATGGAGTGGATAAATTCACATTTAGGCAATTGCAAATAAACCAAATATGCGATAATCTGGTGAGCAACATTAAAGGGAGCAATTCTGATGAAAATACTTTTCATAGGCGGCACTGGACTGATCAGCACAGCCTGTTCCGAACTGGCTGTTCAACGCGGATATGACCTTACCATCCTCAACCGCGCGCAGACAAAGAAGATATCCGCTCCGCCAGGAACCCACGTATTGACCGCCGATGTGCACGGTGACTTCAACGCGCTGGTAAAAACCCTGGAGCCTCACAAGTTTGACGTTGTGGTCGACTGGATCGCCTTCACACCGGAAGATATTGAACGAGATCTTCAGCTCTTCAAGGGCAAGGTCAAGCAGTTTGTGTTTATCAGCTCAGCCAGCGCTTACCAAAAACCGGTGCAGAATTACCTGATTACCGAAGAAACCCCGTTGGAAAATCCATTCTGGCAGTACTCGCGAGACAAAATCGCCTGCGAAAACCTGCTAATGATCGCATACCGAAAGGATGGGTTCCCTGTAACAATCATTCGGCCATCGCTTACCTACGGTCTGACCCAGGTACCTTTATGTACCGGTAGTTGGCTGCATCCTTATACTATTCTGGACCGAATCAAGAAAGAGAAGAAGGTTATTATTCCCGGCGATGGTATGTCGCTCTGGGTATGCACATGGAACGCCGACTTCGCCGTTGGACTTGTGGGACTGTTCGGTAATTCCAGGGCATATGGAGAAGCCTTCCATATTACATCCGACGAGGTGCTCACCTGGAATCAGCTCTACGAACAGACAGCAGAAACGTACGGCAAAAAACTAAACCCGGTGTACATTCCGTCAGATTGGCTGGCAGCCTGGGATAATGAATATACCGGCTCACTGATCGGCGATAAAGCGAACAGTGTGGTATTCGATAACAGCAAGATCAAACGCTTCGTTCCCGAATTCAATTGCACAGTAACCTGGACGGAAGGGGTTAAACGCGCTGTGGACTGGTTTGAAGCCGACTCGTCCCGTCAGACGATTGACGAACAGGCCAATCAAGAGTGGGATGAGATCATCATGGCGTACGAACGGTCATTCCCAAAAGAAAAATAGAGGTTATCCAATGGCAGGATACAACGCCCGGGAGGTCAGGCGGTGCTATGACCTGTCAGCAGATGAATACGCGAAGCACTTTTTGAATGAACTGGATGGCAAACCATATGACCGTAGTGTAATAGAACGGTTTTCTCAAATGGTTCCTTCGCGCGGATTGGTCTACGATTTCGGATGCGGCTGTGGTCACACCACAAATTTTCTGGCCGGGTTCGGCCGGCAAACAGTTATCGGTTTGGACTTCTCAGAAAAATCCATCGAACTTGCCCGCCGCTTATTCCCAAAGAACCAATTTGATGTGGACGATATGCTTTCTTCCCACATGGAACCCGGATCCGCTGAAGGGATCATCGCGTTCTATGCCATTGTCCATTTCTGCTACCGAGAGGTTGAAAAAACGTTGGGGGAGTGGTTCAGGTTGTTGAAACCCGGTGGGTATTGCCTGTTCAGCTTCCATGTCGGGCGGGGCACGCTATCTGTGGATAATTTTCTGGATATTGAAGGAGCCTGTGCGACATGGCGCTTTCTTAACACCGACCGGGTTCTTGGTCATGCCGAAAGCACGGGGTTCCTACCCTATGAAGTCGTGGAACGATATCCTTACGCGGATGCGGAACATCCCAGCAAGAGGGCGTACGTAATTCTGCAGAAACCGACCTGATTAAATTGTTTTTTCAAAAATATTAGATTACTTAATTGAAACCAATTTGTTACAATAAACTATATACTTCAAATATTGTGATGATAAGTAGTAAGATTTCCTCCGGGGTAAAAAAAGATGCTTTGTTCTTTCATTCTCCTTTTTTTTGGAGTCGGCGCGATTGTTAAAGGAGAATTGAAATTCTCCAAGACTCGAGTAATATCCGGATTTGTTGCGCGAATCCTTGGTGGAATTCTTATTCTCGGGACTCTTGTTGGCATATTCGTAGAAGTTATTGCCGACTTGGGTACAATTGTCTATGGCATTACGTTGGTAATTGTTATTGGTATAGGATCATTTGCCTTAATTTTCTATGAAGATACATCCAATATTCGTCAGAAAATTGAAGATGTTTATGGTAGTAGCAATCCCTATAGCTCCAAACTAACTTCTGCATCACAACAATCGATCACACCCTCATTTGCGCCCACCATTCCGGCCTATCAACCGGATATTAGCAGTACGCTGGCTCAGAGTGCCTATCACAGCATCCCGGAAGTTAACCCATATGAACCGGTATATATCCCCGGTACATTGTTGGATGCCGCCACTCCAGTGGATACCTATCCATCTCATTCCGATTTTGTGGTTTACGATATCCGGTCATCTTTTAAACGGAAACCCGGCCAACCGGCTGTATGCCCTAAATGCGGTGGAAATCTCAAGTGCATCACCATTAAACCATCCCGCGGCGTCCGCGTGGATCTCAACACTAATGACCTGCTGGCGCAACATCGTTTTTCGTTTCTGTTCACCTGCGGCAAATGCAAATGGTGGGCAATCCGAGAAAGCTGGCTATCTCCCAAAATGAGTAATCGTATATGTGATTATTTTGTGATCGGGGGCATCCCCATCAACAACTCGTCTGCGATCATCTATAACGAGTTTTCCAATGACCGAAACCCCGAACCCTGGAACAAGGCATTGATCTTTCCCGACCTGTATGACGAATTCCGGCAGCTTCCGGGTTATCTGGCAAAAATATTCCCACTAAAATAGATCAAAAATCGACACAGGTTCATCTTTTACAATCTCCTTTCTTGGAAAAGATAATTTCAATTTATATAATCATCTATACAATAAAATAAGGTACTACCTTGATTACAAAAGAGAGGTTATCCATGAACGTTCGATACGGGATTATCGGGTTGGGATCCATAGCCAACAAATTCGCGGACGCCGTGAATCGTGAAAAAGAACTTGATCTGGTCGCGGTAGCCGCACGTGACCAGGCGCGCGCCGATGAGTTCGCAAGGAAAAATAAAGCCGCGAGAGCTTACGGCAAGTACGCCAGTATCATCGCCGATCCGGATGTGGACATCATCTACATCGGTGTGACGCACAATTTTCACTATGACATCGTGAAAGAGTGTCTTGCCAACCATAGAGCGGTTCTTTGCGAAAAACCGTTGGTGCTCACAAAGAAAGAAGCTGAAGAGCTGGCTGATCTTGCGAAAAAGAACAACACATTGCTGATGGAAGCCATGTGGACTCGCTGCATGCCGGCTTACCTTAAGGCACAGGAATGGGTGCGATCCGGCAAGATCGGTGCAGTCCAGCTGATCGATGCAAATTTCTGTTTTCTCGGGACGTACGATCCCGAAAGCCGTTGGTATAACCCAAAACTGGCCGGCGGGAGCCTGTTTGATCTTGGGGTGTACCCCATCGAATTCTCCACAGGAATTACCGGTGAAAATCCCGTATCCGTCAGTGGGGTGGCGAAGATCGCTCCCACCGGCGTGGATGAAGCAGCTGCCGTGGGGATGACCTTCCCGGGCGGCGCGCTGGCGTCTTTCTCCTGTGGCTTTACCACTGAAGCTATGGATGAAGCGATTATCTACGGAACCAAAGGCAAGATCGTTCTTGAGAATTGCTTCGGCCCGATGAAAGCTGAACTGTTTGAAGGTCGTGACAAACGGGTGGGTAAATTCGAAGAGAAAGTACCCAACGGGTTCATCTATGAAGCCCGTCATTGTGCCAGTCTATTCCGGGAAGGTAAACAGCAAAGCAACCTCATCCCACTGGAAGATACGATCACCTGCGCCGGCGTCTTTGATATTCTCCGCAAACAATGGGGATTGATCTAAACCTGTTTTATTGACATTCTCCGTGTGTGTGTTAGAATACCGCCCAATATGCGTTTCCTCAACCTGGTTCTCCGATCCCGAAAGACCCTGCCCCCTTCACCGGAAGAAGGCCGGTTGCTTCGGATTTGGATGGCGGCGTAACAACCGCGAAACGCATGAACCCGATTTGATAAACCCAGACAGCCCTTCTTCCCGAAGGGCTGTTTTTTGTACCACCAGGCGGATAAGGAGCGGAGACAAATTGAGCACAGCAACACTGGTTTTGCAGGACGGGACAGTCCTTGAAGGACAGGCATTTGGCGCGGAAGCCGATGCCGTTTTTGAGCTGGTCTTTAATACCAGCATGACGGGTTACCAGGAAATCCTGACTGACCCGTCGTACCGGGGACAGGGTGTGTTATTTACTGTGTCCCACATCGGGAATGTGGGCATCAACCTGGAAGATGATGAATCGCCGCGGGCACAGGTTTCAGCGGCAATCGTATGTCGGTTAAGCCATGTGGTTTCCAACTGGCGGGCTGCCATGCCGTTATCCGATTGGCTGGCCCAGGCTGGTGTTCCGGGCATCAGCGGGGTGGATACACGCTGGCTGACCCGTAAACTGCGTGACGGGGGGACGCAGAAAGCCGCCCTTTCAACCAAAGGAACGAGCGCCTCGGCCCTCCTGCAAATGGTAAATGACTGGCCGGGACTGGACGGACGCGACATGGTCAGGGAAGTCACCTGCCCGCAATCCTACAGTTGGCAGACGGACGCGGGCAGCCAGTGGGTTGAGAATACACGCGCCTTCAACCGTCCGGTTTCCATCGCCGCCTATGATTTCGGCATCAAAGAGAACATCCTGCGGCATCTGGCTTCCTCCGGCGCGGTGGTGACCGTCTACCCGGCGACCACACCGGCGGGGGACGTGCTTGCCAAAAAACCTGACGGTATCTTCCTGTCCAACGGGCCCGGCGACCCGGCAGGGCTGCCCTACCTGGTGGAGACTGTGAAAGAACTCCTGGACAGCGGTGTGCCCTTATTCGGTATCTGCCTCGGACACCAGTTAATCGGTCGCGCGCTGGGAGCTGATACCTGCCGCCTGAAATTCGGGCATCACGGCGGGAATCATCCCGTGCAGCACCTGCCTACCGGACGGGTGTTGATCACAGCACAAAACCACAATTACTGCGTCATCCCCGAGCAGTTGGATCCGGCTATGGTTGAGGTCACCTACCGCAGCCTCAACGATAATTCCCTGGAAGGTATGCGTCTTAAAAACCGGCCGGCGTTCAGCGTGCAGTTCCATCCGGAGGCGGCACCCGGTCCGCATGACGCGCATGATATCTTTGGGGAATTCTTCGCCCTGATTAATAAAGGGGATTCACATGCCTAAACGCGACGATATCAAAACCATCCTCATACCCGGCTCCGGCGCCATCATTATCGGACAGGCCGCGGAGTTTGATTACTCCGGCACACAGGCCGTGAAGGCACTGCGGAAAGAAGGCTACCGTGTGGTGTTGGTCAACTCGAATCCGGCCACCATAATGACCGACCCGGAGATTGCCGATGCCACCTATATTGAACCATTGACCACTGAGTCCCTGGAAGCCATCATCGCCCAGGAAAAACCGGATGTCATGCTGCCGGTCATTGGCGGGCAGACCGGACTGAACCTGGCGCTGGCGCTCAGTGAAAATGGCGTGCTCGAGAAATACGGGGTTCAGCTCATCGGCGCCAACCTGCAGGCCATCAGGGCAGCGGAAGATCGGCTGATGTTCCGTGAGACCATGGAAAAAGCAGGTATCCCCATTCCCAGAGGCGGCGCCGCCCACTCGCTGGATGAAGCAAAAAAACTGGTCGAAGGTATCGGTTACCCGCTGTTGGTCCGCGCATCCTTCGCCCTGGGTGGCAGCGGCGCGTCATGGGTCAATTCCTCTGATGAACTGCCGGAAGCCGTCCGCAAAGCCATTGCCGAATCCCCCATCGGCCAGGCCTGGATCGAAGAAAACCTGACCGGCTGGAAGGAATACGAGCTGGAGGTGATGCGCGATAAAGCCGACAATTTCGTGGTGATCTGCACCATTGAAAACCTGGACCCCATGGGCGTCCACACCGGTGACAGTATCACCGTGGCACCAGCCCAGACCCTCACCGATCGTGAATACCAGATCCTGCGCGACCTGGCCCACCGTGTGTTGACAGCCGTCGGAGTGGAAACCGGCGGATCAAACGTACAGTTTGCCGTAAACCCGCAAACCGGACGGGTGGTTGTTATTGAGATGAACCCGCGCGTCAGCCGTTCGTCCGCGCTGGCCTCCAAGGCAACCGGCTTCCCCATCGCCAAACTGGCCGCGCTTCTGGCCGTGGGCTATACATTGGATGAGATCACCAACGACATCACAAAACAGACAAAAGCCGCCTTTGAACCCTCGTTGGACTACGTGGTGGTAAAAATTCCCCGCTGGGCTTTCGAAAAATTTCCCGGAGTTGACCCCATCCTCGGCCCGCAGATGAAATCGGTGGGCGAGGTGATGTCGCTGGGACGCACCTTCCCCGAAGCATTGAACAAAGCCGTCCAGTCATTGGAGATCGGCGCCGACAGCCTTGACGGCAAGATCACCGATGATATCGGGATCGATGGAATCGAAAACCCGACCGCTGACCGGCTCTTCAAGGTATACCGCGCCGTTAAAATGGGACTCCCGCTCAAATCGATCAGCAAATCCAGTGGATACGACCTGTGGTTCCTGGCAGAACTGGCGGAGATCGCCGGGTTTGAACAGAAGATCAGCGGAGCAAACCCGATTGACAGAGATTTCACATCCCTGCTGCGCGAAGCGAAGCGCATGGGTTTTGCTGACAGCCACATCGGCCGGCTGCTCAACCGGACAGCCGGTGAAGCGCGTTCCCTGCGTAAACAGGCCGGCATAATCCCCACATTCCAGCGCGTGGATACCTGCGCGGCGGAATTCAGCGCAGAGACACCCTACCTTTACAGTGCCTATGAACAGGAAGACGAATCCGGCACGACGGACCGCAGGAAGGTCCTTATCCTTGGCAGCGGTCCCAACCGCATTGGTCAGGGGATCGAGTTTGATTACTGCTGCTGTCAGGCAGCTTTCGCCCTCTCAAAGATGGGCTTCGAGACCATTATGTATAACTGCAACCCGGAAACGGTCTCCACGGATTATGACACCGCCGACCGCCTGTACTTCGAACCGCTCACCCTGGAGCATGTGTTAAATGTGGTAGACCGTGAGCAGCCTGCTGGTGTTATTGTGCAATTCGGCGGGCAGACACCGCTCAATCTGGCCGCCGGGTTGGAAGCCGCCGGGGTGCCCATTCTAGGCACGTCCCCGCGGTCCATCCGCCTGTCGGAAGACCGCGAAGAGTTCGCGAAACTGCTTCGCAAACTGGAAATTCCGCAACCGGAGAATGGCATCACCCGTTCGTTTGAAGAAGCCCGTTCCGTTGCCGCGCAAATCGGCTATCCGGTACTGGTGCGGCCTTCCTTCGTCCTCGGCGGACGCGCCATGGCCATTGTGGAGAACGAAGCCAGCCTGGAAGGCTTCATTCAGGCAGCCATCGACGCCGCGCCTGGACAACCGATCCTGGTCGATAAATTTATGGAAGACGCCTTCGAGATCGATGTGGACGCGCTGGCGGATGGGGAACGCGTGGTCATCGGTGCGGTGATGCAGCACATTGAAGAAGCCGGGGTACATTCCGGTGACGCGGCCTGCGTACTGCCGCCGTATAAAGTGAGCAACTACCATCAGGGCATCATGCGCGAATACACCGAACAGCTTGGTCTCGCGCTGGGTGTGCGCGGCTTGATGAACGTGCAATTCGCTCTGAAAGACGAGATGGTCTATGTTTTGGAGGTCAATCCGCGCGCTTCGCGTACCGTTCCCTTCGCCAGCAAGGCCACCGGTTTGAACCTGGCTTATGTTGCCGCTCAGGTGATGGCCGGCAGCACCTTAAAAGAATTGGGCGTCATCGGAGAACCAAAAGTGGACGGATTCTTCCTCAAGGAAGCCGTGCTGCCCTTCAAAAAACTGCCCGGTTCCAGCACCCTGCTCGGGCCGGAGATGCGCTCCACCGGCGAGGTGATGGGACACGCTGCCCACTTCGGGCATGCCTTTGCCAAATCGCAGATCGCCGCCGGTACCGGCCTGCCCGAGAGTGGAACAGTATTGATCAGCGTGAACGACTACGACAAGAGCGCCGGTTTAAAACTGGCGCGGGATCTGTTCCGCATGGGCTTTGAACTGTTGGCCACCCCCGGTACCGCCGCCTTCCTTGAGAAAGTCGATCTGCCGGTGAAACGGATCAACAAAATGTCCGAAGGGTCTCCACACACGGTTGACTTCATCCGTGCCGGTCAGGTACAGTTAATTATCAACACCCCGCTGGGACCGCAGTCCCATTCCGACGGCGCTGAGATTCGCGCTGCAGCCGTCACCATGAATGTACCGTTGTTGACAACACTATCGGCCGCCGCGGCGGCTGTGGCAGCCATCAAGGCTTTACGGCAAAAGGAACTGCGCTACCGAAGCCTGCAGGACCATTTCCGGCGGTCAACAAACCTGTAAGTATTGCGTCAGCACAGGAGAAACCGATGAACGAAACAAAGCCCCTGTTTTCAACAATCGACGAATACATCGCGGGCTTTCCACCGGGCATACAGCAAAAACTTCGCGAGATGCGCCGGGTGATCCACGAGACCGCACCGGAAGCCGCCGAGAAGATTAGCTACCAGATGCCCACGTTCTACCTGAACGGAAACCTGGTGCATTTTGCTGCCTTCAAGAACCACATCGGTTTCTACCCGGCGCCCAGCGGGCTGGAAGCGTTCAAAGAGGAAATTGCACAACATCCGAATTCCAAGGGCGCGGTGCAGTTTCCGCATGATCAGCCCATCCCGTATGACCTGGTGCGGCGCATAGTCGAATTTCGCCGGGAAGAGAATTTGAAGAAGAAATAAATTTCGGATATCTAATTATTATTTTCTTCCATCAAAACTTTCCCCAGCCGTCGTATCACCTCATCAATCTCTTCGGGATTGTGAATGGCAAAATTCAGGCGGATAAAGAGCTTTCCTTCCTCAAGGTCGGGAAAGTAACGAGTGTCGGGCGAAAATTCCACCCCGGCCTGCATGGCCAGCGGCAGCCAGTACATGGATTACATCACTGGGTTAACTCAAACCGAATCAATTTTAGGGAAAAAACGCATTCTTTTTTGAATTTTCTTCCAATTAGTTGGTTGTTTAAATTATCCACCGATCAGAGCAATCCATTGCTGTCATGTTCCTTAATCAAATAAAAGGATAAGCTATAATCATCCTATATTTTTCTTTAACGAGGAGCTTGATATGCAGAAGCGATTTTTGACTCTAGTCACCTCCGGGGTGATATTATGCAGTACATTGTTAAGTGCCTGTTCTGGACCCGCCAGTCCAACGAAGCAGCCTGCCCCACAGGAACCGGCTGCGACTGTCGTTGAAATACCGGCCACGGAAGTACCCGCAGTTCCAACCGCAGCTTCTCCGACAGATGAGACATCATCGCCAGTAACCATCACCGATTCAGCTGGAAATGTTTTGGAATTCTCCGCAATTCCTCAGCGTGTCGTTGTTGCAGGCAAAGCTACCCCATTTACTTTAAGTACTACATACCTTTTTGCGGAAGCCAGCGACCGTGTTGTCGCCCAGGAGTTGCGTGGTTTGACCACGCCGGAATTCC
Organism: Leptolinea sp.; assembly: GCA_012515195.1. Classification (GTDB taxonomy): domain Bacteria; phylum Chloroflexota; class Anaerolineae; order Anaerolineales; family Anaerolineaceae; genus Leptolinea. The sequence continues at coordinate 10,443 of JAAYYW010000064.1, forward strand.
TATCTCTGATCGATCCCAAATATGATGAAAAGATCAAATTGGAAACGGAATCCGGCGCCGAAGCAATTGCCCCTACAAAACCAGACATTGTCATAACCAAGAATTATGTGGTTAAATCTCTAAAAGAACCCCTGTCAAAAATTGATATTCCTGTTGTTGGGTTAAATCTGGAAAATCCTGATGTGTTCTATAAAGATATTGAGATGCTCGGGCAACTTTTTGGAAATGAAGCACGCGCAACAGAGATCAACGATTACTTTAAGCAAAAAGTGGAAATTGTGACTTCGGCCATGGAAGGTTTGACAGACGAAGAAAAACCTACTGTTTTGGTCATCCAATATAGCGAAAAAGATGGAGAAGTAGCCTTTAAAGTACCTCCCTCTTCTTACATACAGACAAAAATGATCATCGACGGTGGTGGTATTCCTGTATGGGCGGATGGTAACGGTGAGGAAACCGATTGGATAGTGGTGAATTTGGAGCAGATTGCAGTCTGGAATCCGGATATTGTTCTGGTAATTGACTACAATGGAAACCCGATAGAAACCTCTATCAAGCTTATGGAGAGCGAAACCTGGAAAGAATTAAATGCCGCAAAGAATAAAAAGGTTTTTGGATTTGGCAAAGATTACCAGAGTTGGGATCTGCCCGATCCCCGCTGGATTTTGGGGTATACCTGGGTGGCAACAAAAATTCAACCAGAACGTATGTCGATTGTCACAATGAACGATATGATCAAAGATTTTTACAAGGTGATGTATCGTCTAACGGATGAACAAATTGAAACAGTTATTATGCCCAATGTACTGGCACCCTAGGATAAAGAATTTAGGGATCAAAGCGCACTGATCCGATTTTTTTTCATCCGGCTGACAGCTGCGCTTCTCATAGCTTATACCCATTTTGGGCGATATCCAGAGCATTTTGGATATCGCCTTTTTCATTCCAGTAATCCTGATTTAATACCTGGTTTCTCATTCAGTCTTTTCACTGAGTCTATTTTCACGATGAATGGTATATGATCAAGAATCAGTTTTAAGACAGCGGATTATTTCATGAGTTTGAGCATCACTTCACCCAACCGTCGTATTCCCTCATTGATCTCCACCGGGGTATGGGTGGCGAAGTTCAGGCGAATGAAGGGCTTGCCTTCATCGGGGTCGGGGAAGTAACGTGTGCCGGGCGAAAATTCCACCCCGGCCTGCATGGCCAGAGGCAGCAGGTCCATGGATGACATCCCTTGCGGAAGACGAAGCCACAGGAACAATCCACCGTGCGGCACAGCGTAGAAAACATCCTGTGGAAGGTGCGTTCTGATGGCCGCCTGCAGCGCGTCTCGGCGCTTGCGATATAAACGGGTCGAACGCCGTAGATGCGCCTGGTAGCGCCCCACGGTGACATAGGTATTCAACACATGCTGCATGAGGTTGGATGTCGCCAGATCCTGTACCCACTTCTGCCGCACCAACCGGTCGAAGACCGGTCCCTCTGCCAGCAGATAACCAATGCGCAGTCCGGGCATCAGCATTTTGGAGAAAGTACCGGTATAGATCACCCGGCCGCCTGGGTCAAGCGATTTGATGGCGGGCAGCGATTTTGCTTCATAACGCAGATCGCTGGCAAAATCATCCTCCAGGATGGGCACATTATAGCGGTCAGCCAATTCCAGCAGCAACCGGCGTCTTGGCACGCTCATGCACATCCCGCTCGGATTCTGGAATACCGGCATGGTGTAGATTAGCCGCGGATGGTATTGTTGAAGCACCGGTTCCAGCAGCTCCACCTGCATCCCCTGTGGATCGACCGGAATGCCAACAATCTTCAGCTTCAATGAGCGGAACAGCTCCAATGCGAAGTTATAGGTGGGTTTTTCCACCACAACCACATCATCCGGCTTAAGCAGTGTCTGGCAGACGAGCGCCAGCGCCTGCTGTGATCCAGCCGTCACCAGCACTTCGTCCGGGCTGGCGGCAATCCCCTGGCTGGATAGAATGTGTGCGATTGTCCCGCGCAGCGGAAAATAACCGGCATGCAATCCGCCATATTCCAGCGCGTTGATGCCGTCCCGCCGGAACACCTCGCGCACGGTACGCTCGAAATCCTGCAACGGGAATTCCCGCGGATCCCCTACACCAATGAAAGCGATGGTACCGTCCGGCGTTTTAAACGGCCAGGAAAACTCCAACGGAGGACCGGATTCACCCGCGGCTTCCAGTTGCCATAACGGCCAGCTTTCTGGCGGCCGTGGAACCCTGCCATCCATTACGGGAATCAGCGGCGCCACGTACGTCCCGGAACCTTCGCGGGTATAGACGACACCGTCGCTTTCCAGGTTGGAGTAGGCATTCTTCACCGTAATACGGCTGATCCCCAGTTCATCCGCCAATTCGCGGGTGGACGGCAACTTGGTATCAACCGGCAAGTTCCCGGATTCGATATTTGAGCGGAACCAGGTTTCGATCTGCCGGAAGAGCGGCAGGCGGCTGTTGGGATCCAGAGGTATTCGCATTTCTTTATTTTACAGGACGAATGCAGACCACAAAGGGATTTTAGATCAGTGGTATTAAGAAAATTTGCCGGTTCTTGTACTAGCAATAAATCCGCTTTTTCCCTGGAATACGGACTGCATACCACAATGCGTAGAAAGGAAACTGGTCATGAACAGCAGATTTATCCGAGTAATGGGAATGGGGGCTGATCAGTGGAAAAGATGGGCGGTTTCTGAAGGCGCGTTTAACTCTTACTGGTATTTTTACTAGAAATAATTTCGGCAGTAATGGCAGGGGCGTGCATCGGTTTGCCTCTGCCATTTCGTCAAACAGTTTTGATTTCTATGTGCGATAATGACGACTGTAAGGATTATTACGGATTGTCCCTAACCGACCCCGAACTCGTATCCCTGCTTGACCGGCTGATTGCTCTTAATAACCGGTTTCCTTATTCGTCCCTGCACATAAATTCGCCGAATGGCGCGGAAACCATAGACCTTTTTGCCGCACTATGCCATCGCGCCTTTGAAAACAAAGAGGGCAAAGAACGAGCCCTGATCCTGGAATCCATTAAAGGGAATAAGGGGTTGGCCAGTGCCTTCCTCGGGTTCATTTACACCGCGGCGGAAAAACTGCGCCAGACCGGCGACATCCGCTGGCTGAAGATCGGGCTGGGGGCGTCGATATTACAGGCGAAATACCCCGACGAACGCGACTACCTGCTGGCCATGGCGGAGTTGTATGTCGCTGCAGAAGAAGCTGGATTGGATCCCCGGCCGTTCTTTGCGCTGGTGGGCTATGACGAAACCGATGATTTTGGGAACTATGCAGTGGTGAGAAGCCGCCGGAATCAAACCGCGTAATCGCCGGATAAACCGATCCCGGTTTTTTTCCGAAATAAACATGGATTGAGCCGCGAATTCCGGTAGAATAAATGGTATCTCTTCCACGCATTGAATGGCACACATTGCGGATTTGGAAGAAATCCAATTGCCCAAAAATAAAAGAGTGCAAACACGC
>JAAYYW010000065.1 GCA_012515195.1 Leptolinea sp.
AAAAAATTCATACCAATATTGACTTATTCTACTGATGCGCATTGGAAACGTCAATCAGGATCAATTCGATAAAAGATCATTCCGGCAGAAGAAAACCTCGTCATACAGTATTGGGATCCCTGTTCCGGCTATCACATCATCCAGATTGCCACCCCGGCGGGCATGGATGTGTAAGTATGGTTCTGTAGTGTTCCCCGAATTTCCTACCTGCCCAACCATTTCACCAGTTTTAATCCGGCTGCCTGCTGAGGGGGTAATGGTTCCCTGCTTCATATGCGCCAATAGAACATATGCATCCTGAGCCTCGCATTGAATGTAGATGTGATTTCCAGCAGGATTCTCTTCATCACTCGGGGTACCACCAGGTGGAATATCTTCGAATCCATCCAACACTACGCTAACAATTCCATCGCACGGACTGTACACTGGTTGACCATAGATCACATATTCTTCCAGCGCTGTTGGGTCAAACCCAGACGCGCTTCGTCCCCATGAATTGAGCTGAATGATATCCTGCGCGTATTTCTGAGATCCAGCATTGGAGTGGTGGTTGGTCAGCCAGGATGCTCCGGCCTGCGCGAATAGGTAGTCCCTTCCCTTTAGCGGGAATTGGAGGTTTATCCCGTTCTCAGGAGTGGTTCCTCCCAACCAGGCTGTGACGGCAAGATATGAAAAAATCAGGGCTGGCACCAGGTTACCAAGAACTTCGGCTTTATCCGTCGAACGCAATGCCACTGGTGTCCAAATACATCCCGGAAGCCGGATCAGTGATATGAAAACACTTAGCACGCCAGCTCCCAACACCACATAGCGCAAATAATAACTTGATATGAACCAACCGCCCGTGAGATAAAAGAATAAGGATATGGATAAGGCCAACCAGGCAGTAAAAAGCCAGACCAGACCTGATTTGGTTTTCAACCTGAGCAGGGAAAAATCCAGCAAAAGCGATACCAATATGGGAAATATTTGAAAGAAATATTCAAGCATAAAAACCTTCTCTACTTACATCACAACCGTTGAATTGCTCTGCCATAAAGAGAGCAAGCTTCCATAATTTGCTTGACGGAGCATTTTTCGTTTCGCATATGGGCTAATTTATGTTCGCCAGGACCCAAACCAATAACAGGGATTTTCTGAGAGACCAGTGCCACCGCATCAGTGCTGAAGTCCCAGTAATCGAAGGCAACCGGCTCAAAGCCAGTGGCATCGCAACATGCCCCCACAAAAGCTTTTATCAGCTCATGATCGCTGCTAATCTCCCAGGCGGGATGCAGTGGGCGGTATACGATAGGTTCACCCGTCCAGGTATTGCGATGCATTGTATCGATTTCCCACACCGCCTCTTTGCCGGCAATGATTTTGTCCATCTCTTCGCAGATGGTTTGTTCCGTCTCACCAACCACCATACGTCTATCGAGATAAATCCGGCACTCAGACGGAACAGCATTTAACGAAACTGACTTGCTGGAAATCGCTGAAAGCACCAGCGTGCCATGACGACCGGGTTGCGTCATCAAAGAATTATTTGTGTGCTCAACGCGTTGAATGATCTCTGCCATCTCATAAACGGCGTTCTTTCCTTTTTCCGGGGCCGAGCCGTGCGCCGATATGCCACTCGAGGTGATGATGATCTGCGCCTTACCCTTATGGCCGGTGGAGATCATATTGGATGACGGCTCGCAGATCACGCCGAAATCCGGCGTTTTTTCAATTGTTTCCAGCGCGTGCTTTAGCGCTTCCCCATCGCAATCTTCTTCCAGAGTGGAGCACACGATGAATACTGTTTTTCCATCCAGCCAGCCGCTGTTTTTCGCTACAGCCGCCGCGTAAACTGAAGCCGCCAGGCCGGATTTCATATCCACCGATCCGCGGCCCCAGAGAAAACCATCTTTGATCGTACCGCTGAATGGTGGTTCATCCCACAATTCCTCGTCATGTACCTGTACCGTATCCATATGTGAATCAAACAAAATTGTCTTATTGCCATTTCCCACCTGTCCAATCACATTCCCCCATCGGTCAGTGGTTACGTCATCAAAACCCAGGGTTTTCATACGGCGTTCGATAATCTTCGCCAGTTCACCCTCTTCTCCTGAAAAGCTGCGCGTACGTACCAGGTGCTGTGTGAATTCGATCAGATCTTTATTGATGCTTTTTTCATTCGTGTTTACGATCTTCATTGATAAAAATCTCCGATTGAATTTTACAGCGAAATACTGGCTGCAGAGATAATTAAGTAACACAAAAGAGTATCTGGAATCACTTATCTCCTTAAGTTAATACACTTCATATATTTTTCGTCTACAATATCAATGCTTATCAAAAAAATATGGGGTAAACCGCTATGAAAACAAAATCTGACGAAAACAAACCTTTGACATTCCGTGCTGAAACCCGGCAATTGTTGGATATCCTGATCCATTCACTCTATACCGACCACGAGATATTTTTGCGTGAATTGGTCTCTAACGCATCCGATGCTCTGACCCGTATGAACTTTGAGATGCTCACCAACCGTGATGTTCTTGATCCTGAAATCGAGCTGGGCATTTGGATCACCGCAGATCCATCAGCCCGTACATTGACCATCCGCGATACTGGTATTGGAATGACACGAAGCGAAATGGAAGATAATTTGGGTACCATCGCCCACTCCGGAGCAAAAGCTTTCATGCAGGCAGCCAGTCACCAGGAGAACAGCGACCTTTCAAACATCATAGGTCAGTTTGGTGTCGGTTTTTATTCAGTATTCATGGTTGCAGAGAAAGTAGAAGTTGCCTCACATTCCTTTCGTAAGGATGAACCGTCCTACCTATGGACTTCGGATGGAAAAGAAACTTTTACTGTTGTCTCACACGACAAAACAGACCGCGGAACAATCATTACTGTTTACCTGAAGGAAGATGCAACCGATTTCACCGACGAAAACCGCCTGCGCGAGATCATCCGCCAGCATAGCGATTACGTTGCATTTCCAGTATATATTGGCGAATCGACCGAACAGGTAAACCGCCAATCGGCTCTTTGGCGGCAGACAACACAACAGATTTCAGAAAAAGACGCGAACGATTTCTACCGCCAGTTTACGCTTGACCAAAAAGAACCGCTTGCCTATACGCATCTTGCAGTCGATGCACCTGTCCAAGCTTATGCCCTGTTGTTTATTCCTGGCTCAGCCGAACATTATCTTTTCGCGCCTCGCAAACAGGATGGGCTCCGTCTTTACGCCCGTAAAGTTTTGATCCAGGATTATTTCCGCGAACTTCTGCCAGAGTATCTTCGCTTTGTTCAAGGTATTGTTGATTCTGAAGACCTTCCCTTGAATATCTCGCGCGAAACGATTCAATCAAACCGGCTGTTAATGCAATTAAAGAAGATCATCACCAATAAAGCGATTGAGATGATTCGGAAAATGTCACAGGATTCTCCGGAAAAATACAGCGAATTCTGGGATCTCTTCGGCCGTTATATCAAAGAAGGTGTTGCCTCAGATCCTGCGGATTTTGAAAGCCTGGTTTCATTACTCCGATTCCAAACACTGAATCACCCCGATGAACAAATTTCATTGGATACATATATGAATGAACGTGGTCTTGGACAACAGCAGATCTATTATATCTTTGGTGATGATGACCATTCTGTCATCCACAGCCCGCATCTCGACGTGGTTCGCCAACGTAATTTGGATGTTCTCTTGCTAACCGACCCGCTGGATTCGTTCATGCTTCTGGCACTTAAACACTACAAGGACATCCCGTTGGTGAATGTGGCTGACAAGGACGCCGATCTCGGTAAGCCATCTGAGGGAAATGAAAGCAAATTTCCACCCGCCACGGAAGAGACAAAATCCACCTTGATAAAGCGATTCCAGACTGCTCTGGGAACCCGGGTGGCAGATGTACGGATTTCGGACAGGCTGGTCGAATCACCTGCCCGTCTGGTTGACCCCGATGACAGCCCGGGACAAGAAATCCAGCGGGTATACAAAATCATCAACCAACCGTTGGAAGTACCGCGAAAAGTCCTGGGGATCAACCCTCGCCATGAAATACTGGTCCGAATAGCCGCCATGCCCGAAGATTCTCCACTCGCCCCATTGGTGATGGAACAAATTTATGAAGACGCGTTACTGATTGAAGGATTACATCCCGATCCCGCGGGAATGATCGACCGAATCCAGAAAATCATGTCGGCTGCAATTAAAGAAAAAGAGAGTTAATCGAGTAGCAACACAACCAGATCATTCACGTTTGTTCCGGTTGACCCTGTTATGATCGCCGAATTTAGCGCCTTGAAAAAGGTATGGGAATCGTTATTAAGCAGATACTGATCCGGATCCAGCCCTCTCTCTACTGCCCTGCGTAAGGTATCACCAGTAACGACAGCACCCGCTGCCGGTGATCGTCCATCTTCACCATCAGTGGCAAAAGTGATTAACGTTGCTCCCTTTACCCCATCCAACCCCCGCACAGCAGCCAATGCCAGTTCCTGATTGCGTCCACCAATACCACAGCCTCTTATGGTGACAGTAGATTCTCCTCCCGCAATCCAGCATCGCCGGCAGCCATCTGTCTTATTTTCACCCGCCTTCGATTTAAGGAACGCGGCCAGCCTTTCACCAACTTCCCGGGCTTCGCCAGTCAACAGGGGATAAATCATCTCTGCTGAATAACCGAGCTCTCTGGCCTTTTCCAGGGCTGCTTCCATGGCTATTTTCAGACTTCCGACAAGGATTGTTTGTTTGTCGTCAAATACCCTATCTCCAGGCTTTGGCGTCTCCGGGGCCTGTCCAATAACCCCCTTCCGGAAAAGTTCCATGATAGATATGGGAACATGGTTTGTTAGTTGGTATTTTTCAATTATTCTTAAAGCATCTTGATATGTCGATTTATCCGGTACCGTTGGTCCGGAGGCTATTACATCCAACCGGTCACCCAACACATCCGACAAGATCAAAGAAACACAGGCAGACTCTCCGCAAGCCGCAGCCAACCTTCCCCCCTTGATCTCATCCAGATGCTTGCGGATCACATTTATCTCATCAATGGATGCTCCACAATCCAGGAGAAGCCCGGTTGTATCCCGCAAATCGTCCAGGCTTATGTGTGGGAATGGCTTTGCAACCAGAGCGCTGGCGCCACCCGAAATTAAACAAAACACCATATCACCATTTCCGAAACCAGACAAATACCGGATGATCTCTTCCCCCGCGAAAACACTGCGAACACCGGGAACGGGATGGTTACCTATAAGCACTTTCATTTTGCTTAATTGAGTCGCCTGTTGTTCAGGCAGTACCTTGGCGACAACCAAACCGGACGCGATCCGGTCTGCATATTGTTCAAGCAACCCGCTAGCCATAGGGACAGCTGCTTTACCCATCGAGACCAGGCCAACTCTTCGCCCGGGTTTGAAAGTAATTTTTCTATCCAGTTTCCTTAAACCGGACATTACGGCCTCTTTGGGATCTACCGAATGCAAAGCAGCGGCAAGAATAGTAACTGAATCTGGCTGGATTTCACCCTCAATTTTCGACCATGATGATGTGACATTCATCCTATGGTGTCCTTTCAAAATCATCATTAATTCTACCTATTTTAGGGATTATTTTGTCGTAAAATAAGCATGATAAACGTTTCAACCGGATGAATTTGTTTCACCGGTTGGTTTTGTGTGCTTGGTAGTTTTTATCGCTACATTAATAATCATTTTCCTTTAGGAGGAACTATCGTGAACCATGATGAAATGAACTCGCTTTTGAAGCCGAAATCAATCGCTGTGATTGGAGCTTCAGCCACACCAGGAAAGATCGGTTACACCGTTCTGGAAAACTTACAGAAATCAGGATACAAAGGCTCAGTCTATCCGATCAACCCTTCAGCTTCCGAAATTCTTGGCATCAAGTGTTTTTCCAGTATTGGCGATGTACCCGGTAGTGTGGATGCCGCTGTAATGTGCGTTCCCTTCAAACTGGTGAATACCATGGCGGAAGAATGCGGAAAAAAAGGCGTTAAAGGTTTAATTGTAATTACGTCAGGTTTTAGTGAAGTCGGCCGTAAAGACCTGGAAGACGAATTGGTCGCCATTGCCCGGAAATACAAAATGCGTGTTTTGGGACCGAATATTGTGGGTACCCTGTCGAATTCTGACAGTATGAATGCATCTTTTGCGCCATTCTTGCCATTGGACGGCAAAGCCACACTAATCACTCAATCCGGTGCCTTGCTCATTGCCATGGACGCAGCTTCATACACCCGCCGCGTCGGTTTTGACAAACTGATATCCATCGGCAATATGTGCGATGTTGACATCGCGGACATTATTGATTGGCTCAATGATGATGAAAATACGACCTGTACATCCCTTTATATTGAAGGTCTGAAAGACGGCCGGAAATTCATTAAAGCCGGACGCGCCGCAAAGAAGCCGATCGTAGCTCTAAAATCCGGCGTTTCCGCGCACGGCGCCGCGGCTGCCGCTTCACACACCGGTTCACTGGCAGGCGCAGCCAAGGTTTATGGGGCTGCCTTTAAACAGGCAGGCGTGATCCAGGCTTCTGACCTTGACAACCTATTCGACCGCACCCTTGTCCTCTCCCTTATGCCCCCGCTGAAGGGTGAGAATATGCTGGTTATCACCAATGGTGGTGGTGTCGGCGTACTTGCCACAGATGCTGCAGAGCGCTATGGCATCCCCATGAAATTCGCCCCCAAGGATGTACAGGAAGAACTCAAGAAACACATGCCTGAGTTCGGTTCTGCGAAAAATCCTGTGGACCTGACCGGTATGGCAGGCACTGAGTGGTATGCCGAATCCGTACGCTTTGCCATCTCCCATCCATGGGTTGATGGTGTTGTCGTGCTTTACTGCGAAACAGCTATGACCAACCCGCTTGAGATCGCCAAGGGTATCAAACAGGCTGTAGTTGAATCCGGTATTAAAGATAAACCAGTTACTGTTTCCTATGTGGGTGGTGAAAAATCGGCCGCCGCCATGGCATGGCTTGTAGAAAATGGTATCCCCGCCTATGGCGCACCCGACCTGGCCGTAAACGCCATGGCTGCTCTGCGTGAGTATGCCCTGATGCGCGAAACCGTCAAGGAACCCGAGTATAAATCAGACGAGAAAGCCCGCAAGACAGCCATGCAGATTATTTCTGCTGCCCGCGCCGATGGCCGCGACGCCTTGACCGAGATCGAAGCCAAACAGGTATTCAGCGCCTACGGCTTGCTGGTCACCGCTACTGAACTGGCAAAAACCGAAGAAGAAGCTGTTGCCCTTGCCAAGAAAATCGGTTACCCGGTAGTTATGAAGATCGTTTCTCCCGACATTCTGCATAAATCCGATGCTGGTGGTGTGAAAGTCAACATCAAGGATGAAGCTGCCTGCCGTGACGCGTTCAATACCATCCTGAAAAACGCGAAAGCCTACAAAGCGGATGCCCGAATCCACGGAATTGCCGTTCAGGAAATGGCGCCCTGGGGAACCGAAGTTATTCTGGGTTCCACCAATGACGCCACATTTGGCCCGACTATGATGTTCGGTCTGGGCGGAATTTTTGTGGAAGTTCTGAAAGATGTTACATTCCGGGTCGCTCCGGTTGACAAAGCACAGGCTGCGGAGATGTTTGAGGAAATTCGCGCCGCTGCCATCATCAAAGGTGCCCGTGGTGAAGCCCCGCGGGACCGTGCAGCTCTAGCCGCGACCGTCGAGACATACTCTAGAATGATCACAGACCTTGAAGATGAAGTCAGCGAATCCGATGCCAATCCGGTTCTGGTATACGAAGAAGGCAAAGGCCTCAAAGTTGTTGACGCACGTATCATCCTGAAAAAGAAATAATCAGGATAGATTAATAAAAGCGAACGGGATGCGGATTTTTTCGCATCCCGTTTTTTCTTAAATACCCTATTTACTTTTTCCCGTCTCCAACCTTCAATTGTTTAAAAGCCCCCACCCAGGGAGTTCCCACTCGCGCTCCAGGTGCCAGTTGTACCTTCATCAGTTTTTGGGCAACAAGGCCCGATGTGGCTGCAACAGTACCCCAGTCGTCTGATAATACAGCCTTACGCATTGCAGAAGCAGCCCTTTCACACCACTGCCATTCCATGCGGAACCGGTCTGCTTTTACCCAGTAATCCCGCTTCTCCCACGCGATGACACTGGTTTCAACCGATTTATACATCTCCTCACAGGCCAGGGCGATGAAGGCAGCCAGATCACGGCTTTCCGCGTCAGGTTTTTCCTGCTGCGCCAGAATTCGGATGGCTTTTACAACAGCTTTGCTCAAACGGGTTCGTTCCCGGGTTCCACTTTCAGTTGAGATAATCCGGCTCAATGGAAACTCCTTATGCAATGTAGGCTGCAATCATACGCTTCCATCGAAAAAATGTAAAGTTTCCGGTGAGATTTCTTTTGCGTTTGCACTTATAAATGAATCGATCATTCCATTCAACCTTATCATCCGCCGGTTGAATCACTTTTCTCCTGGATTGAAAAACCAATTCAGTACCAGTTGACATCCAATTTACTAATAAATATGAGATTTTTCTTTTGTATTTATTCCGTGGTTTGATTGACCACCTGATTCAACGCATCAAGAATTCCCAAAATACTATCGGGGATTTGATGGTCAGCGGTAAAAGAAAAATCGGATTGTTTTACCTGGTCGATAAACAGATGAATGGGTTTGATTTCATCAGAAGTGAATATCCGGTCAAGCAGATGAATAGAGTTCATGATCCTTAAAATTATTAATGTTTCAATATCAATATCCACATTTCCCAATACTTGATCTCTGATCGCTTCTTTAACAATAAACTTACAGGTTGGTGATGTTGAATGATCCGGATGAAAATGACAAACCTGTCCATCTAAAACAAGAATTCTTTTTTCCAGGAACGAATTCAGAAAGTCTTCCTCTACCCTTTTTCTCTTTCGACCAAGAGCCTCTATCCAAAAGCCAGCCTTTTTGAGGCTCTTTTCGAACATAATATGCCGAATAAGATTATCCGGCATTAGACTCTTGTCTATCGCTGGATTTAGGATAATCAGTTTTTTTGAAGAGTTGATTGCAGCTGCTTTAGCCAAAACCAATTCAACCAGGCTTCCTGCAATTAACCCATAACTAAGAAATGGTGATTTACTTAATTGTATCGACCCATTTCGTTTTTCGTACAAACTCAAAAGGAAAAGTCTATCGGGTATGGTAAACATGATTTCCTCACACATCTTTTATTACGCGTTTATACATAGTAATAAGCACGCCTTAACAAAAGAAAAACAACTTGTAATTATCTTGTAAAATCGAGTATTCTTAAATGCATGATCAACATTCTTAACGTAATTTCGCTGGATTCAAGTTTTCCATCAAGATTTACGAGTTGATCAAGTCTATAAAATATGTAAGAATTGATTTTTTCGCGTAAAAAGTGATAAAATTCCTCGGCATTTTGTCGTGGGGATGTGCTGGAATTGGCAGACAGGCATGACTTAGGATCA
>JAAYYW010000066.1 GCA_012515195.1 Leptolinea sp.
GGATCCGATTTTCATCCGCCAAGATAACCGGGAAATCATCTGGAAAGTCTGTCGTAATCGTGTGTTTGCTCGTTTGTGTCTGAAAGCGTTTTGCCAGGCGTTGCGCCATATCTGAGATCAGGATATCCGATTGTTTTAACGAAACACCGCCGGCCTGCAACCGGGATGCGTCCAGCATGTTTTCGATCAAACCCGTCAACCGGTCAGCTTCTTCTTCTATAACCTGAAGGCTCTCGTTCACCACTTTCCGGTCCCAACGTGCGTCGTCTCGGCGGAGGGTGGAGACATACCCTTTGATGAGAGCAACAGGTGTTTTCAGTTCATGTGAAATAATGGAGATGAACGTGCTCTTTAATTCTTCGGCTTCACGGAAGCGGGTGATATCACGGATTGTGGCGATAATGTTCAACAACGTCCCTTCCTCAGACAAAAGAGGTGCGTATGTGATACCGATGGGTAGTGGAACCTGGTTGTTCTTGCGTTTCAGGTCCCCTTCCACATACAACTGGGCATGCGCAGAAAGCGGCCACCCGCCGGCTTCGGCCTGTTCCAGAGTTACACCATCTGTTGGCCCTGCCCATTGAATGATTTGATCGTGATCCGTTCCTTCGATCTTTTCCGACTCGATGCCGTACAACCGGCTAAATGACGCATTGCAAACCTGGATCTTTCGGTCCGGATTAAGAATCAATATTCCATCGCCTGCATTATCCAGCAGGGCTTCCATTCGTTTCTTATCCGTTATTACCTGTTTGTAGAGTTGTGCATTTTGTACAGCCACGGCTGCCTGGTTGGCAAAACTTTTTAGCAAATTCCGGTCGGTTTTGGAGAATATCCCGAGGTAGCTGCGAAAGATATATATAACACCAACAATCTTTTGGCGGGAAATCAATGGGAGACCCACCCCGGTAATAAATCCCATACTTGCCGCAAAAGTCAGATGGTCCAGAAGCCGATTGATTTCTGGTATTTCCGCCTCGATAGATTCAACCGACGAAGGGATATCTGCCATAAGTGGGGTAATTGCCCGTAGGAACGCGGAAGGTATGCCAACACTGGTTTGCACCTTCCATCCTACAGTTTCAGAACGCAGTGCGATCAATCCTGCCTGCCCAGCCAACATTTCGATGCTGACACCCAAAATACGCTCAAGAAGAGTTTTCAGGTCCAGTTCACCGGCTAGACCGGCGGCAATTTCCAACAAGTAGTCTCTCTGTCTGACACGAAAATCAGGTAGCATGGAGTTATTATAGTAGGGTTCGGATTAAGTGTTTTTTTCTATTGCCTTTCACGTTGGTTTTGCGTCGGTTGACTGAAATGTTGAACCCTGCTATATTTCTACCGCCATGCAAAAAGCAACCTCCAGTTGGACCGATCGAATTGGCCAGATCTTCACCAGAAACCTACGATGGCTTGCGCCTGGTCTTGGTGTAAAACGCTGGCTTTTGGTTATTCTGGGTGGGGCCACTATGATCGGTTTGGGGTTTGCGGTTCTGGTCCTTGATTTTTACCGTACCGCGCCTGAAACGTGGTGGTTGCCCGCCCTTTCTTTTCTATCCCTAAGGTTCCTGTCCCGTCCATTAAGGGCGATCATATTTGGCGGAATTGGAATTGGATTTATTCTGCTTGGTACGTACAAGTTGAACAGATCGCTGCTCAAGCCTTACATGGTATCTGGAAAGCCTATATTCGATGCTGTAAGTGCGTTTCGAAAAAAAGAACGCGGCCCGCGAATAGTTGTTATTGGTGGTGGAACCGGGCTTTCCGCCATGCTCCGTGGATTAAAGCATCATTCAAGCAATCTAACCGCTATCGTTACAGTTGCTGACGACGGTGGTTCGTCGGGTATGTTGCGCCGAAATATGGGGGTGCTTCCCCCGGGTGATATTCGCAACTGTCTGACAGCTTTATCTGATGACGAGGCTCTGTTAACGCAGATTTTTCAATACCGTTTTGGTGAAGGTGCCGGGCTAAACGGTCACACTCTTGGGAACCTGTTTATCACCGCACTGGCTGATATCACCGGCAGTTTTGAAAAAGCCGTAGCGGAATCAGGACGGGTTTTAGCGGTTCAAGGGCGGGTATTGCCTTCGACCTTGCATGATGTCAGGCTCATTGCGGATAAATCCACCAATGAAGATAAGTCAGAGATCCGGATCACCGGTGAAAGCAATATTCCACTGGTCGAAGGGCGGATCAAACGTGTATGGTTGGAACCAGATAATCCGTTGGCATTTCCACCAGCCGTACAGGCGATCTTAAATGCTGACCTTGTTATAATTGGACCGGGAAGCCTCTTCACCAGTATTTTGCCAAATCTACTGGTGCCTGATATCTCTGAAGCTTTAAAAGCCAGTCGGGCTACGAAATTTTTTATCTGTAATGTAGCCACGCAATCAGGCGAAACTGACGGATTTACAACCGCTGACCATATCCACACTATTGAAAAACATTTGAATCAACGCATATTTGATCTGGTGATTTGCAACCAGAAGCAGGATATTATCCTTCCGGGGGGAGTGGATTGGGTACGTATAGACGAAAACCTGGGTGAAGAGTATTCTACCTATTCCAGCGATCTAATTGATCCGAATAATCCCTGGAGACATGATTCAGGAAGGCTGGCACAGGTTATAATGGACTTATTCTATGAGAGAACCGGTCCCTTGATAAATCGCGAGACGATACAATAGACAGGTAAATCCGCCTTTTTGAAGGCATGGAAAAATACATAAATCCTCAGGAGGTTATCCATGGCAGTAAAAGTAGGTATCAATGGTTTCGGTCGTATTGGCCGCCAGGTTCTGAAAGCGATGATCGAGCGCGCAGGCGGCGAATTGGAAGTTGTTGCGATCAACGATCTTTTTGATAGCAAAACCAATGCCCATTTGTTCAAATACGACTCGAATTACGGCCGCTTTGACGGAACCGTTGACATTGACGGAAACGATCTTGTTGTGAATGGCAAGAAAATTACAGTCACCGCTGAAAAAGACCCCAACAATTTGAAATGGTCTGATTTTGGTGTTGATATTGTTATTGAATCCACTGGCTTGTTCGTTGATGCCAATGGTGACCCGGCGAAAGGCAAAGCCGGAGCACGCGCTCACATCGAAAAAGGTGGCGCCAAGAAGGTAATCATCTCCGCTCCTGCGAAGAATGAAGACCTGACTGTTGTGCTGGGTGTCAATGACGAAAAATATGACCCCAAAGCTCATCATGTAGTTTCCAACGCGTCTTGCACCACGAACTGCCTGGCTCCGGCGGCCAAAGTCCTGCACGAACTTTGCAAAATTCAGTACGCCACCATGACCACCATCCACAGCTACACCAACGATCAGGTCATTCTGGACCAGGGACACCGGAAAGAACTCCGCCGCTCCCGCGCTGCTGGTTTGAACATCATCCCCACCACCACTGGTGCTGCCAAAGCCATCGCTCTTGTTCTGCCTGAATTAAAGGGCAAGTTTGACGGCTATTCCCTGCGTGTGCCCTCTCCCACGGTTTCCGTGGTTGATTTCACCGCTACTGTGGAAAAAACTGTGACCAAAGAAGATCTGAATGCCGCATTCATAGCCGCTGCCAATGGGAAATTGAAAGGTATTCTGGGTGTAACCACCGGTGAGTTTGGTGATCCGTTGGTTTCCACCGACTTCAAAGGCGATCCCCGCTCATCCATCGTCGACCTGCCCTACAATATGGTGCTCGGCGGCAACCTGGTGAAAGTTGTCACGTGGTATGACAATGAATGGGGTTACTCCTGCCGCACGGCGGATCTTGCCAAACTGATGGCAAAATCTCTGTAGTCTGAAAGTCAGCTAAGCAAAATGAATGCGTAATCCCGGGTCATCTGATCAGAGGATTGCGCATTCTTTCTAAATAATCAGATATACGTGAGGAATCTATGTTCAACAAAAAAACTGTTGCGGATATGGATGTCAAGGGGAAAAAAGTTCTGGTGCGTGTTGATTTTAACGTGCCGATCAAAGAAGGCCAGGTAGGCGATGATACACGCATCCGGGCGGCGCTTCCCACGATCGAGTACTTATTGGAAAAGGGTGCTGCTGTCATCCTTTGTTCTCATCTGGGCAGACCGAAAGGCGAACCGAATCCCAAATATTCCATGAAACCAGTTGGAGAATATCTGAGTGGTTTGATGAAGAAACCGGTCGCTTTTGCGGATGACTGTATAGGGTCTTCTTCTGAAGCCGCTGCCAGGGATTTGAAACCAGGTGAAATCCTGCTGCTTGAAAATACGCGCTACCACGCGGAAGAGGAAAAAAATGACCTCGATATGGCCAAGAAGCTGGCCTCACTGGCTGATGTTTTTGTAAATGACGCTTTTGGTACAGCTCATCGCGCTCATGCTTCCACTGAAGGTGTGGCACGCTTCCTTCCTGCGGCTGCCGGCTTCCTTTTGGAAAAAGAGATCAAGTATCTAGGTCAGGCTATTGCTGACCCCAAACATCCGTTTGTCGCCATTCTGGGTGGTTCAAAGATCAGTGATAAGATCAGTGTTATTAAAAACCTGTTGACGAAAGCTGATGTTATCCTGATTGGCGGCGGAATGGCTAACACCTTTTTCAAAGCACAGGGATATCCGGTAGCGGACTCATTGGTCGAAGACGAAGCTCTGGATACAGCCAAAGAACTGCTGTCAATCGGTGGGGCGAAACTTCGTCTTCCGGTGGATGTGACCATCGCTGACAAATTTGACGCCGAGGCCGAATATAAAGTAATGGAAATGGCTCCTATCCCGGATGGTTGGCGCATTTTGGATATTGGGCCCAAGACGGTTGAAGCCTATGCCAAAGTTTTGAAGGGCGCAGGCACAATCGTTTGGAACGGTCCGATGGGCGTGTTTGAATTTCCGAATTTTGCCAAGGGTACGTATGCGGTTGCCAATGCGGTTGCTGATAGCAACGCGGTTAGCATTATTGGCGGCGGTGATTCAGTGGCGGCCATTCAGGAATCTGGCCTGGCTGACAAGATCACGCACATTTCCACTGGTGGTGGAGCCTCCCTGGAAATGCTGGAAGGTTTGGTGCTTCCCGGACTTGCAGCTTTACTGGACAAGTAATTTAGATTTTCAATTCAACAAAAAAGGCGACCCCGGTTTTCCGGGGTCGTTTAATTTGCCTATTCTTTTTTTCTATTTTTGAACCAACCGGTTTCCTGCGCATCAAATACATCAAAATCCGGTATGTACGGTTTTATATCGAGAAGAGGGGTCCCATCCAGCATGTCCGCGCCGATAAAAGAGAGAATGTTTTCTTGACGTGAGGTTAAGCGAACGACAGAAAACCCCAATGGATTGGGGCGGTATGGATACCGGGTGGCGAAAACACCATGTTTTCTATCGTCAAGGAAGGGATTAACAAGTAAGGAAACTTCTGTATCTGATTTGTGGAATTCGTAGATTAGATATATATGCGAGAACTCTTCCAGACCCTGTAATCCTTCAGTGTATTGTGGAAATACTTCAACCGTACCCTTGAGCTCCGAACGGGATGACTGTATTGGTGTCAATGATTTTTCAGTATTGGGTGTATGAATAACACCAATAGATTTCATCTCTGCCATCAAGTTAGTTTTTCTCTGGGCGTGTCATGGTGGTGAGACGAACGCCTTTTACCTGCTTGAAACTGGCTCCCTGTTGAACTGTTATCAATGCTGCTTCTTCATCGACAACCCGAGAACCGGAGAGAAAAGTTACATTGTGTTCGAACAAAAGAGGAACCATTGGGGTTGAAGGTCCAAGTATCATAACCTGCGTTTTGGGTTTACAAAGTGAGAGTAAATTTTCAATCGTATGATTTATGAAAGCAGTCCCGGTTATGGCTACAACATCGGCTTTTGGAATAAAATCATGGGCCGCTTCTTCTGGGAAATCATCCCCGTGGGGGTTCTTTTCGATTACCCAGCAATTCTTTGCTATTTCTTTCATATGATCGACAAAAGGAAAATGTCCAACAACGACCAGATTCTTGTCTTTACTCTCTTTTTCTAAAACATCAGCCGCGTTGATTTGCCGAAGAAGGGATTCATCGATGTCAATAAGAGAATTGATCGCTGCTATACCAATGCTAGCTTCCAATAGATTATCTGAAAGAATCCAGCTGGCTAACTCTTGAGCTGTCTTATTAAGTAATTCTCCAACCCCGTTACTCGGTGAATGTCCATGAGGCCCGCTGTTGACCATGGTTGAGCCAAGACCGCCATATTTACTGTATACCAGAGTCCAATGGACACCAATGATCACCTTACGAACCGGTATGGGTTCTTTGGGTAGAACGTCTAATATGTCGTGCAATAATTTCATCAGGTATGTTATCTCCTTAAGCTTCTATTATTGGTGCATGGACATTTTTGCATTATACATGGAGCCATTCTTGGAATGTGTTCAAGTTTAAGAATTATGCAGTTTTCTAAGACTGCTTCCACAATCGGGCCGAATTTTTTTTTCTGGAAGATTTTCCCTGCTGTGAGACGAGGTCTTTGGCCTGCCAGAGAAATCTTATCTTAATATGATATGCAAATAACTGTTTCCAGATTTCCCTTTCAAGATTCGTTCTTTAGTTTGTGATTTCGCAGATAGAAAACACCAGATTGGTATTGAACGCGTAATAATCTCTTATTGTTGATCAACGCTTCGACTATCATCCAATCCAATCCGGAGGTAATGACCATTTGCTTCAGGGCTTCTTCCCGCAGAGGATGTACCGATGTGATGGAAAGAATATCATTTGCCAGATCTCCGGTTGACTGGAAGTCATCCGTCTCAGCTTCAAAAAGAATATCCATGGAAGATAGTTTTCTGGGTGTTGTCAATAAGAAGTCCTGCAGGAAAGCCTGGTCAGGTGGTTTTACCCACGATTCAGCCGGTGGACGTGTGGGAATGGAGAAATACGAAACAAACGTATTCAAATTGTTTAGAAAAGCAATGATAGGGTCCAATATGGTGGCATTATCATTCAACCCACGGATTAGCATGGTCTCTGTAACAAATTTCCCGGCGTATTTCGCACGGAACTCGGAAATCCCTGTTATGAGATTATCCAACCGTAGTCTGCCATGGGGCCGGTTGATTTTTTTCCACACGGTTTCGTCCATTGCGTCTACTTTTAGCGAAACCCAATCAGCCTGTTGAAGTTCATCCTGAACGTCCGGCAGATTGATCAGGGCGGAGTTGGATATCACGGCGATCGGGATCTGAAATTGTTTCAATCCGAAGATCAATTCTCCCAAATGGGTATCCAATGTAGGTTCTCCATCAGGAACCAGGGTGAGGTAATCCACTTCCCTGTTTTGATTCTTGCATTCATTAAGCTTCTGATCCACATCATCTGTAATCTCCTTGACGGAGAAAAACTCCTGCCGAGTAATGCTTAATGAAGACGTACTGCCAACCTGACAATACACACAGGAATATGGACAATGTTTGGGAGGGATATGGTTTATACCCAGACTGGAACCAAGCCGGCGGGAGGGAACGGGCCCAAAAGCAATCATAGTATCATCTCATGGTAGAAGTATTTAAATCTAAGACCGATCATCATTAAGCGCTTTTTGCCCGAATGGTGTTGTGATCCATAGTAATAAGATCATTAGTACCGCTGACGTAATGCACCAGGTACAGGTGGCATGGATGACAAATGGCTCAAGATATGTCAGGTAAGAAGAAAACAAAACTCCAAAGAAACACATTCCCCAGGCTGCCAGAGAAAAATATCTACTGAAATTGCCTTTGTTTTTCTCCCCAAGGATCCAGGCAACAAATATGGCCATATATCCCATTACCCCGATAACCCCAATGGGGATGATATCGAAAAGTTTCGCATACCGGCTGGTCTGAACTGTAACGCAACCGGGCATACCCACACCGCAAACCGGTAATTCTGCGGAAATCTCAACAAATGCCAGATATCAGGCAACCAGCAGACCTGATATAACAATCAGTGGAATGGATAGTCCCCACCATTTTTGAAAGGATCGGGAACCTTTTTTTTGTACGAAAGGGGAAATGGGAAATACAACAAAAGAAAGCAGAACAAGAAAGACAACAAAAGCGAATGAACCTGTAACTCCGCCTGTCCGCATCAAGTCCAAAATACCAGGAATGCCAAGCAGGGCAAAGACAGGAATCATACCGGTGTACAAATTCATCCCGGTTTTTATGGGCGAAGTTCTCAAGATCATAATTAGAGAGGCAACAATACTGAACAGTAAAAAGATCAGAACCAAAATTGCCAGATTGTTCTCATCCATTTGTTTCTTTCATCCCTCAGAATTGATTTTTTTGTTCGTGATTATTCACAACCATGTTGTGATATTTTTTCGAAAAGAATGGATTTTTTAGTTATAAGCAATCCGGGTTGCATCATCCGTCATCGTTGCATCTATCCGATCTTTCCATTCCGGGTCTTCCCAGGTTTTCAGCTTTGTGTGCATATCCAGATATTTCTGGGGGATGGGATGAGTGCCAAGTACGACTTCAATACCATACCGGTATTCCAGAAACTCTTTGAAGGTTCCAATATATGGGCAGGGAGGATACCCAACAAGAAATCCGGTAGCCAGATGGATAACCTGTGCTCCATTCCTTACCATTTCATCACCAGCATACTCAATGTTGCCACCGGGGCATCCGGCGCAGGTAGTGTACCCAACCAATTCTACGTCCTTACCAGCATACCGGCTGAATGCGCCCACTCTATCTTTTAATGAGCGGAAACATTTTCCACCTGCACACGTGCGATATCTGTCGCAAATAATGATCCCGATTTTTATCGACTCCTGCATATGTTCTCCTTAATCCTGTTGGTAATTTCCTTATCGATAATACTCACGCGAAATCTAAAAAATCGGTGAATGGCTAAACATCAAGCATTGTTTGAAGTAATTGTGTGAGAGCTTCTGCCTGTGTGTAATTTTCCACAGTAATATTTTGGCGTGAAATTCCAGGAATTTTACTGACAGCCTCGATGATACTCAATGCCAGTGGAACTGCCAGCGGACAAAGAGGAGAAGACGGCCTGAATATGTATGAGATATTGCCATCATTGTCGATTTTAATGTCCTGCACTAATCGCATGCGAATGACATCAGCACCAGTCTCCGGGTCAATTACTTTCGATAATTTGTCAATCACATCTTTTTCAAGTTGTCTTTGTTCCATAGTCTTTTTCCCTGTCAGATACTAACTCTGTTAGTTTTGACCATATACGGCGAAGTTCTTTTGCCGCCGGTGCATCGGGGAATAACTCAAATATAGTCTTTCCCTGTAACGTGGAGTTCGGGATTGCTTCATCGAAAGGAATTTCGCCTATTACTTCTAATTCATGTTCAGAGGCATATTGACGGATCTGCTCCGAACCTTGCGGGTAAATATCTGATTTATTGATGACTATTGTTGATGGTACTTTAAAATGATCCAGGGTGGAGATTATCCTTTTCAGGTCATGGATTCCGGCCTGGCTTGGTTCGGCAATGATTAGACCATGGTCTACACCGGCGCAGGCGGATATGACAGGACAACCAATGCCGGGCGGACCGTCAATTATGATGAGAGGTGAGCCGTTGTCTTCTGCATGGAGCCTGGCCTGTTGCCTGACCATAGTTACCAGTTTCCCTGAATTATCCCGTCCAGGGAAAAGTTCTGCATGAAATATTACTCCAGATCGAGTTTGTGAACGATACCAGAAACCTTCCTGTTGTTTGACCATTTGAATGGCGTCATCCGGGCAGGCATATACGCAAGCTGCACAGCCATCACAGGCAATTTGGTCCACCCACATTGCCTGGGGATTTGATTTTGATGGAAAAATGGCATCATACCGACAAACTTGTACACAAGCGCCGCATCCGCCGCATTTATTCTCATTTATCTCGGCAAGCGACCCACCCCAAAACTCATGTTGTTCAGAGGAAGTCGGTTGAAGAACAAGACTAAGATTGGCAGCGTCAACATCGGCATCGACATAAGTTGTATTCTCCGTTGCGATGTTATTGGAACATAACCAAGCAAACGCAGCACATACACTCGTTTTACCGGTACCGCCTTTACCGCTTAGAATAACGAACTGTTTCATGGCAAAAATATTTCCAATTCCTGGTGTTTTTCAGCTTCGCTAATAATTGGACCCTGTTTTAAAAAACTGAGTGCCAGATAGCTGCCCCGCACCGCGAGATATCTATCGCCTGGTAAGGCGTTCAATTGTGGATCAAGTCTGATGCGTCCACTTTTTTCCATAACGGCTGTTGCGAGAAAACGGGTGGATTTCAGTATTGAGTTATCAAAAATCTCTTTTCGCGCAATTCCAAATCCGCCGGAGGTTTTACTGGTTTTCGTGAAGACCACGGTTTCACCCTCACAAAACCCGTATTCCTCGTAGGCATATGGAGGGATCTGAATACTTTTGTGATCTCCGACAAACACCCATCCAAATACCCATTTTCCGCCTTTTGCAAGCTGGGGCATAGGAAGTCCTTTCAGACTATCGTCTTGATCTGTTCAAACATTGATTTGAAGGCAGCCAGATACTCCGAATTTATATCCGTGATCAATTTACCACGGGCAATACCTTCCGCAATCTGCCGGTCATACGGAATTCGGAGAAGAACAGGTATTGAAACCTGCAGGCAAAAATCTTCCAGTGGACTGTATGGACCGTTCTCGCGGTTAATGATTATCCCTGATTTGATTGACATGTCATCAAGGATTCCGGTCATTTGTTTTAGATCGTGCAAGCCAAAGGGTGTGGGCTCGGTTACCAGGATGACAAAATCCACGCTACGCAAGGTTTCTACTACCGAGCAGGACGCGCCGGGTGGCGCGTCAAAAATGGTTATAGATCCATCTTCTGGTTTCTGCCATCGTTTTAACTGACGGATTACCGGAGTGGGCATGGGTTCACTTATGGTCAGAATACCATGTGAAAAATGAATGCCCTCCAGAGTTTGGCCCGCTTCAAGTTTCCCGATTGGGTTGGGAATCTCTTTTATGGCATTTTCCGGGCAGTTCCAGGTACAGCTTCCGCAACCATGACATAGCTGGGGAAAGACCAGGATTTTTTTCCCGATTTGTGCAATCGCATGGAACTGGCAGACTTCAACACATTTTCCGCAGGCGGTGCATTTCCTGTCATCAATCTCTGGTATTCGAGTAACAGCCTCAGAATTCTGATCGAGATCGAGAGAAAAGAAAAGGTGACCATTAGGGGCTTCAACATCGCAGTCCTTGTACCAGACCGAATGATCCCGCGCAAGTGTATGGGCCAATCCGGTAGCAATGGTTGTTTTTCCTGTTCCACCTTTACCGCTGGCAATGGCGATACGCATTTTCTTAGTTAGAGATTTACGCGAATGAGCGTAAATCACCCTTTTCAAAAAGCTCGATGGCGTGTTTGACCGAGGTTACGTCTGGCGTAAATACGAACATGTTGATATTGGCTGCTTTAAGAGTGTTGGATGCGTTTGGGCCGAAACTTCCGCTAATAACGGTTGTTGCCCCTTTATCAATTACAAATTGTGCCGCGGCTATCCCCGCACCACCAGACTCAGAGGCTCCAGGATTTTGGAAAGCTTCCCACTTCTTGCTTTCCGTGTCATATTTAATCAACCAGGGAGTGCGACCGAATCTCTCTTCCACGGCGCCGTTCCAATCTTCCTGTTTCGAAGAAATCATTATTATCATTATGCCTCCACTTTTTAAGTAAGATCAAGTATTCCCAACCCTTTTTGAGAGTTTTTCGGGTTTTTTTATCAGGAGTGTATTGATATTCACCCCAATAATTAATGAAGTAATTCGCGGTGATCGACCAGCTTACCATCAATATAAGCTTGAACTGCCTCATCAATATCTGACAGGTCTGTAACAATCGGCTGGATATTCAGGCTGCGCATACTCTCATAAGCACCCATGCCCATTCCGCCGCATAACAGAGCGGTACAGTCAGATATTACCTCTGCCATACTGACATGTTTGTCATGTGATGCAGAATCCATTCCGCGGCCAGCGCTGTTCTCGGTATCGGAATGTGTTTGATTGCCAAAATGTGTATGCCC
>JAAYYW010000067.1 GCA_012515195.1 Leptolinea sp.
CAAAGGTACAGGAAAGTGCCCGTGTTTCAGGGATTTTGCACGACATCGGGAAATTGGTATTGTTGGAATTTCCAGATTTCTTTAAAAAAGCAAAACTTAATAAACAAGGGCGTATCACGCAAGATTCCGAGTATGCGGTTTTGGGAACGAGCCATTCTGAAATAGGCGGATATCTCCTCGGGATGTGGGGATTGCCAAATGAGATCGTCGAGGCAATCACCTTTCATCATAGACCTAGCATTCAGATCTCAACAAAACCAGACCTGTTGACAGTTTTGCACACGGCCAACGGTCTCGCCAACATGTGCCTAATGGAAATGGAATCAGACTTCGGAACATACCTGGATATGAAATATCTGGATGCGATCGGCGTTTCCGGCTATCTCGATGAATGGCTGTCAATCACTCACCAGGTCTTAGATAATACCGATAATGACCAGGTACAAACATAAAGAAGGGAAAATCCATGTCTACTGATGTAATTCTGCTTGTTGATGATGAAGCTAATGTATTGTCTTCATTGTCCCGGACATTATTTGAGGAAGATTTTGGAGAAATCCTGACTGCCAATAATGCATCTGAAGCATTGGAGATATTGGAAAAAGGGGTCATCCCCAGTGTTGTGATCTCCGATTATCACATGCCGGGAATCAATGGTATTGATCTTCTTTCCGCGATCCGTAAACGGATCCCTGAAACGACGCGCATTTTGCTTACAGGAGCAGCTGCCCTGGATATGGCGATTAATGCTGTGAATAAAGGGAATGTTTTCCGTTTCCTGGTGAAGCCTTGTCCATCCGATGTTTTCATCAATGCAGTAAAAGATGGAATACGGTATAACCAGTTGGTTTTGGGTGAGAAGGAACTTCTTGTAAAGACCTTGAACGGCAGTATCAAGGTTATGATAGACATACTTGAGGTCCAAAATCCACTCATCTTCACGAAAGTCGGCAGATTACGAAAATTAGCCCATAATCTCGCTTTGGCCTTAGATCTAAAAGACCAGATGTGGGAGATCGAATTAGCCGCGCTGTTGTCCCAGATCGGTTCGGTAACCATTCCTCAAGATATTTTGTATAAACAGATAAAAGGTGTGGAGTTAAGTGATTCAGAACGGGAGATGATCGCCTCAATACCGCGTATGGGGCGTCAGCTTATTAAAAATATTCCCCGGTTGGAAAATGTGGCTGAAGCCGTTGGTAACCAAAATCTCGTATTTACGAACCCAGTTAAGTCCGATTCGCTTTCAGGTGATAATATTCCAATCATCTCCCGGATATTAAAGATAGTTTTGGATTATGACCGGCTTCGTACTACGCTTTTCAGTTCTGTGGATGCAATTAACCAGATGCAAGCACACGAAAATGATTATGACCCGTCTATTTTAAGTGTGTTCTGTACCAGAGTGCTTGAGATCGATGAACAGATCACCTATAAAGCCACAAAAGCGCGATTATGGGAAAAACAGATTTTTGTTGATGATCTAAAAATTGGTATGACCCTTTCGCGTGATGTTGTAGATCGGAATGGCACCCTGATTGTTGCAAAAAAAACCGTTGTAACCGAAGTTCTGATATTCAAATTAAGCAATTATTTCCGGTCTCAATCCATTATGACCCCCGTATTTATCGAAAGTGACACTCCATAATTATTATAGATATCCGGAAAAAACTTTTCACACCTTCATGTAGACCTTTCAGACGGGTCTTATTGTAAAATTGAACTATGTATTTAAATCAAACTGATTCGACTTGCCATTTCTTATGCCAGCCAATTTGATCCTAATCGTTGAACCCGAATCCAAATGGGTCCACTTGTTACGCCAGGTCCTTTCAGGCGCTGGTTTTGCCGTGCAGACTACCAATAGGGGAGAAAAAGCGGTAAAGATCGCGGCCGAAGAGCAGCCTGCCCTGGTCTTAACTGAAACCACGTTAGCCGGCGAAATGGACGGAGCCGATCTGATCCGGAAAATCCGGACATTCTCGGAAAAACCGGTAATCATGCTTTCAAGCAGAGATTCAGCGGAAGAAGAAATCCGGGCATTTGAAGCTGGAGCGGATGATTTCATCCGGAAACCTTTTGATTCACGCATCCTTTTGGCCAGGGTTAAAGCTGTCCTATCGCGTTCACGTGAAAGCATGCAGACACCGACCCGTCTTGATTGCGGAGACATTCAGATCGATCTTGCCGCACGCCAGGTAACCGCCAGTGGGCAGCCTGTATACCTGACAGAAACCGAATATAACCTGTTACTTGAGCTGGCCCGCCATCAGAACCAGGTTATGCTTCACGAACAATTATTAATGGCTGTTTGGGGCCCAAAATTCAGTACTGAAGTGGATTATTTGCGATCATTTATTCATATCCTTCGCCGCAAATTGGAAATAAATCCCTCACAGCCTTCACTTATTCTCAGCCGTCCGGGTATCGGTTATATACTGGTTTCGGCTGACAAACCACAAAAAGAGGTTCTTCCACATGGAAAACGCAAAACCGTATAATATTTTCGAAATGGCCCAGAAACAGTTTGATCGGATCGCCGATATGCTAGATCTGGACCAGCCATCACGGGAATTCTTGCGCATACCCATGCGGGAATACCAGTTCAGTCTACCGGTCACCCTGGATAATGGAGATGTTCTGATCCTTCGCGGTTACCATGTGCAATTCAACGACAGCCGCGGTCCGACCAAGGGCGGTGTCCGGTTCCATCCACAGGAGACTGTAGATACGATCCGCGCGCTGGGCATGTGGATGACCTGGAAATGTGCTGTCACCAATCTGCCTCTGGGTGGTGGAAGCAGCGGTGTTGCGTGCGATCCACACAGTTTAAGCCCCATGGAGGTGGAACGCATCTGCCGCGGATTTGTCCGCCGGCTGGCACCCATCACCGGCCCGGAAACGGATGTTCTTGGACCAGATATTATGACCGGCCCACAGCAAATGCTCTGGATGCTGGATGAATATGAGGCAATAAAAGGAAAGAAACAACCGGGGTTCATCACCGGTAAACCGATCCATCATGCCGGTTCAAAAGGGCGCAAGGAAGCTCCCGGTTACGGCGTTATGATCACCGTGCGCGAAGCCCTCAGAGACCGGGGAATACCAGTGGAAAATACCAAAGCCAGTATTCAGGGTTTCGGGACGGTGGGCAAACATGCCGCCCAGCTTTACAGCCAGATGGGAGGGATGATCACCTCTGTCGCTTGTTGGAATCAGGAGGATCATACTGCCTATACTTTTCGGAAAAAGGACGGTATCAATTTCGATCAACTGGCATCTATTTCCAACCCCTTCGGGGAGATTGATAAGGTTAAAGCAGAAGAGTCAGGATTTGAAAGACTCTCCGGGGACGCATGGCTGTCTCAGGATGTAGATATCCTGGTACCAGCCGCGTTGGAAAACCAGATCAGAATGGATAATGTAGACCGGATAAGCGCGCAGGTGAAGATCATTGCTGAGGCAGCCAACGGTCCAACTGACCCGGATGTTGATTCAATAATAAATGAACGGGAAATATTGCTCATTCCAGACATCCTGGCCAATTCCGGCGGTGTGATCTGTAGTTATTTTGAACAGGTGCAGAGCAATTTGAACTATTTCTGGAGTAAAGACGAGGTTCTAAGTAAGATCGACTCGATCATGACCTCGGCATACATCGACTCGAGTAATTTTGCCCGAAAGAACAACCTGAACCTGCGTGACGCGGTATATATGCTGGCTGTTGACCGGGTGGCCCGCGCCTGTCATGAACGCGGCTGGGTGTAATCATTTATCAATGTAATGATCAATATCACTGAACGCCTACATCTTATTACTCTGCGGCGCGGATCTGACCGCGCCCAATCATTACTGGAAGGCCGCGAGGAGCTTGGCGGTAAAGCCCAGGGATTACTTTCCATGCATCAGACTCTGGTTGAAATGGATGCCATGGAATTCCCTGATATCCGCATTGACATCCCTGAAATGACCGTTCTGGGAACCAGCGTATTTGATGCCTTTATGCAGCGCAACGACCTGATGGAACTTGCTCTTTCCGGACTGCCGGATGACCGGATTGCCAATGCCTTTCAGCGGGCTGATATGCCATTTGAGGTACTGGGAGAGTTGAAAACCCTGATCGATTCGTGGACATCGCCCCTGGCCATTCGTTCATCAGGGTTACTGGAAGATACTACACACCGACCGTTTGCCGGTGTGTATTTGACCAAAATGATACCTAACAATCAGCCGGATCCGGATACCCGCTTCCAGAAACTTGTCGAAGCGATCAAATTTGTCTGGGCCTCCACCTATTTCAAAATCGCCCGCGATTATTGCATGGCAACTTCGCTGAACAGTTGCGATGAAAAGATGGCCGTGGTCATCCAGGAAGTGGTAGGGAAGCGTTACGGCAACCGGTTTTATCCGGAACTTGCCGGAGTGGCGCGTTCTTTCAATTACTATCCTCTCCTGCCTGCCCGTCCTTATGATGGTGTTGTCAACCTGGCACTCGGCCTGGGAAAAACGATCGTGGATGGTGGTAAATCATGGATCTATTCTCCGGCATATCCGCTCATGCCACCACCTTTCGAATCCACCCAGGAACTGCTCAAAGAAACGCAGACTGAATTTTGGTCTGTCAATATGGGTGAACCGCCCGAATATAATCCCACCCGCGAAACCGAGTTTCTGAGAAAAGACAATTTGTTAACTGCTGAAAAGGACGGGACTCTTCCCTATCTTGTTTCCACGCTGGATCCACAATCCGGACGGATGTCCCTTGGGATGGGCAGCAAAGGTCCACGTGCGGTAACCTTCGGCCCATTACTTAGCCTTCCGGATATTCCATTCAACACGTTAATAAACCATCTTCTGGCCCGGTGTGAAGCACGATGCGACTGCCCCATCGAAATTGAATTTGCCATGACGTTCGACCCACCGCGATTTGGTTTTCTTCAGGTTCGCCCAATGGTCTTACCTGCAGGCGACCTGGAAATCTCTCAAGAAGATCTCAAAGATTCGCGTACGATCATCGCGTCTGAGACCGTTCTGGGCAACGGGGAATGTGAATCCATTGAAGATATTGTCTATGTAATACCAGACCACTTCAACCTAAAGGATACAAAAGCGATCGCGGCTGAACTTGATAAACATAACCATATTCTTCTCGCATCCGGCCGGCCGTACCTGCTGATCGTTTTTGGCCGTCTGGGAACGCTTGATCCCTGGCTGGGTATTCCGGTAACCTGGGGGCAAATCTGCGGTGCCCGTGTCATAGTGGAAGCCACACAGGAAAATGTAAAAGTTGAATTAAGCCAGGGGTCACACTATTTCCACAACATCATCAACCTGGGTGTCATGCATTTCTCTATGCCCTTCACCAGCCCGTATCGCATTAACTGGGAATGGCTCAAAAGCTTGAATATCGAGGAAGAGAAACGTTTTACCCGAAGGGTACGGTTGTCTCGTGGATTGGGGGTAAAGGTGGACGGACGACATGGACGCGGAATTATTTTTCTACCAGAATAGAAATTGGGACGGCGTCCCTATTTTCATAAAATCTTTATATTTTCCCCATCGGTTTTCATAAAATCTTCATGTCTGGCATGATATAAAAAACAAACTTTTTCCATCGATCGGGGACCGCCCATGTCATTCATGCAAGATGTTATCGCCAGAGTACAAGAGAAAGACGCTGATCAACCCGAATTCCTTCAAGCCGTTCAAGAGGTACTGACATCGCTTGAACCAACCGTCAAGAAACACCCGGATTTCGTGAAAGCCCGTATTTACGACCGTATCGTGATACCGGATAGGGCTATTCTTTTCCGGGTTCCCTGGGTTGATGACCGGGGGGAAGTCCAGATCAATCGCGGTTTCCGTATTCAGTTCAATAATGCCATAGGTCCATATAAAGGCGGCCTCCGCTTTCACCCTTCCGTCAACCTGGGGATCATCAAATTCCTGGGCTTTGAGCAAATTTTCAAGAATTCCCTCACCACCCTGCCAATGGGTGGCGCCAAAGGTGGATCGGATTTTGACCCCAAAGGGAAATCAGATAACGAGGTCATGCATTTCTGTCAAGCCTTCATGCGCGAGCTTTATCGCCACATCGGACCGGATACGGACGTTCCCGCCGGAGATATTGGTGTGGGGGCACGAGAGGTCGGGTATTTATACGGGTGTTATCTCAAGATCGTTAACGCCAATGTCAGCGTGCTTACTGGAAAAGGGCTGGAATTCGGTGGGAGTCTAATTCGCCCCGAAGCCACAGGATACGGCGCGGTCTATTTCGCGGCTGAAATGCTGTCCACCCGAAACCAAACAGTTTCCGGAAAAGTCGCTGCCATTAGCGGCTCTGGAAATGTAGCCCAGTACACCATTGAGAAACTGATCCAGCTTGGCGCGAAACCTATTACCATCTCAGATTCGAATGGTACAGTGGTCGATGAAGCTGGAATTGATGCTGAAAAATTGCAGTTCATTCTCGAACTGAAAAACTTCCGCCGCGGACGCATCAGTGAATACGCGGAAAAATACAACGTACCATATTATCCCGAGAAAAGCGTCTGGGATGTAATTCGCGAACAAAACCTAAAAGTCAATCTTGCTTTTCCATCCGCACATGAAAATGAGATCAACCAGTTGAACGCAGAAGCCCTGATCAATAACGGGTGCAATTGCGTTTCAGAAGGGGCGAACATGCCTTCAGATCTGGATGCCATCAAGGTTTATCTGAACAACAATGTGCTGTATGGTCCGGCCAAGGCAGCCAACGCTGGCGGTGTGGCGGTGTCCGGGTTGGAAATGTCTCAGAATGCCATGCGACTGAATTGGACACGGGAAGAAGTGGACAACCGCCTCCAATTGATCATGAAAAGCATTCACCAATCCGCGCTTGAGGCATCAGAAACGTACGGGTGTAAAGGCAACTATCTGGTGGGTGCCAACATTGCCGGTTTCACCAAAGTGGCCAAAGCCATGCTGGCTTACGGGATCGTTTAGCTCAATATTAACAAAATTGGAGCGGGTTCTGGTCAACCCCGCTCCGTTTGCTTCTGCCAGGCAGAAATCATTTCAGCCTCCCATAGAATTTCGGGAGGCTAAAATGTTCATTAATGGTCTATTTCTCCGCGAGGAGAAGTATCTTCTTAACTGATTCTCGATCTACAGAGACAAAGCTGCCAAAAGTGCGCGTGCCCTTATCGGTGCATTTGTCTGCCATTTCATCAATTCGATCACCTTTGATTCCCAGGTCGGAAAGTCGGGTTCCCAATCCCATTGACCGCGAGAAAGCTTCCAGGCGCTCGATGCCGGTCCGAGCTACCCGTTCGGTATCGAACACATCCATATCCACATTCCATACCCGGATAGCCCACTGGGCGAAGCGGTTGATATCATGCTTATACACAAATTTCATCCAGGCCGGGAAGACTACTGCCAATCCCGCTCCATGCGCCACGTCATAAATACCGCTGATCTCGTGTTCGATGTCATGCGAAGACCAGTCCCCAATACGGCCGGTGTTTAGCAGGTTATTATGCGCAATAGTACCGGCCCACATGATCTCAGCCCAGGCATCATAATTCTTCGGATCCTCAAGGACCAAGGGCGCGTGAACGATCAATGTCTTCATGGTTGCTTCCAGCAAACGATCGGTGAAAGCCACATGCGGAACATTGGTGAAATACCGCTCCATCAGATGCGCCATAATATCAGTTATTCCGCAGGCAACCTGAAACTTTGGCAATGTAAATGCCTGTTCAGGATTAAGGATGGAAAAACGAGGGTAAATGAGTTCTGTGTTAACCGCGCGCTTTAACCAACCATCTTCATTGGTTATGACTGTACCGGTACTGGCCTCGCTGCCAGCCGCTGGAATTGTTAATATCGTCCCAATGGGTAAAGCGGCTTTCGGTTCCCCGTTCCCCAAGTAGAAATCCCACACATCATGATCAATCACAGCACCCATGGCAATGGCTTTGGCCGAATCGATCACGCTGCCGCCTCCGACCGCCAGGATCAAACCCAGATTGTGTTTCTTTACAAGTTCCACCCCTTCATGCACCAGGCTAAGGCGCGGGTTGGGTTTAACACCGCCCAATTCGATCCAGCTTACCCCTGCTTTCTTTAAGGAAGCTGTCACCCGGTCATACAATCCGGTCTTCTTTATGCTTCCGCCCCCAAAATGAAGCAATATATTCTTGCTGTAAACAGCTGTTTCTTCACCGACCCTATCCTCCATGCCACGGCCAAAAAGGATCTTAGTTGGGTTTTGAAAAACGAAATTTTCCATGTTTATTTCTCCTAGTCAATTTTTTATTGGAAGAACAACCGCCTATTAGGCTCATTACCTACAAGGCACTTTCCTGTTTTTCACGGGTGGTTCCCCGAAGGGTTAAATGTGTCTTAAGCATTACAGTTTTCTCCCGTAACTTCTTTCCTGCCATCATGTGAAGCAGCATACTGGCACTGCGCGAACCCATCTCGAGTGCTGGTTGTGAAACAGTTGAAAGCGGCGGCTCGACCAGGGTTGCCAGCTCAATATCATCAAATCCTATGACTTCCACCTGATCTGGCACTGCTATATTTGCCCGCTTTAATGCCCGCAGCGCGCCGATGGCCATCAGATCATTCGCCAAAAAAATGGATGTAAATGGCAGTTCCTGACCATCCATCCTGGATATCATCTCATGGGTCAATTGGAAGCCGCTTTCGATCGAAAAATCGCCATATCGGATGATCAGTGCCTCTGCCGGTAAATCTCTTTGGCGCATGGCACCTTCAACTCCTGCCTGTCGCAAATGGGATTGCGAATACTCAATAGGTCCGTTGATAAATAATAACCTGCAGCCGGGTTGGTCAAAGAAATAGGCAGCCGCCAACGCACCACCTTCCCGATTATCCACATATACACCGGGATATTTCGACGGGTCTTC
The DNA here is from genome assembly GCA_012515195.1 of Leptolinea sp. Taxonomy (GTDB): domain Bacteria; phylum Chloroflexota; class Anaerolineae; order Anaerolineales; family Anaerolineaceae; genus Leptolinea. The sequence goes on from JAAYYW010000067.1 coordinate 8,922, forward strand.
AATGATTCGATCAACCAGGACATAAGGGATCTTTTTTTCATCCAAAAGCTCAAGATGGCAGCCGCAATCCGATTCTGCTGAATCAAGAATTACACCATCAACGCCCCTTTCAATTAGTTTGGAGACATACTCCTTTTCTTTTACAATATCATGATCAGAATTACACAGGAATAGACCATAACCTGACTTTTTCAGCACATCTTCAGCGCCGCGGACGAGTAACGAATAGTATGGATTTACAATATCCGGGATTATGACCCCTACCGAAGCCGACCGGCCTGTAGCCAGACCCCGGGCGAATCCGCTTGGTTGAAAACCGGTTTCTTTCATGATCTCGAGAATACGCTGCCGGGTTTGCGGACCGACCCCTTCCGCGCGGTTATTTAGCACCCGAGAAACAGTCGCTTTGGAAACTCCAGCCTGTCTGGCAATATCGGAAATCGTCAGTTTCATTTTTGTATCAATCCTGTAGAGTAACCGGTTTACTAAACCGGTTACTCTATGTTATTATACACATAAATCAAAACACTTTCAACTGGAGGTTTATACAATGGGCGAGATACCAAATGTCTACCGGCATGTAGTTTTGTTCAAGTTCTTCGATAAAACCAGCGACGAAACTGTGCATACCATTGAAAATGCATTTCACACATTATGCGCTGAACTACCTTTTGTGACCGATTTTGAATGGGGGATTAATTCTAGCCCCGAAGATTTAAATGAAGGCTTTACTCATTGTTTCATTGTTACATTTGCCGATGCAAAAGGTCGTGATATGTATTTACCGCACCCTCTACACCAGGCATTCTGCCGAACCTATCTTGACCCCAATCTGGAAAAGGTTTGCGTCATCGATTTCTCCGCCAACAATTGAAATGTAAACCACACAACAATGATTTTTAAGAAGGATCAACCTTCTGAATATTGTCTCACTTTGAACGCAATGTGATCAGGTTGATCTCAGGTGTATTGAACAGGCGAAATCGGAGGAATGGTATTGAACCTCCAGATCCCAATCCACGGCTGGTGTATTGCTGGATTCCATTCCCTTCATACAACCCGCTGACAATTTGTGGATCGGGGATCCATCCCCGGTGCTCTTCATTTGCGTTTGGAATGAGCAAAGCCCCCAGGAATGGCAAACGGATCTGTCCGCCGTGATAATGCCCGGCTACAACCAGGTCAAAGGGAGGTAATCCGGTACGGTCCGGTGCATCCAGAACCCGTTTTAGCAACGGGAAATGGGTTATACCAATAAGGATATCATCTTCAGAAATACCGGATAGTATTTCGTCAATTTCCTTTTTATACTTTGCGCGGTTTTCCTCAAGAGTTACATAATAAACCGTCTTTGCGGTTTTTCGATCCATCGCGCCGATCTTCATCAGCACATCCGGATCACTGGCGTAATGCTGCTCAGCGAACCACAGGCGCGCTCCATCGCGTTCAATGGTGAAAGGCCTGTCCAACAAACGACATCCAGCAGCCTGAAAATCGTTGCCTGCAGGGGTGACCACGCCGATGGAATAATCTACATCTGTGGGGCTTGAATTTCCGGATGTGCAAATTAGTGCGTCTTTTTGTTGAATCGAATCCAGTAATTCATAAAATGGTTCAATATCCGCTTCGTGGTGATACCACACGTCTCCGGTCACCGCGATCAAGTCATAATTCAAAGTATTGATCACGGCGGCCAGGTCTTGCTGCCTGTCACCAAATCGAGCGCCGTGTAGATCAGTGATCTGAAGTATGGTGAATCCATCAAATGGTTTGGGCAATCCGTTAATGGCCACATCCTGCCGCACGACAATAAACCGGTTGTTGTCATAGATCGTGTAGACGGTCAAGATCGTGAACAGCCCAAAAATCCATAACAATAAAGAAACGGAACGTAAACGTTTTGGCATCGGGCAATTCTACACCAGGTGATCAACTGCCGTGATGGATGTACAGAAACCTGATGCAAATCTGTTAATGATGCTAAAATTTCAGTTGGACAAACATTCATATACTTGATCTATTAGGAATAAAATGGATGTAACAAACGCAAATTTAGAACAGGTTCTACGCGAACTAAATAACCAGGCTGTTAACGCGGCGCAAGAACGTTACGGCATTACTCTGGATTTCTCGATGAACAGCGTGTCAAAGATGCTCGCGCTGGTTGAACAGGCTCACCAGGCGTATGTTGAATCACCGGTTAAAAGTCCCGGACTGGAAAGAACGATCCAGGTTTGGGGTGCGTACCTCGGCGAAACATTACGCCGGAACAAGGGGGGAGTTTGGAAGATCGATCCGCAGCAAACCGATGACAGGAAAATATACCTGGCTACTGGCAGTGGACGTATACACCCATTCGAACAGATACGTGAACGCATCACCGGTGAGACTCCGCCCCTACCAGAACGTGATACACCTCCCCTTCCCCCGGAACCGGAAAAACCAAAAAGCAATATGCTGATCATTCTATTGGTTGCATTTGGAGTTTTTGCCATTCTGGCAGCAGGGGCCATATTTGCCATCCAGGTGTTGGCGCAACAACGCGGCAGCGAACTGATCCGTCAACGCGAAGCCTATGAGGCTCCATTTTTAGGCGAAATAGGCAATTACCTGAAAGAATACGCGAACCCGGCTGGATCTGACCCGGCATTGAGCGGTAAGGTACTGGTTGTCAGTCGAAATACAGGCGGGATAGCCGAACTTCAGTATAAATTACCCCGGGAAATGAGGGCTACCAGTCCCGCGGATTTGGGTGTGATCGTTCAGCAGGAATGCCAGGTAATTGAATCGGCCCCAAGCCA
>JAAYYW010000068.1 GCA_012515195.1 Leptolinea sp.
AAGGCGGCCGAGCAGCATATTATCAAGAATATCACCCTGGATAAATGGATGGCAAAATCCCCGCAAGGCTTCATCGATGGGTGTTACATCCAGCGCCACGATCTGCACATCGCCGCGCTGTCCGAGATGGCTGATCAATCCATGACCGATCTCGCCGTTCGCGCCTGTGATCAAGACAACTTCTTTTCGCATGGTCTGCTCCTGGTCCAAAGAATTTAAGACGGGATTACATGGAAAGTCATCTGAATCTACTGTAGATTTATTGTAGCAGGAAGAATCGCCGCTAGCGACTGACGGATGAACTGTCGAACATCATGATCTGTTTTGACCGCAGAAAGTCCAGGACACGGGTCCGCACGTCTTCCGGAGATAAATTGTCCGTCATGATATAGAGATCGGCATACTGTCGGGCATGGGAGAGGCGGCGGTGCTGCTCGGCGTACTCCGCATCGGTCCAATTTAGATTTCGACGCCGGCAGGTTACGGCGTATGCGGCATCCAGAAAGATCAACAGGTCGGGATTTGTAAGGCGTTTCCACATGGTGGGGACATAGGAGTGTTCCTGGGCTATATGGCGGAATTCGATATTGGCCACATTCAAACCGGCGATCAGGGTAGATTTGCCTGATGCACAGGGGCCGACGACGCCAATTTTCCATTTCTTTGCGGAGGTTTCGTCCATATTGCCTGTAATAAAAACCCGCCGGTTCAATCCGGCGGGCAGGGGTGAATATCAATTCATGGTCTGGTCATCTTCCATCAGGAAGCTTTCTCTCAGGAGCATACTTCCGGTCGCCCTGAATGGCAGCCGGACGTTCATGCGGCGGATCTGGTCAGTCTCGCGGGCCTGTACTTTTAGGACCACAATACTCATGTCATCATTGGGGCGTCCCTGGTCCAACCGGATGGCATGGTTTAGCACCGTATCGGCAATTAATTGAGCTGAAGGGTCCTGGTCTTCGATCAGACTGTGAAGCATTGGGCAAATATCGAGCTGTTGCCCGTAGCGGTCTCCCGCGTAAAAGACACCATCGGTGTACATCACAATGGTCACGCCGGCTTCCAGCGGAATTTCTGATATGGCAGGCCGGATGTTGCGCGATGTGCCGATGGGTTTGCTTTCCGCGCTGAGGCATTCGATCTTGTCACGGGCGGCGACAAACACCGGTGTCGGGTTATTGCGGGCAATGACAATGGTTCCGGTTTGCAGGTCGGCAGAGAGAATATTCAAACATGCCGTGACTTTTCCATTGCGTTCTGTGAATAAGTGGTCGGACGCGGCCCGCGCGGCGGCACCGTCACGCACACCTTCTGCGAGCAGCCCGATCACCTTGCGCACGACCATGGAGGAGATGGCTTTTGCCCCACGCCCGGACGTCTGTCCGTCCGCCAGAACAACGGACACACCACCATTCGGACGCTCCACCACTTCGAGGGTGTCACCCGATTCGGAAATTGCATATTTATTGGTCTTGGCAACCGCAACATTTATTTCCATGTGAATGTATTCTAATACAAAGTGTCCCGAAAAGTAAGACAGGGTACTATACAGGTTGTGCAACGATAACCAGCAAACGGGCATTTGGCCCGGCTATCCATTCCACATGCCCCATGAAACCGCATTTTCGCAAGGGTTCCTGCAAATAGGTTTGCAACGAATCCGGGGTACGGCTAAACCCAAAAAGTCCGTACGCAAATCGGATGATCTTCTCATGCAAAGTTGAACCGGTGACTTCTCCCGTGACCAGTATGATCATTTTCCCACCCGGTTTCAGAACCCGCCGGATCTCGTTCAATGTGGCCGGTTCGAAGATATAGGGCGCCGGAAAGGTGGCTGTTACTGTTTGGAATACACCAGCCTTGATTGGGATGGACTGTCCGACCGCGCGGATCAAACGGAGGTCCCTTTCATTCAACAACCGGCTGCTATGACGGAGCATTTGCGGACTTTCATCCAAACCTATGGCAGGAATATCGCGTTCCACCGCATGTTGAAGTAGTATTCCTTTTCCACATCCCATATCAAGCAGAGGGCCTTTTGGAACCAGCCAACCGGCTGCTCTAATCCAATCGTTCCACTTCCCGGCAGAAACCAACCAGGCGGCAAAATCGTATATCCATGAGTATTGGTGATAGAGAAGATCAAATCCCCACATGATGATCCGCGCCCACCATTTTTTCCTCATGGAGTTGTAGAAATCAACATTCGAAGAACCCTGTTTATCCTGCATTTTCTCATTGTACATTCGGACCAATAAGTTTTGTTGGTCATTTTTCGATGTAAGTTGGAATATAATTCGGCAACTCTAAAATGCATTAACGCGGAAATGAGGTTTTCATGCCAGGTTTTACACCAGGGCGCCGGTGGCAGCCAGCTTACTATGCCTTTCATAATGATTCCATCCCGAAGAAGATTCTGGCGACGTTTGAGCGCTGGGTCAAAGGTCCCTTATTCGGATGCCGGATGTGCGGCAACTGCTTATTGCAGGAAACTGCATTTATCTGTCCGATGGAGTGCCCGAAAGGATTGCGCAACGGTCCCTGCGGCGGATCAACCGGCGAACACTGTTATGTTGACCCAACCCGTCCCTGCATCTGGTACAAGATCTACGAGCGGGCTGAGAAACTGGGCCGGACGGATGAATTACTGGAAGTCCTCCCGCCGTTGGACTGGGAGAAAGTCGGGACCGAACAATGGTGGGATCTGTTTGAGATATGGAAGAAGAAGGGTGGGTTAAAACCCACCATCGAGGCTGTAAAGTCAAAGGATCGGATGGTGATCTTTGAGCACTTTATGGAAGAATACCGTCAGCCTGATTGGTGGCAGGGCGATGACCAGCCGCATCCCGCGCCCGCGCATGAACCGGTATCTTCACTGGAAGAAAAACTGGTCAATGGTCAGTTCGTAGTGACAGCGGAAGTTGCACCGCCAATATCAGCGACAGCCGTCGATCTGGTGAAGAAAGTGACCATGCTGAAGGAGTATGTTGACGCGGTCAATTTTACCGATAATCCATCAGCCACATCCCGCATGTCTCCTCTGGCTTCATCCACGCTGTGTTTGCAAAATGGGGTTGAGCCGATCATGCAGATCGCGGCTCGCGATTACAACCGGATGGGCGTACAGTCGCTAGTACTGGGAGCGGCGGCGCTGGGAATTCGAAACGTCCTTTGCCTCACAGGTGATCACGCGCGGCTGGGCCCCGAACCGCACAGCCGGATGGACATCTGGGATCTGGATTCCATTCAGATGATCTGGTTATTACGCCGGATGCGTGATGAAGGCAAATTCCTTGACCAACGTGAGATCAAAACACCGCCTTCATTGTTTATTGGCGCGGCCAGTTCACCCAATTCATCGGAACAACGCTTCCAGGTGATCCGGGAAACCAAGAAAGTGAATGCCGGGGCGCAATATTTTCAAACCAACCTGATCTACGACGTGGATTCCTTTAAAACGTATCTGGACATGCTGGATAAAGCCGGTTTGCTCGGAAGGGCGTATATCCTGGCTGGCGTGACACCGATCCGCAGTGTAAAGGCCGCTTATATGATGAATAACGTTCCGGGTGTCAAGATTCCCACATCCATTATTGAGCGGATGGAAAAATCAGCTGACCCCAAAGAAGAGGGTATTCAGATCGGTCTGGAATTGATCGAACAGATCAAAGACCTGCCAATTAATGGGATCCATTTTATGGCGGTTGGGTGGGAGAGCATTGTTCCACGCATGATGGAAGAGAGTGGCCTTCAGCCCAAACGAATGGCAAAGTAGAAAGGGTTACGAAAAACCAGAGACCAGCCATTCACACCGTTCCTTGACATAACCTGTAACCGGCGGGTATAATCCACCTGTTAATTTTGACTATTACGACTTGATCAAGCAGGAGCAAGAAAATGGGTCCACTTCCAAAACGGAAACTTTCCAAAGGCCGCCGCGACCGCCGTCGCGCGCAGGATGCTCTCCAGAGCCTCAACCTCACTCAGTGCAGCAATTGCGGTGAGATGCGCCTCCCTCACACGGTTTGCCCTAAATGCGGGCACTACAAAGGCCGTGAAGTTATTGCTGTGTCAAAAGAAGAGAAAACCAAGTAATATCTGGCTGAAAATGCCGCCGGGCTGCGAAAGCAGCCCGGTTTTTTATTTGTTTGCATTATTAGATATTGTTATACAACTGAAAATCGCATTTTACAGATCGTTAGAATCGATCTCTTCGTGGATATCGGTTTCCTGTTTGGTGTTGAAGAAATACGGTTTGAATTGCGCCAGCAAGCGGCCTGGAAGGCTGCCGTGGATGATCACTCCAGTTCGTTCCTGTTCAAATCGCTCCACTTGCCCGACATTATGAAACTGAGAGATCAGTTGGCCTTCCTGGAAGGGAAGACGGACGATTACTGGTATGAATTGCTCGAAGAGCACCTTTTCGATCAAAGCGGTCAACTCCGCAAGGCCTTCACCGGATCGGGCGGATATCAACGCGGAGTTGGGGAGAGACCTGACGGTTTCCTCTCCAAAAGAAGGTTCATCGAGTTGATCCATCTTATTAAACACGGTTATTATGGGAATGTGATCTGCCTTGATATCTTTCAGCGTTTGCTGCACAGACTCCCACTGGGCGAGAGCGTTAGGATGGGTGATGTCGACCACGTGGATCAACAGATCTGATTCGGATATCTCTTCCAGGGTAGCCCTAAAAGCGGCAACAAGCTGGGTGGGCAATTTTTGAATGAAGCCAACAGTATCAGTTAACAACGCCAAACGGCCGCCGGGAAGACTTATCCGCCTGGTTGTAGGATCCAACGTGGCGAATAATTGATCGGCAACATACACATCGCTTCGGGAAAGTCGGTTGAGCAGGGTAGACTTTCCTGAATTCGTATAGCCAACGAGGGCGACGGTAGGAATAAGGGAACGTTTTCTCTGAGCCCGATACCGTTCACGATGTGCCCTTACTTTCTCCAGATCCGTTTTTAACCGTGCGATTTTCTTGTTGATTTCACGACGGTCAACTTCCAACTGGGTTTCACCAGGACCGCGCAAACCAACTCCACCAACACTTCCGGTACGGCCTCCGCCTCCGCCTGCCTGGCGGGCCAGGTGGGTCCAGGCGCGGGTCAGGCGTGGAAGCCGGTATTCATACTGGGCCAGTTCCACTTGAAGCGAGCCTTCACGCGTCTGCGCGTGCTGCGCGAAGATATCCAGGATAACCGCCGTACGGTCGAGCAATTGCACCTTGGTTCCAAATTTTTCTTCCAACTCACGCTGGTGGGTGGGAGCAAGCTCATTATCAAAAATAACCATATCTGCCAGGCTGTCTTCCACCAGAGCGATGATCTCAGCAATTTTCCCGGAACCGATATATGTTCCAGGATGAATTCGGTCTATGCGCTGGGTTGTCTGACCGATAACTTCTATGCCAGCTGTATCAGCGAGAAGCGCTAACTCTTCCAGAGAGTCATCCAGAGATAACAACCCAGGCTGTCCTTTGATCTCAACCCCAACCAGAAAAGCCCGCTGACGCGGCGGTCGGGTAGGTTCAGGTTTTCTTTTTGCCATAGATTATGCTTTTTTCATCCAGGACTTAATCCGGTCCATGGCAGATATCACCTCGGGGGTTGCCGTTCCAAGTGAAACCCGGATAAATCCTTCACCATGCTTTCCGTAGACAATTCCCGGAGTAAGGCTGACACCGGTTTCTTCCAACAATTCATCACAAAAAGCCGTTGAATCGCTTATTCCAGCTGGCAGCTGCGCCCATACATAAATCGCGGCATCAGGTGCATCAACGTCAAATCCACATGATCTTAGCCCGTTCACTACAATATCACGTCGTTCGAGGTAGATATCATTGCGATCCTGTATCCATTCCTGGTCTGATGAGAGGGCGTGAATACTGGCAGCCAGGATTGGATTGAATTGCGAACTGTCCATCTGGCTCTTGTATGTGTTTAAATAACCGATCACCTCGGCATTTCCAACGGCCATCCCAACGCGCCATCCAGCCATGTTATATGTTTTCGAAAGAGAATTAAACTCCACACAAACATCGCGGGATCCATCGATCTGAAGAATGGACGGGGCAACATACCCATCAAAGCAAATATCTACATAGGGTGCGTCATGCGCGATAAGGAGATGGTGATCATGGGCGAACCGGACTGCTTTTTCAAAAAATGAAAGTGGTGCGACGGCACCAGTGGGATTATTAGGATAGTTAAGCCAGAGAAGCCTGGCTTTTTCCAAAACCTCATCCGGGATGGCATTCAGATCAGGCAAGAATCCATTTTCTGGCAGAAGAGGCATATCATATAAATCCGCGCCGGCAATCTTGCCGCCCTGACGGTAAGCTGGATAGCCGGGATCAGGAACAATGGAGATATCTCCCGGGTTGAGGATCACCTGACTGAGATTGAAAATCCCTTCTTTCGAACCAACCAGTGCCAGTATCTCCCGGGTCGGGTGCAATTCAACATTGAAACGCTTAAGATAATAATTCGCACAGGCTCGCCGGAAATGAAGCGTTCCACCAATGGCCGAATAACCATGCTGATGAGGATCGCGCGCGTTTTCCACTAACACATCAATAATCTCATCGGTAGGCGGCAAATCCGGTGAACCCATATCCAACCGGATAATAGAGACACCTTTCTTCTTTAATTCATTGATCTTTTGATTTAGAGAGGCAAAGAAGTACGGTTTAAAACCGGCAATTCGATGCGCGGGTTGGATATAATTCATGTGAACCTTCGTTATAGTTTAATGGGTTAATTTTACACTGTTGCCAACAGAATAGGAGAATCTTTTGACCTGGAATTTACACGGAACACACGCACAGGAAGGCGACCTGGTTGAACTGGTCGGGTTAAGTCACAAACATTTTATCATCCTGTTGAAAGCCGGTGGAGAATTACATACACATCGGGGTATTGTCTATCACAAGGATCTTATTGGAACCGCATGGGGAAGTCAGGTACATTCCCATTCCGGAAGTCCCTTTTTTATGCTCCAACCAGCATTGAATGACCTGCTTCGTTCGGTGCCGCGCCGCACCCAGATCATGTATCCCAAAGAGATAGGGTATATTCTGGTAGCGTTAGGAATCGGTCCCGGACAACATGTCATAGAAGCTGGAACGGGTTCAGGCGCATTAACCACTGCATTGGCTTATGCTGTTGGGCTAACAGGGAAAGTAATCAGTTATGAGGCTCGGCCTGAGATGCAGGAAGTTGCCCGGAAGAATCTGGAAAGATTTGGACTCGAAGACCGGGTTGAATTTAAGATCGGCAATATTGGTGATGGTTTTACCGAAACCGGGGTAGACGCGCTTTTCCTCGATGTGGCCAATTCATATGATTACATCCGACAGGTACGCTCTGCGCTAAAGCCAGGCGGTTTTTTCGGCAGTATCCTGCCCACTACAAACCAGGTATCCAAGCTGCTCTACGCATTAAGACAGGAGGACTTTGCTTTTACGGAAGTCCTGGAGATTATGCTTCGATTTTACAAACCTGAACCAGATAAGCTCCGTCCGACGGACAGGATGGTGGCTCACACCGGCTATCTCATTTTTTCACGCCCGGTTCTGATTGACCATTCTTTGGATGATGACAGTCCTTTGATGGAAGAAGGCTGGGAAGCTGATAACGATATATAGACAATCCCGGGTCTGTGATAAATTGATATTTTTCGTTATCAGATCAATTGGTTGTCATTTTTTCTAGTATCCAATGCTAATCCATCCATATTTCTAATTGAATGAATTGCCAGGAAGATATGAAACAAGAATCCATCACACGGTTGCTTTCCCTTCATAAACCTGATCCAGATATTCCCGGCGGAGTATGGAAGCGCGCATCTGTGTTAGCTCTATTCATCCCAAAAAAGAGTGGAAACGAGCTATTGTTTACCCGGCGTACAGATAATGTGCTGGATCATAAGGGGCAGGTTTCCTTCCCCGGTGGGGCGGTTGAACCGGATGATCTGAGCATGGAATTTGCCGCTTTACGGGAAGCATATGAAGAGGTCGGGCTCAAACCGGAAGTGATCAAGGTCCTGGGACGTTCTCTTGACCTGTTCACTACGTCAGGGTGGTGGATCACACCAGTAGTTGGTTGGTGTGACAATTTGAATGAACTTTTCCCGAACCCGACAGAAGTATCCCGAATATTTTCCATCCCTGTGAAATGGTTGGTGGATCCGGAGAACTGGGAAATCCGGACATATAACCACAATGGGATTATTCGGACGAATGTGATTTTTTATCGACTATATGATGGTGAGATGCTGTGGGGAATCACGGCACAACTGGTGCACGATCTTTTGGGAAAACTGGGGTTGATGAAATAAAACACCCCTGCCGGATTTCCGACAGGGGTGTTTTTATCAGCAGGATGATTACTCTGCTTCCTCTTCTTCTTTTTTGCCTTTTTCGATAACTTCAGGCTCTGATGATACACTACCGGCTTCACCTTCACCCTCAGCAGGCAATTCCTCAGCGCTCGCATATGTAACGAGAGCAATGACATCATCCGGGTTGGCGAGGATCTGAACCTTATCGGAAAGAACAACATCTTTCACAGTAATGTGGTCACCAATATTTGCCAATTTTGCCAGATCTAGAATAATCCTTTCGGGTAGATCCTGTGGCAGCGCTTCAACTTCAACGAAATCCATCTCTGTTAAGACCATTCCATTGAGGTCTTTAACCGCAGGAGATGTTCCTTCAAGCACAATGGCGACGTTGGCGCGAATCTTCTCGGTAAGAGAAACAACCTGGAAATCTACATGTTTCAAGGAATTCCGAAGATAGTCACGCTGTTTTTCGCGAACCAGGGCAGCGTGTTCTTTGCCTTCAAGTTTGATATAAACCAGACTTGACGCTGTCAGAGTTTGTAGAATCCGGGAAGCTTCACGCAAATCAAGAGTTATGGCCGTTGAATCAAATTTGTGACCATAAAGAACGGCGGGAAGTTTCCCTTCACGACGAAGGGCACCTACTTTTTTCCCTTTGACAGTGCGCAGGGTGGCATCGATAATTGCTTTTTCCATTTTCTTTTCCTTCGAGCGCCTCTCACCTAATTCTATAGGTTACCTTCGCTCTAAATAAGATTCGGCTTTTGCCGTAATGACCTTTGTAAACCAACCATTCAAATAGACCGTGAATGGAACTTAATGGTATCCCGGGATTGTTTCATGAAACGTAACATAATGTGCATCAACCACGATTACCACGGGAGGGGCAAGGCGATTGTCTTGCCTTTCGCTTAATGAACCTCACGGCCAATTATTATACCTGACTTTGATCCAATTCTTCGCCGTGATTCCGCGTAAATAATTCAACTAATTTCATTTCCGATGAATTATCCAATCGTAACCACGTTACGGACTAATTGTTTCATCACGACAGCTTTCAATTGGAATA
>JAAYYW010000069.1 GCA_012515195.1 Leptolinea sp.
GCAGAAGGATAATCCCGTACCGGATGTGATCAGGTATTTCAGGTTGAAATCTGGAAGTAAGGTTTGCGGGTTCACCGGTCCCCAGAAGGCGAAAAATGCGAGGGCCAGCGGCCAATAATGCCGGAAGCCCTTCTGACGGATAATCAGCCCACTTTGTGGACGGATCGTTTCCAGCAGCCACAGAACTGCCAGAGCGGAAAAGGTGAGTAGGTTTCCCGTGCAGATCGCCAATCCCCAACGTTCACTGATGGATACGGATTGCAATACCCCGGCCAGCGCGTAGATGATCGTCGCGTATCCGGTGAATAGACGGACGGCTTTTCCATTAAAAACAAACAGTCCAACCAACAAAACAAGTGGGACGAGTTGGAAAAAAGGCAGGTAATTCGTTATTTCACTTTTGATCGGATGGGTGATCACATACTGGTTCAATGCGGGCAGTTCAAACGGTTTATAACCACGCGATGCATATGATGGCACCAGCTGCAGCAGAATCCAGGGTAAAGGGAACCACCAGTAAGGTCTGATCCAATGGAAAACTGATTTCGTTTCTGCCATTTTCCCATAGTCCATTAGTGAGTATTCATTTCGGTTCAGAACTCAGTGGTACCAGGTAAGGAAAACATACCCGGCAAATCCAACCATCACCAACAACAACGTGATAAAAACTGCCAGCTTGATGGCACGCCGGATATCTGTTGACTCATCCTGAAATACAGAAGGCATTGAATCGCGGGAAGAAATCTGCGGAGTAGATGGCTGGCGGGGCAATGCCGCCCCAACATGCGTCCCTTCCAGCATATCAGGGATACCATTCCTATCTGAATCTGGCAGGATTTTTGCCATCAATTTCATGGCCTGATCATATTTCATCCGGGCATCCGGCGGCAATTCATCCAGACGGGCAAACACGTTGTTACCCACGACGAACCGGGTGTCCGCCTCCACTTCCATATTGACCGGCAAACCACCGGATTGTTTTGCGGTTTTCCCTTCGAGAAAATCCGGGATGCCGTTGGCGTCCGAATCGTGCATCACTTCGAGCGCCTTCAAATAGGCGGAACGCAACTCAAGCGGAACATCATCCGGGTTGGCGTACACTTTCCCGTTGATCGTAATCGCAGGCATATAACCCTCCTTTGTAAGGGCTTGTTCCAGTATGATTATACAGAGGTGCGAATGAAAAGAAACAGTTGAAAACATTGCTGCGATATTTCACCGGGATTCTCCCGGATGCGCGCTCCAAAGGTACAATTAATGCGATATGTTATTCTATTCAATGATTATTCGAGGGAAGGGAAATATGGACCACAGATTTGATTTTTCGGAAGAAGAATGGAACCAGCTCCTCAAGGCATCGGAGATGACCGCTTTCTATATTTCCCTTGCCAGCCCCAGCGGTATGATGGGGATAATAAAAGAAATGATGGCCGCCACGAACGAGGTGGTCGCTGCCATCCGTAAAACTTCGGGCAACAGCCTGGTGGACGAACTGGCAGCGGATATCAAGCAGCGAGTCGACCAGGGTTTGCGGTTGGAATCTCCAGTTCTGACTGGCAGCGCGGACGATGCCAGAGACCAATGTCTCCAGTACTTCCGTGACATCTCTGCGCTGGTGACTGTCAAAGCGCCCGAAGAAGCCGACGGGTTCAAAAAATGGCTGCTTGATGTGGCGCGTAAATCCGCGGAAGCCGCCCGTGAAGGCGGTTTTCTGGGGATTGGCGGCGAAAAAGTGAACGAAGCGGAACAGGCCGCACTAAATGAACTGTCGAAAACACTGGGAGTATCTGTTTAACTGTCTGAAGTGACCCGCACCAGCCATTCTTTGACCAGCGCCTCAAACAATACATCCTGGTCGATCTGCAGGTTGTGACCGGCTTTATCCAGCACCACAAAACTGGCTCGCGGATAGGCTTCGATCAGCTTCCAATGATCGCGGTAACCCACGGCATTGTCTTGCCGTCCCAGCAGGATCAAAGCCGGTTTCTCAAAGGGAGTTTCTAACCTCTCGATGGGAAAGGTAAAACGGTATTTCGGCAGGATGATACGGTCCCACAATGGGTAATCCGCCAGTTTCAATCCGGGGAGGATGTCTGCGTTGAAACGCTCCCAAAGACGCCGGTTCTGCAACACATTTATTCCGGTAAATGACATCCGGTCTTCTTCCTGCAGTCCAGCCAGCAAAACCTCGTCCTTTTCAAAGACATGCAATTCCGGCAGGGTTCGCCGCTCCTGTTCCGTTTCACCGACCGGGCAGATGAGCAGCAGCCCATCCACCTGCTGCCATCGCTTTGCTACAATGCCTCGCGCCAGGTAACCACCGTATGATTCCCCCGCCAGCAGGAAGTGTTCACCGGGCAGCAGGGCATCCATGAATCCCAGAACAATCTCCAGCATGCCGTCAGAACCGTCAATCCAGTCTACACCAGGGGTTACGCCCATTCCCGGCAGGTCAAGATAAACCCGCTTCCACTCACCCGGAGGGAGACTATCAAAGATCGGTTCAAAGCAACCGCTCATAAGGCGGTAATCCGGCCCCCAGCCGTGGATCATCAGGATGGGGCGGCCAACGCCCATAATTTCATAGTGGATGGGTATGTTTTTTATAGTGATCTGCATTCTTCCTCCCAATATCCGGTGACTCCGGCATTATATCACTGTTAGAATATTTGTCCTGTTTTTTCCAGAGAGGTATAATTGTTATTAAACCGGCCCTGACCGGTCATCCAGCAGTCGATTCAAGGAGAAGTCCTATGATGCAATACCGCAAATTCGGCAATATCGGCTGGCAGCCCTCGGCGCTGGGATTCGGATGTATGCGCCTGCCCATCATTGACGGCAAGGCCGACCAGATCGACCAGGACAAAGTCAACACTATGATCCATACCGCCATCGAGGCGGGTGTTAACTACTACGATACCGCCTACGGTTATCACGGCGGCAAGAGCGAAGCTGCCCTCGGCAAAGCGCTGGCCAGCGGTCTGCGGGACAAAGTGCGCGTGGCCGATAAATCCCCTGTCTGGCTGATCCATGAACCGGGTGATTTTGACCGTTTGCTTGATGAGCAGCTCACCCGCGTGCAGACCGATCATTTCGATCTATACCTTCTGCACGCCCTGAACCGCGGTTCGTGGACGGACCATGTGTTGAAACACGACGTGATCAAACGCGCCGAAGCCGCCCGGGCCGACGGCCGCATCCGCCACCTGGGTTTTTCCTTCCACGACAACCTGGAAACCTTCAAAACGATCGTGGACCATTATGACAAATGGGATTTCTGCCAGATCCAGTACAACTACATGGACACCGCCTACCAGGCCGGAACGGAAGGGCTGCGTTACGCCGCCGCGAAGGGACTGGGTGTGGTCATCATGGAGCCGCTGCTGGGCGGCAAGCTGGCGTTGGACATCCCCGCCGTCCGCCCGCTGTGGCAGAGCGCATCGCGCGACGCAACACCCGCCGACTGGGCCCTGCAGTGGCTGTGGAACCAGCCGGAAGTTTCGGTGGTGCTGAGCGGTATGAGCACGCTGGAACAGGTGGAACAGAACATCGCTTCGGCGGGACGCTCCGGCATCGGCACGCTGACGGCCGCCGACAACGAGCTGATCCTGAAAGTGCGCGAGGTGGTCAACAACCTGAGCCCCATCCCCTGCACGCGCTGCGAATACTGCCTGCCCTGTCCCCAGGGGGTGAACATCCCGCGCAACTTTGACGTCTATAACAAGGCGCTGTTGTACGACGCGCTGGCCGACAGCC
>JAAYYW010000070.1 GCA_012515195.1 Leptolinea sp.
CTCACGGATGTGAACCGTGCGCTCTGACCAGCTGAGCTACGCGCCCTGAGGAAGTGAAATTATAAAGCAATCAATGTCCTTTGACAAGAAAACGGTGTGTTTTCAAAAAGCGGCAAGACTTCTGCCGCCTTTTGAAATTTGAGATTGTTTCTGTCGATAAAAAAACTGAGATTCAATCAAAACCGAGAAGTTCTGGAAATTCAATCCTGTCCTTGATCCACTGCAGGAACCGGGCGGCAGGTGCTCCGTCCACAATCCGATGGTCGAAAACGAGGCTCAGTACCAATTTCTGGTATTCCACCACTTGTCCATTTTTCATTGCCAGGTCAGGGGTTATCTTGCCTAACCCCAGAATAGCTGCCTGTGGAAGGTTAATCACTGGCGTGAATGCCAGTACATCAAATGCTCCCAGGTTAGTGATCGTGAATGAACCTTCGGCCATTTCATCCGGTAACAGTGAACCGGACCGGGCTTTTTCCACGAGGGCTCGGAATTCTTCACCGAATTGGTGGAGCGATTTGCGGTCGATATCTTTAATGACCGGTACGACCAGGCCGCGGTCTGTGTCTACGGCCATTCCCATGTGGACCCGTCCCAGCCACTCGATCTGATTGCCATTTATCCGGGCATTCATATAGGGAAATTCGCGCAGGGCCCGGCCGCAAATAACGGCCAGCAGGTCGTTGTAGCCAACTGAATAGCCCCATTTATCCATGAACTTTTTGCGCAGGGTTTCACGCAGATCAACAAGGCGGGTCGCGTCTGCTTCCATGAACAACGTCACACGGGAGGTGGATTGAGTACTTTCTGCCATACGCGAAAAAATAACACCCCGAACGCCGGTGAGTGGGATGGTCTTTAAGACTTCCGGGTTCAGTTCGTCCCTGAAACCTTTTTCAACCATCTGTTGGACATCTTGTTTCATAATTCGGCCTCTGGGGCCGGTACCTTGGATTTGGGACAGATCAATGCCGGTATCTGAAGCTATTCTGCCAGCAATCGGGGTTGCCTTCGGCCGGTTGGCAAGATGATGGATGATGTCACGCTCTACTATGCGATGACCTTCATTGCCGGTAGGTTGGATTTTTTCCCAGGCAACATGGTTTTCAACAGCCAGTTTCTTCGCGCGGGGAGAAATGAAAATGTTATCTGAAGACTTGTTTTTAGTTTCCGGTATGTTGATGGTTTTTAGATCCATTTGTCCAGGTTCAATCGGCGCTTCTCCTAATTCTTCCGATTGCCTTGGGGTGTCTCCCGTGATTTCGTATACATCATTCTCAGTCCCGACGATGGCGATGACTGTTAGAACCGGGATAACCTGATTCGGTTGGAAAGGCCCGGGATGAACAATTCCGCGGGCGCTGGATTCGATCGGAAAAACGGCCTTATCCGTTTCTACTTCGGCAATCGTCTGGCCTTTTTCGATCTTTTCACCGTCCTTAACATGCCAGGCAAGAAGAGTGACTTCTTCCATCGTTTGCCCGAGTTTGGGGATAAAGATCTCCTTTGCCATTACTTCACCGCCTTTCGACAGGCTTCCATGATCCGTTGTGTGTTGGGGATGGCGATATCCTCCAGGTTTTCTGCGCGTGGTACGGGGACATTTAAAGCACCAACACGGATCATGGGGGTGTCAAGGTAATCAAAAGCCCGTTCGTTGATCTGAACCATGATCTCATTGATGAAGCTAGTGTTTTCATATGCTTCGCTAACGCACACCAGCCTTCCGGTTTTTTTGATTGATTCAATGATCGTATCTATATCCAGGGGCGCAAGCGTTCGCAAGTCAATTACTTCCACATCCAGACCATCCTTTTCAAGATTGGCGGCGGCTTCCAAGGAACGTAACACCATCCGTGAATAAGTGACCAGGGTTACATCCTTGCCCGGGCGTTTTATATCGGCTACTCCGAAGGGGATGATGTACTCTTCATTTGGAACGGGGCCCTTCTCTTTGTATAACATCTTGTGTTCGATGAACATCACAGGATTGTCATCGCGGATAGCGGCTTTCAATAATCCTTTTGCGTCGTATGCTGTTGATGGCATGGCAACGTGGATGCCGGGGAAATGGGTCCACAGAGATTCAAGGCTTTGCGAGTGGTGGGCGGCAATGGCTCGTCCGGCGCCACCCTCCGATCGAATCACAAGTGGGACGCTGGTTTTGCCGCCGAACATATAACGATTCTTTGCACCAACATTGGCAACCTGGTCGATTATTAGCGGTGTAAAGTCAACATACATGATCTCTGCCACAGGGCGCATACCGGCCATTGCCGCGCCAACGGCTGCTCCACCAATGGTCGCTTCAGAGATGGGTGTGTCTAGAACCCGCCATGTACCGAATTCCTTGAATAGATCACGAGTGGCACCATAAGCCCCGCCGTATAATCCAATATCTTCGCCAAGCAAAAAGACTCGGGAATCATGGAGCATTTCTTCACGCATGGCTTCCTGAAGTGCCTGCGCGTAGGTGATCTGGCGGTCAATTTTCCCTGACTGGATATTTTCGAGAAGTTCTTTATCTTTGTTGTAATCTGTCTGGGTGAAACGCGTTGGCGCGAACACATCTGTAAATACTTCAGAACTATCAGGTTCAGGGGAGGCCATGGCGAATTCCATTGCTTTTTCTATTTTCTGTTCCACAGCCTGTTCAATGGCATCTCTTTCCTGGTCTGACAACATCTTTACGGTTTTTAATTCCTCGCGCATCACGGTTATCGGATCATGTTTTTTCCAATCGGCTTCTTCATCACGGGTACGGTAAACACGTGGATCGGAATGGGAATGCCCATACCACCGGTACGTTTTGGCTTCGATCAGGGTGGGGCCTTCCCCTCCACGAGCGCGTTTAATGGCCTCTGCGGCAACCTTTCGCACTTCCAACACATCCATTCCGTCTACTATTACGCCCGGAATCCCATAGGCAGCCGCGCGGTCTGCTACGTTAGGCAGCCGGCTGACATTAGAAAATGGAGCAGACATTCCGTAGAGGTTATTTTCAACCACGAAAACGATGGGTAATTGCCATAGGGAAGCCATGTTTACGGATTCATGGAAATTTCCGGTATTTGATGCGCCGTCACCAAAGAAACAAACGACAACCCGGTCAGTCTTCATAATCTTTTGAGCCAGGGCAGCGCCTACAGCGACAGGCAGGTTCCCGCCAACAATACCTGTGGCGCCAAGATTACCGTGTTCCACGTCGGCGATATGCATGGAACCACCTTTGCCCTTGCAGTACCCGCCAGATTTTCCTAGCACTTCAGCCATCATTTTATTCAAGTGCTCCTGTCTGGCTTCATCGGTTCCGGCATGGCGGTCTCCATGGGCGTGCGCGTGACCGTGCCCGCGGTGGGTACTGGTAACCAGGTCATCATCGCGAAGGGCTGATATGGTGCCTACAGCCACTGCTTCTTCCCCCGCGTAAAGGTGGGACGCGCCCTTCAATACCGCCCGCCCCAGCAGATCGGCGATGTTATCTTCGAATGCCCTGATCTCTTCCATCTGTCTGAGGCAGGTAAGCAACTCTTCTTTGGTCAGTTCCTGCTCTTCAATCAGCGCGGATATGCGTTCAAATGTCACCGGCTGACCCATTGGCTTGATATATCCTTCAGTCTCCATAATTCCTCCAATAAACATATTTTGGACACCACATTCTAATGGCCATCATTCTGATGAAACCAGTTTTTTAGCAGTAACCTCATCTGTGATCAAAACGTTGATGATCTTTCCTTTCATTGCTGCACGAATGGCGCGAATTTTGTCCGCTCCACTGGCAACCGCGATCACCCGGGGAATGGCTTTGTACTGGGTGATAGTTAACCCGACAATTCGATCATGTATCTCATCTTTTATCGGGAGTCCGTTATTGTCAAAAAATTGCAGACCGATATCGCCGGCGGCCTGTATTGTTGCCAACCGTTCCAGGTCTGATTTCTTAAAGACTTCAACCAGAGATTGAGAGGTGGGGGCGGGAACGCCAATGCCTACCAGGGCCAAATTCGCCTTGGCGGCTAACGCAAGCGTATGTTTGATTTGCGGATCATGCAAAAGCGCGTCGCGAATATCCTTTGTCTCCACAATGCCCGGCGCGGAGAGCAAAGTCAGGTTGGCGCCCAGTGCCCGGGCGGTGCGTTGTGCCAGGTCTGCCGCGTTGATCCGAGAGTCTGGTTGGCTGAGCCCACCCAGTGATTGCACGATCCGAACATCAGGCCAGTTTGCCGTAGGAAGAGAATCCACCGCGGCCAGGATGGTGTGTCCCCACGTGATGGCAATTGTCTCATTCCCCTGGATACTTCGAACAAGGCACTCGGCAGCCGCTGAACCCAGCACGCGAAGGATGTCTTTTTCAGTATTCTCAGGCTCGATGGAAACGACAACAGCTTCGTGAAGGCCATAGATCGCTTCTATCTGTTGTTCAAGCCTGTCTGTGCGTTCGTTTCCCGGGGAAAGTGTAATCTGAACAATCTTGAGGTCGCGTGCCTGTTTCAACATGCGAGAAACTTTAATGCGCGAAAGTCCAAAACGCAAACCAATCTGTTTTTGGCTGGGCCCTTCGATGTAATAAACATGGGCGATTTTGTACAGGAGACGACGGGTGTAGGAATCTGGTGGCATTTGGTTGTACCTGTTCTTAATATAGCGACATTAGTATAGTGTGTCAAGTGAACAACAATGATCATATGATCATTCAGTAAGCAAAAAACAATCCGGTCGTATTGCCGGATTGTTTTTGAAGGTCAGGCAGTTGTTACTGGTTCTGGTTTCGATTTCCAGAACATCCAAACTGCGACTGCAAAAAATGCGATCGACCCGATAATTCCGACCGGAAGTGGGCCAAGCAGCGGGTTCTGATCACCGGTAGAGAAGTACACGGGTAATCCCGCAATTCCATTGATGGCAGCATGCCCGATGACAGCCGGCCAGACATTCTTAGCACGCAAACTGAGCCAACCCAGGAAAATGCCCAACAATACACAAAACCAGACCATACCCAGGATGCCTGTCCATGGAAACCCGGGGTATGACAGGCCATAGTTATGTCCCATGGCAATAACCGGAGCGTGCCATACACCCCAGATGATACCGGTTACCACGAGAGCCTTCCGCTCTCCAAGCGGCATCAGAGTTGGCTGCAAGAACCCCCGCCAGCCGAATTCCTCTCCAAATGTGAAAAAGCTATTGATTATCGGTGCGATTAACATCGCCTGTATAAATTGCCCGATCATAATAATCTTCGGATCCATTCCGGCTGTCTGACCGTTGGCCTCAAGAAGTTCTTTGAGGACGGGCATATTGATATCAAAATGTACGGGGAAGAGAAGAAAATAAACGGCTCCCCCAGCCACTGTAAGAATTCCTGGCAAGAACAGGCGGCTAGTAGTGGTTTCCAGCAGTTTTTGAACTGCATTCTTAATAGCAGATCAGACCAACCCTGTCGGGTAATCAGGCGCGTTAATAAATTCCCGAGGGCTGGCGCCCACATATAGACAAATGACAACAGTACAAGTGCGAGGGTTAAGGGTGTTCCCGGAACGAGCACCGGGCTGTCAACCAAACCGCCTGTTAAGTATATGATGAGGCCAGCCAGCCAGGCAATCCCAAAGGCAAAACCAAGATAAATAAACAATCGTTTCCTGTCAATCATGGTATTACATTCCTCCTGAGAGAATTATCCCATTGGAATGATTATAATGAGGTAAATTGACACGCTTTTTACAATGATAGCGGGAGGATTAAAATGATAAATGTCGGCTATATCGGCCTTGGACTGATGGGGAAATCAATGGCTCGCAATATACTTAAAGCCGGTTTTCCCCTTGTTGTTCACAATCGCAGCCGTCAGGCTGTAGATGATCTGGTGGCAGAGGGTGCCAAAGCGGCATCATCACCCGCGGAAGTCGCACGTCAAGTAGACCTGGTTTTTACCAATCTCCCTGATTCACCGGATGTGCTGAAAGTTGCTCTTGGTGAAAAAGGCGTTATTGAAGGTGCTCATGAGGGATTGATCTTTATTGACAATTCAACCATTAAGCCTGATGCAGCTCGGGAGATCGCTTTGCGATTGGGAACAGCCGGGGTGTTGTGCCTTGACGCGCCGGTCAGCGGCGGGGATATTGGCGCGAGAAATGGGACATTGACCATTATGGTCGGCGGCCCGGAAGAAGCATTGGAAAAGGCAAAACCGGTTTTACAGGCAGTTGGAAAGACGATCACGCATATCGGTGAACCTGGCGCTGGCCAGGTAGCAAAAGCGGCTAACCAGATCATGGTTGCGGCTCAAATGGTGGCCATGGCGGAGCTCATGATCTTTGCCCAGAAGTGTGGGACTGATCCGCGGAAGGTGGTGGAGGCAATCAAGGCTGGTGCTGCCCAATGCTGGACGCTGGACGTAAAACCACCCCGCTTGTTCGATGGCAATCGTACACCCGGTTTTAAAGCCAGAATGCAATCAAAGGACCTGGGTATTGTTATGGATACGGCCCGTTCTTATGGCATTCCCCTTCCAGGTGCCGCCATCAACAGTCAGTTGTTCCAGGCGATGGTGGATTGCGGATTAGGGGAAATGGACAATTCCAGCGTAATCTCGATTATTGAAACGTTGGCTGGAGAAAAATTGCGGGTTGAGTAGGTTTCTTTATTCCGAATATGAAAAACCGGTGCGAACCGGTTTTTTCTTTTATACAGCCATTCTCTCATACAGCCATTCTCTGTTGAATCTCGGCTTTTGATTTCTTATCCAGAAGTTCCCCGGTCAGGGCATTCAGGATGTATCTCTCTACTTTTTCATTCGTTTCAATTCTTCGGGTTATTATGAATACCGAGAGAATATCCAACAGCACCAGCTTTTGCTGGGTTTCTTTTCTCTGGGAGATATCAATATCCAATAACTTTTCACATATGCGACCGGCAAACTCCGGCCTGGCTGCCACAATTTGACCCAGGTTCTGAATACATTGTCGTACTGTTATTGGCTTCTCATCATTCACAATGTCAAGATAATGATTGAATATCCCGCTAAATTTATCTTGCTTGTCCCACCTGACATTATCTGCAATGAGCATTACACCGATGCTTCGCATGAATGAATTGGGGTTGCCAAGTTTTTGAATGAACACATCCATATATGGATATACATCATTATGTTTCTCTGACCGGCTCCGAAGTAATAGTAGAGCAGGATATCGAATTTTGTCATCTTTTTCGTCCAAAAGACCAACCAGAAGATGGATTTCTTCAGGAGTTAGTGTCTCGGAGACGGCCGGAATTTCTTCTTTGGGAATGGAAGCGATCTCATCTATGGAAACCATACGTACCTTTATAATGCCGGTATGCCTCTAGCCGAGGTTGATCTTACGTTTGCCCAGCGGACGGGTAGGCGGTTCTCCAAGGTCAAGCCGATAGCCCACGCCGCGTATAGTTTTGATTAAACGCGGATGGCGTGGATCCAGTTCCAGCGCTTCCCTGAGCCAACTGATGTGAACATCGAGGGAGCGGGTGTCTTGCACGTAATCGGTCTCCCACACTTTCCGGAACAATTCTTCGCGTTCGATCACTTCGCCCGCTTTTTCCATTAGCTGCTGGAGGAGCATCATCAATCGTGGAGTCAACCGAACCTGCTTTCCCTGATACCGGACAATCCTATCGCGCATGTCCAATTGCAACATTCCGGCTTTGAGGATATCTTTCTTCCAGACTGGTAGAAGCGGTTTCATCCGGTTGAGCAGTTTTTGAAGTGTGAATGGAAGGGACAAGACCACATCGGCCATAGTTTCTTCCGGATCCCTGTTCTCAGGCAAAATCAGCAGGACAGGAATGGATGGCTTCACAAGTTTGATATTCCGTAAAATTCCACCCCCATTGGAATAAAAGGAGGCGGCATTTAAAATGATCAGATCGATCTTTTCTTCTTCCTGTATCTGCTTTTCTGCCTGTGAACCGTTGGACGCATAAACTACCTTAAAGCCCTTGCGGGTAAGGCCTTCATAATAGGCTGATCTGGTCTGGGCTTTTTTCTCAATCAATAAAACGATCCCCTTGGGCAAAGCCGGACCGGGCGGTGTGGATTTGTGGTTCCCCAATTTAGCAGAAAAATCGTCCATCGTCGGAAAGGGTTTCCTGATAATGAAAAAAATAGCCTTTGAAATTCAAAAGGCAGAGGGGAGGAGAAGGCTTCACCCCCCTGAATTGAAACCTTAAAGATCATTTGTTAAGACTTAAGTATTATACACCATCATAGAAAAGCGGTTGCAGTCAAGGTATGCGCATGTTAGAATCATTTCAATGACAGGTCATCAGCCTGTCAGGGAGGTATTAATGCCCCGAATGATTGAAGTTGTGATCGACAGTGTTCGAGTAAGCCTGACAAACCAACAGCGGATCGTTATTCTGCGTGAAGTTGACGCGGAACGGTATCTTCCTATTTGGATTGGCCCATACGAAGCAGAAGCGATCACTATTGCCTTGCAAGACATTGAAGTTGCCCGTCCGCAGACACATGACTTGATGAAGAATATCCTAAATTCTCTGAATGCGCGGCTGGTGCGGGTGGAAGTGGTAAATTTAAAAGATGATGTCTTTTACGGTAACCTGATTGTGGAGGTTGATGGGAAAATTATTGAAATTGACTCCCGCCCATCTGATGCTCTGGCAATGGCAGTGCGTGCCAGAGTCCCCATACTAGCGTCACGTGATGTCATGGAAACCGCGGGTATTCTACCCGAACAGGATCTGCAGGCAAATGAAGGAGCTGCCAAGCCGCCTAAACGACCAGATTGGCCCAAAAAAGTGGAGGAAGAATCGAGCGATCGCCTTACGGTCTACGAGGACTTCCTTCAGAATATCGATCTGGATAGTTTGAACAGACCATCGGACGATAAAAGCGGGGATACGCCGGGTGATCCGGAAGAACCCAAACTGTAGTTTTCTTGTTTTAAGCATCTTGTCCACAGAAGAATCGGATACAATAACCGAAAGGCGGATGATTTTTCGCATCTGACCACGGAAGATCCATGGAAGAATTCATCTCATCTGAAGAAAATGAAATAACAGATATCCAGGTTCAGCCACATAATCGGCAGGCGGAAGAAGCTGTTATTGGGGCGGTGTTGATCAACCCTGATTCCTTTTTTGAGCTGGGGCAATTCCTGAAACCGGATGATTTTTACATTGTCCGTAACGGTTGGATATGGGCATCGTTCACACGATTGCATGAGAAACGTACCCCGATAGATTTCCTCACGGTTGTTGAAGACCTGGAGAATAACAATCAACTGGCCGATGCCGGTGGATCCGCTTATTTGATGGCCTTGATCAACCAGACCCCGACATCCCTTCATGCGGAAACTTACGGGCACATGGTGGAAGAAACCGCCATGCGCCGTCGTATGTTGGCATCGGCCAATGACCTGGCACGATTGGCCTACGACCAGAAAACTCCATTGGATTCAGTGATCGATACGGCAGAAAAATCGATCTTTGCCATCAGTGAACGCCGAACACGCAAAGATGTGCAGCCGATTAAAGATGTATTAAGTGATTACTATGACAGGGTGGACAAACTATCCAATCGAAGTGACGACATTTACGGCGTACCGACCGGGCTAGATGATCTTGACCGGCTACTTGGAGGTTTGCAAAAATCCGACCTGCTTATCATCGCGGGGCGGCCTTCTATGGGAAAAACCGGCTTCCTGCTTTCCATCGCGAAAAATGCCTCTCAACGCTATAAAAAGCATGTGGCTATGTTTTCGCTGGAAATGTCCAATGAACAGTTGGTTCAGCGACTTATTGCCCAGGAAACGGGTATAGACACCCAACGGCTGCGCACAGGTCGATTGAAAGATGACGAATGGCCTCTATTTACCCAGGCGATTGAAGTTCTGGGGGATACCCAGGTATTTTTGGATGATACCCCTGCCATCACTCCGATGCAGATGCGCACAAAATGCCGTCGGCTTCAT
Source organism: Leptolinea sp. (assembly GCA_012515195.1). Lineage (GTDB taxonomy): Bacteria > Chloroflexota > Anaerolineae > Anaerolineales > Anaerolineaceae > Leptolinea. Next base: position 9,966 of record JAAYYW010000070.1, read on the forward strand.
CTTGAATACCACCTTGATTTGGTGATCGTGGACTATCTTCAATTGATGTCGTCTGATTCACGGAATGACAACCGTGTGCAGGAAGTATCATACATTTCCCGAAATCTAAAAGTTCTGGCTCGTGAGTTGAATGTCCCTGTGCTGGCAGCTGCCCAGTTATCTCGGGCGGTTGAGCAGCGTGCTGATAAAAAACCCATTCTTTCGGATTTGCGCGAGTCGGGCAGCCTCGAGCAGGACGCGGATATTGTCATGTTCATTCACCGGCCGGATTTATTGGACAAGGACAATCCCCGTGCAAACCTGGCTGAGATCATTGTGGCTAAACATCGTAATGGCCCAGTTCACTCCGGAATCGAGCTGGTTTTCCTGAACAACCTGGCCCGTTTTGAAAACGCCGCTACCATACAGGGAAGGTAATGGGGATAGATCGATGAAACAATTTCAGGGCTTTCCCTCCGGTAAAACCCGCCTTGTTCCCATCCCTGTTTCTTTCTTCACGGACGTGGTTCCATATATTGATGATCTGAACACACTCAAAATCATGCTGCATATTTTCCGTGCTCTCGATCATCAGGATGGTGCCGTGCGTTTTGTACGAGTAAAAGATATATCCGAGGATGAAACGATGCAAATCGGTCTGACTGTCCCGGAAGAAGATCATGTCAGGGCGGTTAGACAGGCAGTTTTGAAAGCAGTACAGTCTGGTTTTGTGCTTACACCGGGTGGAAAAGAGAACCTGGAACCGGAAATCCTTTTCTTGAACTCTCCCCGCGGGCGCGACGCTCTTGAAGCGTTGAAATCCGGAAAGTGGACACCGGAGGATGGCGACGCGATTATTATGCCGCCGCCCGCCTGGCCCGGGATATTCACCCTTTACGAAGACAATATTGGCCCCATCACTCCATTGATGGCTGATTTACTCCAGGAAGCGGAAAAGACCTATCCCCAATCCGCGATCCAAAGGGCATTTGAAGAAGCTGTTAAACAGAATGCCCGTAACTGGAAATATGTTGACGCGATCCTCCGCAAGTGGCAGGAGAAAGGTGCATATGGACAGAATTCACGAGACCCTGAAAAAGATCGACGCAAGTATATCGAAGGGGAATACGCTGAATTCATTAACCATGAATGACACGGATTCAATGGATGATAACAACCTGGTCTGTCCGATTTGTCATGGAATTGGTTTTGTAAGGCAGGACCTGCCCATTACACATCCAGAATTTGGGAAATTGATTCCCTGTACCTGTCAGGCTGCTCATCCGAATGGACGCGTGACCGCAAGTGCGGCCAATCTTAACCGGCTTGGTGATTATGCAGGCAAGACGTTTGACAATTTTAGTTCAAAGGGACGGATGGGTTTGGGCGACGAACAGGAGAAATCGTTAACAGTTGCCCGGAGTCATTCCGAGCAATTTGCCCATGATCTTAAGGGATGGCTGTTATTTTGTGGTGGATATGGTTGTGGGAAGACACACCTGGCAGCAGCGATTGCCAATCATGCTGCCGGACTGGGTATTTCCACTTTATTCCTTACCGTTCCCGACCTGTTGGATACCCTGCGGGCTTCATATGGATCTGACGAAGATCCGTATGCCGAACGGTTTGAAGAGATCCGAAATGTAGGGCTTCTCGTTCTCGACAACCTATGGACACAAAATGCCACATCCTGGGCGCAAGAGAAACTATTCCAGCTCTTTGACCATCGCTATGTTAAGAAGCTACCTACTGTCATAACAACTGATATGGACCTGGAGGAACTTGACGGCCGAATACGGTCACGATTACAGGATCCTGAATTGGTGACGGTTCTAAAGATAAACGCTCCGGATTACCGTCAGCCGGTTCAACAGGGCAGTCAACCACACCGATCAGTATTAAGCCTGCTTCATGCCTGCACATTCGGCAATTTCAGCCTTCGGGAATTGGAAAAACTGAACCCGGAAGAATTGAAAAGCCTTTCTGCCGCGTTTCAAAAAGCCCAGGCTTTTGCCGAGAACCCAAAAGGCTGGCTGATCTTTATGGGACCTTATGGCAGTGGTAAGACCCACCTGGCTGCGGCAATTGGTAATTACCGTGCGTCACAAGGCTTTCCGGTGGATTACTGGGTTGTACCGGATCTGCTTGATCACCTGAGGGCTACGTTCAACCCGGCCAGTAATGTCACCTATGACCGTGAGTTTGAGGACATCAAAACATCACCATTATTAATATTGGATGATCTTGGCACTCAGGTTCCGTCCGCGTGGGTCAAAGAAAAATTGTATCAACTGTTCAATTACCGTTATGCGGCAAATTTGCCAACGGTCATTACGACATCTGACCGGTTGGATGAAATCGATGCCCGATTGCGCACCCGAATGCTTGATAAGCGGATATGTACCATTCAGGCTGTTACAGCGCCGCCTTTTATCAAATCGACGGCAGGTTCAGTTAACCGGGTGAGGCGAATCCGTAAGTTGGATTAGACCTGTATTTCTGCCTGAAATATTTCTAACGTTGGAATGTACCCATCCACTCGCCACTGGCGAGAACATGACCGGCTATCAGGTTTGATAGCTTGTCAGCCGTCAAACCTTCCGGCAGTGTGGGTTCCAGGTCCAACGCGTAGAGTCTGAAAAAATAATGGTGGTTTCTGCCTGCGGGTGGGCATGGTCCCATATACGCATTTTGACGGGCTGAATTGAATCCCTGGTAACCGCCGGTGGATAAAATGCCGGCGGGAATTCCTTCATTCAGGCTGGACTGCGAAGCCGGTAGGTTATAGACTACCCAGTGTGTAAATGTACCCAGAGGCGCGTCCGGGTCATCGGCGATCAGGGCAAGACTTCGGGTGTCAGCCGGAATGCCGGTCCAGGAAAAAGTGGGAGAGATATTCTGCCCATCGCAGGAATACTTGGCTGGAATGGGCTGATTGTATGCAAACACGGGGCTCGAAAAATCAAGCTTTGTCATTTCAGCACCTTGTTCACCTGAGAGTGAAACCGGTGAGGATATCAGAAATATTGCCAGAAGGGCTGCTGTGATGCTGCCGGTAAGTGTGCAAAACAAGTTTACCCAATCGTTGTTAAGCCAGGCCAATCCGCGGATGTGTCGTGTCGGGTTACCACAGCCATGCAGCGGATGCTTTTCCGTCTCTTTTTTACAGATATCACAGAAGTACATAGCCTGACTGCCCGCGCCAAGAATGGAATCGACCAGACTTCCGGCTATTCCTGCAACCGTTACTATAAGTGAAAGGATGATGTTGTTTTCAAGATTGTTTTGCACTTGATCAGGTTTGAAGACAACCGCCAGGAACGCGATAAAAAGCGATCCACCAAATGCGGCCAAAAAACCGGAAAGGCTTACACCACCAGAAGTTCCCGGTTCTACCGGCTTACAGTTGGTAATCATGCGAGGTTTTGTTTTACCCAGTATCCCAATCTCCGTAGCCCAGGTGTCAGCGTTGGCAGCGGCCAGAGCTCCAGCAAAGCCAGCCCACAGCCAGGCGGGTCCGCCAAGAAGCGGAAATAACAAGACACAAACTCCCGCGACAGCGCCATTGGCAGTCACCTGAAAACCATCCCGGCGGGTTCCTTTGGAAAAATTGGCTTCAATTTCTCGCTTTTTTCCATTTGAAAGTCGGGAGAGCAAGGTCGAAGAGATGAAAAAGGCCAGGAGTAGAATAGACCATCCAAAACCGCCTATACCGAATATGATCGATCCAAGAAGAAACGCACCTGTGGCTCCTGAACGACTCAGGGACCCGGTGAAAAAAGTGGCCAGGGCGATGATGGCGGCCAGAAAGATACCAATGGGAAGTTGTAAGGCAATCAGGTTCATCGAATAAACACCAGGGAAAGAAGTAATAGGAATGGAGTGGTGGCTGCGCCTGCCAGAATCAAATACGCTGCAACACGTTGGTTTTCATGCCGGTAGTAAAAAAGTCCGGTCAATATGGATATGGCCGCTGTCAATCCTGCCAGGATGGGAAGCAGAAGCAACCGTTCAGAAGAAACCGGAGGGAGTGGCTGGCCGCCGGGTTCAAAACCGATCGAGATTTGTTGGCGTGTAGGCATAATTACAATGACACCAACCAACAATGCGATGGTCAAGAAGATTGTGGTTAGTATGGGGATACGGGCTGCCCGGTCTCTCCATACATACCGCGCGAATACAGCCGGTTGTGAACTGAACGCCGCCATGGGAGTTAGACTGCCCATTTCAGACATTCTCTGATACGAAAGCATAAATGATTTAAGATTGACAGGTGAAATGGCTATGATCCGATTGGGTGTGGCGATAAGTGTCAGGTTTTCTGTTTCCGCCGCGATGAATTCCACAACTCCAAGTTCGGGAACAGATGTAAATCCAAGCAATGCGCCTGGCCAACTGAATTTAGGTAAAGAAAGGTTGTAACCCAGTTCAGACGCCGGACGGATCCATTCGATTGATTGAAAGGGAATATCTTCCGCACGCAATCCCCACCGCAGGCGAAGACCCTCTCTCTCCAATTTATACGTGGCCCGGGAAAGCGCAATCGCCCGGTAAATGATCAATGGAACCGGTGAAAGCAGTATCATTGCAGCCAGTAGGAGAAGAATGAAATACAACCCTACCTGTTGTTCCATGGATAAATAAAAAAGCAGTCCCCCGGCGCTGAAAAAAGCCAACGCGGCTCCGACCTGAAAGATCAATCCCCGCCGGCGAGGCGGCCGGAAGGTTCCCTCACTGCTCATAAGCTATCGTGAAGCGCACAACAGACCATTTCGACCTGGTCTTCATTCATCACGCCCGAAAACGGTAATGCAAGTCCGCGTTCTCCGAGGTCTTCGGTTACCGGGTAGTCACCAGGTTGATAGCCAAAACGTTCAGCCATATAAGGCTGAAGATGGATTGGAAGGAAATACGGGCGAACAGGTATGCCTTTTTCAGCCAACCGGTCCGCGATCATCATCCGGTCCTTCCCGTGGGGAATTCGTACAACGAACACAAACCAGCTCATCCGGGTGGTCGTTGGTAGTACAGCCGTGGGTTCGATGCCGGATATGCCTTCCAGGTGCTTGAGATACAAGTCTGCTACCCGTTGGCGGGCATTCAGTAATGAGTCTAGCCGCTGCATCTGGCTATAGCCCATGGCCGCGCTCATTTCATCAAGGCGATAGTTGTACCCCATTAATGTATGTTGAAGCCAGTTGTCTCCGGGAGCACGACCCTGATTTCGA
>JAAYYW010000071.1 GCA_012515195.1 Leptolinea sp.
TAAGCCGCGTGTTCCACGGACGCGATATTTTTGCTCCGGTTGGTGCACATCTGGCTAATGGTATTCCCCTGGAAAAAATGGGAACACCTCTTCCGAACCCTGTAAGGCTGGAAAATCCCAAGCCGGTCCTGCGTGGCAACACCCTGCAGGGAGAAGTGATTGCCATCGATAATTTTGGTAATTTAGCCACCAATATCACGATGAATCTCCTCAAAGGGAAAACCATAAAATCCGTGGTGGTTGCCGGCATGTCTATTAACGGTTTGGCTCACACTTTCGGCGATGCCCCAGAAGGCGATTTGGCCGCGATGATCGGTACAGAGGAAGACCTGATTGTGGCGGTTGTCCAAGGCAGCGCGGCAGCCCGGCTTGGGATCAAAACGGGCGAGCCCATCCAGGTATTTTTCGGGGCCGGAGACAGCGCGTGAACCGGCCGGTCATTTCCATCACTACTGATTTTGGTACCACGGATTATGATTCGGGCGTGCTGACCGGAGTGATCTTGTCTATCGCGCCCACGGCCAACATCGCAGTACTTACCCATGACATCACGCCGTTTAACGTTCTTGAAGGCGCTGTGATCCTTTCACGTTGCGCGCCTTTTTTTCCCGACGGTGCCATACATTTGATGGTCGTCGACCCTGGTGTGGGAACAAAACGGCGCGGGATGGCCGCGCGCATTGGACGGCAATATTTTGTCGGACCGGACAACGGGTTGATCACATTGCTGGTTGACCAGGTTAAAGCCGCCGGTGAGACCTGCGAATACTTCGCTCTTGAGAACCCGGGATTTTGGCTTCCCGATACTACTAACATTTTCCATGGACGTGATGTATTCGCGCCTGCCGCCGCGCATCTGTCTGCCGGGATACCACTGAATGAATTCGGTTCACCCATTCATGACCCTGTATTTCTCCCCATACCAGACCCTTCCCGTACGACCAACGGGTGGAAGGGAACAGTCCTCCATGTCGATCACTTTGGCAACCTAACCGGCAACCTCACCGGCAAGCATCTTTCCGGACGAAAAAGCTTTACAATTGCTATCAATGGAGTCAGGATTACGAACTTAACCCCAACGTATGGCTCCGCTCATCCTGGTGATTTGATCGCGCTGCTGGATGACAGCGATTATCTGGAAATTGCCGTGTCACAGGGAAGCGCAGAGAAGCGCTTAAACGCATGCGTTGGAACAGAATTTGAATTATCTTTTCAGGAGCAGCCTTGAACCCGGAACCGTATATTACTGTTGAAAACCTGACCTTTCAATACCACAGCCGAACAGAACCGGCGATCATAGACCTGTCTTTCGAGGTTTTCCCCGGTGAAGTCCTGCTCATCGCCGGATCCTCCGGCTGCGGCAAAACCACCCTGATGCGCTGCATTAATGGGCTTATACCGCACACGTACCGGGGTCAGATCAGCGGCATTATTACTCTTCTGGGGCAGCCAATTTCGTCGCTTTCCATGGCTGATCTTTCTCAAACCGTGGGAACGCTGTTACAGGACCCGGAACGGCAAATCGTTGGCAGTTATGTTAAGAACGAAGTGGCTTTTGGTCTTGAAAATCTGGGGGTCTCACGCGATGAGATCATCCGGCGCGTCGATGAAACACTGGAATACCTTGGAATACTTCACCTGCGCGACCGTGAAACCTTTTCGATCTCCGGCGGGGAAAAGCAAAAAGTGGCACTGGCCGGTGTTCTGGTCATGCAGCCGCAGGTATTGCTTTTGGACGAACCGCTTTCCAGCCTGGATCCGGCTTCCGCCCACGAAGCGTTGCGATTGTTCCGCGAACTGGCTGACCGCGGTATCGCGGTGATGATCGTGGAACACCGGGTGGAAGATGTGTTGTCCATTAACCCGGAGCGTGTTCTCTACCTGGATGAGGGCTGCCAGAAATACTACGGTTCCACCGATGGGTTGATGGATGTGGTGGATTACCACCGCATCAAACTACCGGCCGATATCGTTGTTCAACGGGCAAAAGGCAGGGCTGTCGTGCCGTTTGAACCTCTGCTTACGCCCCAACCGGGCGAGCCGCTGGTCAAATTTGAAAACGTATCCTTCCGTTACCGGGATGATCTTCCCGATGTGCTGCATGACATCAGCTTTGATGTAAAAAAAGGGGACGTGATCGCCATACTGGGTCACAATGGCGCTGGCAAGACCACCCTGGTCAAGCACGCGCTGGGATTGTTGAAACCCACCAGCGGACGGGTTCTACTGGAAGGTAAGGACACCCAGAAAGTGACTGTTGCCCAGGCTGCCCACACCATCGGGTATGTATTTCAGAGTCCAACCCA
>JAAYYW010000072.1 GCA_012515195.1 Leptolinea sp.
TCTTCAGATTGATGGTGTTACCAGCCCACCGGATGAAATTGCCCTTGTTGACCGTCCCCTACAGGCGGCGATTGGATTATGGGGCATCAGTGTTCTCGTGATCTTTTATCTGTTCTGATAACCTCATGACCGAAGTCCTCTCAACTGCCAGCGCACCGGGGAAAGCGATTCTCCTCGGCGAACATGCCGTAGTCTACGGGAAACCAGCCATTGCCATCCCTGTTTCTGAATTACGGGTGGAAGTCGTTATTGAATCCTTCAAATGTCCGGCAGGAGACATCTGGATTGATTCACCGGTCATTCGGATGTATAAATGCGTGAACGATCTTCCTTACGAGAATCCGCTTCGAATGGCGGTCGATTTAACACTAAACGCTTGCGGTCATCCTGATATTCCAGGATTAATGATAAGGATTAATTCGGCACTCCCAATTGGAGGAGGTATGGGTTCAGGAGCGGCTGTCAGCTGTGCTTTGATCCGGGCGCTCTCTGATTTCGTGTGTCCAAATACGTTTACATTGGAAACCATAAATGGACTGGTATTTGACGTTGAAAAAATCCATCATGGCAATCCATCGGGTGTTGACAATACGGTTATTACATATGAGAAACCGATTTTTTTCCGCCGGGGCGAATCCCTTGAATCGATCCAGGTAAAACAACCTGTCAATCTGGTTCTGGCAGATACCGGTATCAACTCTGCCACCAGCAGCATGGTTGCCGGGGTGAGAAAACGATTTGACCAGGATACCGTCCGTTATAACCAGATATTCACTGAGATCGAGAACCTGGTGGCAAAATCAAGAGAAGCCTTAGAACAAGGTAATACTCCCTTGCTGGCAGAAGCCATGAATGAAAACCATCGGCTGCTTCAGCAGATCGAAGTGTCATCCTTCGCACTTGACCGCCTGGTGAAGACCGCTCGCAATTCCGGCGCGGATGCCGCAAAATTGATTGGCGCCGGTGGAGGCGGAAATATGATCGCGCTTTGCAACCCAGATACTGAAAAAGTAGTGTGTCAGGCATTAAATAATGCGGGAGCCGTGCGTGTATTTGCTTTCACCTTAAACAGTAACAAGGATAGCGAATGAAAGCGAACCGGTTAGTTTTTGTGAAATTTGGCGGTGCCGCCATAACAGACAAAACCCAACCCCGCACTCCGATTTTGGAGAATATTGAAAATTTGTGCCGACAGATCGCTGCTGCCCGACATGAAAGACCTGATACTGCTTATCTACTTGGGCATGGCTCTGGAAGTTTTGGTCACTTCTCCGGTCAGAAGTACAATACCCGGAATGGTGTAAAAACCAATGCCGATTGGTTGGGGTTCGCAGAGGTTTGGGAAGACGCCCGCCGTTTAAATGAGCTTGTCATACATACTTGCCTTCAGGCAGGTCTACCTGTGATCGCTTTTCCTCCGTCCGCCTGGGTGGTTACTGATAATCGTGAACCGGTTGAATTCCAGGTCAGCCCATTACAGAGTGCTTTAAACGCGAACCTGATCCCTGTAGTAAATGGTGATGTGATCTTCGACAGATCCATTGGCGGAACGATTCTTTCAACAGAAGAAATCTTCGACATCCTCACAGACGAACTTAAGCCTGATCGCATAGTACTTTGTTCCCGGGAACCGGGAATTTGGCGGGATTTTCCTGACTGCACACAGCTTGCCCCATCTCTCTCAATCGACCAATTTCAAAAGCTTGGAAGATCGGTTGTTGGAGCGGCTGGTATGGATGTAACCGGAGGAATGGCCAAGAAAGTGGCGATCATGATGGAAATACTTCAACGTCATCCTGAAATGGAAATAAATATAACCAGTGGAATTGATGGGCACTCCTTGTTGGATGCCCTGGTTGACAAAACGACCGGTACTCTTCTACACTCATAATTAGTAAAAAACTTAACAAGCAAAAGCACAAGGAGGCGATTATGCTTTTTACCCGTGAAATATTAGAGGAACAAGAAGATAAATCACTTGCTCCTTATGGTATCCGAAGTAAAGATTCCAAAGGCCGCGAATTTCCTGAAGAAGAACCAGCCTATAGAACCTGTTTTCAACGTGACCGCGACCGGATATTACACACAACGGCGTTTCGCAGACTTGAATATAAAACCCAGGTATTTTTCAACTTTGAGGGGGATTACTACCGGACCCGTTTGACTCACACACTCGAAGTTACTCAGATTGGCCGAACGATCGCCCGCGCGTTGGGGGCGAATGAAGACCTGGTTGAAGCAATTTGCATGGCTCACGATCTTGGACATCCTCCCTTTGGGCATTCCGGTGAATCCACATTGTCCAAACTGATGAAAGATCATGGTGGTTTTGACCACAACAAACATTCCCTGAGGATTATTACCAAGCTGGAAAAGCGTTATCCAGATTTTGATGGATTAAATCTTACCTGGGAAGTCCTTGAAGGTATTGTTAAACATGAAACCGAGTATGACCAATCTGATGCCGCCGACTACAATCCAGATTTGCGTGGTTCATTGGAAGCTCAGATCACAAATGTGGCAGATGAAATGGCTTATACCGCTCATGATCTGGACGATGGACTGCGTTCCGGTATGATCACTGTCGATATGTTATCCGGAATTGAGCTATGGGAGATTCTTCTAAGTACACTGGGCATTAAGGGGAACCATCTGGATGATCTTACGCGCCATCGCTTAATCCGAAAGCTTATTGGGATGGAAGTAACGGCACTGGTCAACCAGTCTATCGTCAATTTGCGTAA
>JAAYYW010000073.1 GCA_012515195.1 Leptolinea sp.
CGTTTAATCCTTTGACCTGATAAAATCTGCCTGCTATTGTATATGGCGACGTGGCCAAGTGGCAAGGCAAGGGTCTGCAAAACCCTCATCAGGGGTTCAAATCCCCTCGTCGCCTCAATCCCACAGTATCTCTGTGGGATTTTCATTTTCCGGTTTACCGCTGACGCGGCATTTCGGCAAGCAAAATTAATTCCCCAATTTTCTTCCGTTGATGACTACTTATTATTGGGTTTCAACCCTTTGGTGATCTCTTTGCGCGCCCATAAATAATGGCTGGATGTGCCGGACTTGAAATACGCCGCCAGCATATTCTTGTTCTGCCATTTATGCAAACCCGGGGTGAACAGGTCTTTTTCGGAAACGGAATTTATTAGATCCAAAATCTCGTGATGTGACTCATTAAATCTTTTCATCACCAAATCCAATGGATCATCTTTGTGTTCTTTGAAAATATTTTCATTTAAGGCAGGCAATTCGCTCCACTTGAATCCTTCTGCCGGCACGGGGATGTTTTTTCCTTCAAAACCGCTCTTAACCCACAGGATCACCATCTGTTCCCAGGCGATCAAGTGGCTGAGAATATCTTTTGTTGTCCACTCCCCCATGACTTTTTGAGAACTAATCACATCCGATGATATGGTTGCCAGCAAGTCTTCCAACTTCTTACGCTCATCATGGATTTCATCCAAAAGCGCAGTACGGGTGGTTGGTCTTGGCATATGATCCTTCCTTTTCTTGGAAAAAGTTGCGATTACCGGGGGATGGCTTTTCGGGCTTCCCTGTCAGCAAGTTCATTCATGGGTGTGCCCGCATGACCGCGAAGCCAATTCCATTTTACTTTTACTCGTTGGATCTGGATATGCAGTGCTCTCCACAGATCTTCATTGGCCAGCTTACCGCCCTGCCGTTTCCATCCACGTTTTACCCAATTTGGCAGCCAACTGGTGATGCCAAGCATCAGGTACTGCGAATCGGTGTAAACCACCGCACTTGCACCAGAAGGCAAACTTTCCAAGGCTCGCAGGGCGGCTGTTAATTCCATGCGATTATTGGTGGTAGGCTTTTCACCACCGCTCAAAACCTTCTTTCGGATACCGTTTTCTGTGAACACAGCTGACCAACCACCCGGTCCGGGGTTGGGATCGCATGCGCCATCGGTGTAGATAATGTATTCTGTCATAGGTTATTCCACGAAAGAACGAAATGTCTCGTCCATCTGGTGTAAGAGGGTCGGGATAGGCATAGGGGTTGGCTGAAGCATCTGCCAGAAACCATCCTCCAGCACCGGTCGGGCTTTTTGCCAATCAGGAGAGGTCTGGATGAAGACCGCGTCTTGAGCCATTTCATACGCGTCTGTCCACCAATTGTGTGATGCGCCATACGTTTCCATCAAGGCACCTGATGCCGTCGTCGGCGGTATTGTGCCTGCAGCTTCAGCCATGCGAGCCTGGTTCTGTGGAAGTGTTAACCAGCGAAGAAATAACCACGATGCCAATTCTTGAATATCATCGGTCTTGCTGATTCCATAGGATAGACCGGTGCCAAAAATTGTAGATTCAGAGGAGTTATCAGGATATGGGAGAACTTCCCACTCATCGGTATTCTCACCGAATTTCATCATTTGTTCCAATTCCAAAAGATCGGGGAGGGTGGCCGAAAAAGCCAGTGTCTGTCTGGTGGCAAAATAGGTAAAGGGAGATGCTACCCGGCTGCTCCACGCACAGCCTTTTTCTGTCAATTCGCGCAGGTAAGTGAAAGCTTCTCCCGTTTCATCCGCTCTAATGGCATTCTCCGGTGAATCAACAGCAAACCCTTTTTCGCTAAACAAATGGATCCAGGATAGCAGGGTTGAAGAACCGGAATTGATGATCCAACCACCGGTTCCGTCATTCTCGCGGTCCGAATCCTGGTTGTTGGTTCGTGCTGCTTCACATACCTGGGTTAAAAACTCGTCCCTCGTTCGGGGCGCTTCTGTAAAACCAAGCTCATTGGCCCAGGTTCTGTTGTAAACCAGGATATGTAGATTGATCTGAGCCGGAATGCCGATTTGAACACCATCCATCCGGTTTGATTTCCAGCCTTCGGAAAAATACGTTGACTTTTCCTTGATAGGAATACCCCACTCTGTGTTGGAAATGTACGGCGAAAGGTCTATCGTGAAACCACCGCTGTTCCAACCGGCCAGGTATTCCGGAGAGATGGCGATCAAATTTATGCGTTCGCTTGTTACCATGCTATCGGTAAAGGCACGGGCAGTTTCAGTAACACTTCCACCCTGAATATCCGTTACACGGATGCCCCATATGTTTTCGTTGTTAAATTCTGCAATCAAACGCCGAAGTGTAGTGAAGGCCTCGCCGGACCAGGGATGGATCAGGCGGATATCTGTTCCTTTTAATTTGGATAGTTCCACAGGAATAGTGGCAGAGGGAATGGGTGCGGCGGTTTGGGTGATAACCGGTTTGGTTGTCCCTGTTAAAGTTGGCCCCGGGGTTTGTGTCAGTGAAGAGCTGGTGTTGGAACAGGCAGAAATAATGGTTCCGCCAATAGTAAGAGCGATCAATAACCTAAACGCTAAACGCTGAAATTGAAGATTATGTATTCGGTTCAATTTACTCCAAGGATTTGTGAATGATCCTGGTTCCCTGCCCACAACTTTCGATTTCTAACTGGATCGTCACATGTTCCAAAGAAAACTTTTTCAGAAGCATTTCCCGGATCTGATTAAGTATAACCGGTTGCTGCAAACAGCCTTCCGAGGTAAGGGTCACATGTGCGCTCAGCGATACATTACTGGAACCAATATTCCAGATATGCAGGTCGTGGACTTCATCTACTCCATTGACCTCGCCAATGGCAGACGCGATTTCCGGGATAGATATTCCTTCCGGTGTGCCTTCCAATAATATATGGACAGACCGCCGTAATAATCGGTAGCTGCTGATGGCGATCATGATACCGATCAGTATGCTGATCAATGGATCTATCCATAAAGCTCCAGTCAGCCAGATAGCCAGGCCGGCAATGATCACACCGATGGATGACAATGCGTCGCCGATTACATGAAGATAAGCGCTTTGCATGTTGATGTCATCTTCTTCATGACCCTTATGGTGATCATGGTCATGGTGATGATGTCCTGGTTTTAAAATCAGTGCAACCAGAATATTGGCTACCAGCCCAATGGCGGCAATGATCAGCATGGGCAGACCATCAACCTGTCCAGGGGTTATGAATCGTTCAACCGCCTCCCACCAGATACCACCACAGATTATGGCCAGTGATAACCCATTGACCAAAGCGGCAAAGACTTCAACCCTGTGATACCCGTAAGTATGGCGTTCATCGACCGGTTTTCTTGCGATCCTGAAGGCGCTGTAACTGACCACAAGAGCAAATACATCGGTGAACATATGCGCACTATCAGAGAGTAATGCGAGACTGCCAGTTAAAATGCCGCCGATGATCTCGGCGGCCAGGATTATAGCGGTGATCAGGATGGCATACAGGTATCGGCCTTCCTGTTTGGAATTCTCCAGTGAGGACATTACGTGTCTATTTATGAATCCATAATGGGGCAGAATAACGTGATTGGATCGGGATACGAATCGTCCCAGCACTTTTCTGGAAGGGGTTTTTGTACATGTATGGGCGCCCGGAATACTTCATTCCCGTCCGCGGTAATAACCACGATGGTGTAGTCCATCCACCACTTGGGAGGATCAACTATATACGAATGGGTCATAACAGCGTAGGCCTCTTTGGGATTACTGGGATTGGCCGGCATGTCATACACAATGAATGGCTCCTGCGGTCTGGCATCCCAAACCTGCAGTTTCATACCGCTTGGAACGGGTTGATTGAAAGTCAGAACCAGTGTGCAATCGATGGCTGATATGGGAAAATTAATGGTCCCTGTCTTTTTGTCCACGGCGCCTGCCTGGGCAAATTCTGGCATGGATGCCGGTCCGGCGGGTCCGTCGATGTGTGATATGAAATACTTCTTTGTCAGGCAGAAAGGATTGATACCATCCGGGACGACAGCCAGCGGGGGCAGCGGGGTGACCGTTGGGGTGGCCGTTTCAGTAGGAGCCGGGGTGGCAGTGGGCGTCACGGGCGTCGGAGTGGGTTGTGGCGTGTCAGTGGGTGGGATGGGTGTGATTGTCGGTGTTTCTGTCGGAAGTGAAAGGAATGGGATTGTCGAACAACCGGTTAAACCTGTGACAACCGACATAACCATAATTGAAAAAACGAACAGTTTCATTTTCTTGGAAACAAACATGGTCATAACTCTTTCTTTTAAGATTGCCCAGATTATAACATCCAGAAATTTTGTTGAAGAATCCTTTTGCAATCTTATATAAAAGCACATGAAAAATTACACGGATCCTTCCGTATCTCAAGAACCTCTGCCATTAAAACGGGGAGGCATTATTCTGATTCGGGTTGAATATCGGCGATTGAGTCTACGGTGCGTGTAGGTTTGTATGGATATCGATGTAATGTGTGTTCGCCCGTCACACCTGACAGCACCAGGATAGTCTCCAGGCCGGCCATAACGCCAGCGACAATATCGGTATCCATTCGGTCGCCGATCATCACGGTGTTTTCGGAATGCACTCCGAGATAATTCATGGCAGTTCGCATCATCAATGGATTGGGTTTCCCGATAAAGAAAGGTGTCCGGCCGCTGGCTTTTTCGATGAGTGCCGCCATGGCGCCGCAGGCGGGAACGACTCCAGCTTCATCCGGCCCGTTGGCATCGGGATTGGTGGCGATGAATGCAGCCCCCTGAACAACCAGCCGTATGGCTTTTGTAAACTGGTCCATATTGTAGTTGTTTACTTCACCCAGAACAACATAATCCGGTTCCATGTCCGTAAGGACATATCCAACATCATACAGTGCCTGTGTCAGGCCGCTTTCACCCAGCGCAAACGCCGTGCCGTTTGGTTTTTGGCTTTGCAGAAATAGGGCAGTTGCCATGGCCGAAGTAAAAATCCGGTCTGGTGGAATTTCCAGGCCGATCAAACTTAATCGGTGTGCCAGATCGCGCTGTGTGTATAACGGATTATTTGTCAGGATTAAAAATTTATGGCCATGTTGTTTTAATGATTCGATAAAGGTATCCGCTCCGGGTATCAATGTGCGTCCCCGGACAAGAACACCGTCCATGTCAATGAGATAGTTCTTTTTCTTATCCATTCGTTTGTTTTACCAGTTTTCTGAAAAATATGTCCCCTTGATATCTTCATGCGAGGATTATTATGCTTCCATTTTAATATAATCGGGCTAATAAAGATATCTGATTATTCTTCATGGTGGGATTTGAATTTGTTCCCGATCTACGATAAATCGGGACAATTATTTTGAATTCTGATGATTGCAGTATAATTTTTGGAACTAATACGGTAGTATTTCCCTGATCGGAGTTTCTGGTGGCCAGGAAACATCCATTGGATGATTATTCAATTGAAGAGTTAAAATCGCTTTTGACCCATAAGCGGTTGGAAGCGCGGCGGGAGAGGCTTGATTATTACCGGCGGACTGGCAGAATTGCCCAGGGTTCGAGTGTAGTAACCGGATACCAGCCTGGACGGATCGTTTCAGAACCCGGTGAGGTGCGGGAGGTAACCGCACCAGTTCCACGCCGGAAGGTTTGGCTGGACCGTCTTCTCATGGGAATAGAAATTGTCGCTGTTCTGGGTTTGATCTTTGTTTTATTCAACGGGATCCAGGTTTGGCAAAACTTGAACCGTGAAGTATCCGAATCATTGGTACAGCCTACTCTGGCTCCAACAGCGATCATTCGAGCTGTGGTTCTGCCTTCGGGACATACACCACCAAACGCGCCAGGCGGCGCGCAGCCCAATGAAGAAGAAATTCCAGCCCATTTACGCCCGCTGGTGCAATCCCTCGCGGCTATTCCGCTGCCTACTCCCAGTCCTGAGCAGGCAGTGCGCATACAGATACCGGCAATAACGGTTGATGCTCCAGTGATCCAGGGGGATGGTTGGGAACAGTTAAAGAAAGGCGTGGGGCAGCATGCTGGAACGCCGAATCCCGGCGAAAACGGGAATATGGTGCTCTCTGCCCATAACGATGTTTTTGGAGAGATATTTCGTGACTTGGATAAATTGGAGACAGGTGATACTATTACACTGTTTACCAACCTGAGGACATATACCTATGTGGTCAACCAGAAACGGATTGTTCGGCCAAACCAGGTTGAGGTAATGTCTCCTACATCAGATTCTGTTGTAACGTTGATTTCATGTTACCCTTATATGGTCGATAACCAGAGAATTGTCATCTCTGCGGTATTGAAAAATTCATAAGCAATTTCAGGAAAAAATCATGGCAAAAAACACCAAACGGCAAGTTTCATTCACATCCACTCCCACGACTGGACGACGTTCCGTCACTTCCCGCCCCAGCAGTGAGTTCAATCCCGATTACACCCTTGTCAAAAAAGATCTAAAAGTTATTGGTTACCAGGTCATCTTCTTTGTCGGAGTGCTCATCGTTTTATCGTTTATTCTTCGCTAACCCACATTAGTATAGAGGAGAATACTATGTCACCCATGTTTGTTCCTGGACCAGTAGATGTCGCTCCAGCGGTTTTGGCCGCGCAGACCAAGCCGATGATGCCGCATCGAAGCAAGGATTTTGAGGAAATTTTCCGCCGAACAGCGGAAAAAGCTCAAAAGTTGTTTTTGACGCAATACCGTGTCTTTCAAGCTACATCTTCAGGCTCGGGAATGCAGGAAGCCGGCATTCGCAATTTCGTACAGGAGAGTGTACTTTCCTGTGTGAATGGTGCTTTCGGTGATCGTTGGTATAAATGCGCAATTGCCAATGGAAAGACAGCCGATAAACTCGAAGCACCCTGGGGGCAGGGCATCACACCAGACATGCTGGCTGACGCGCTCAAGAAGAAACCCTACGAAGCCGTTACGATAATTCACAATGAGACTTCAACAGGGGTTGAAAACCCGGTAAAAGATCTGGCAAAAGTTATTCATGAAATTTCACCGGATACACTCATCCTGGTTGATGCTGTTTCATCGCTGGGTGGAGTCAAGATCGAAATGGATGCCTGGGGAATTGATTTCGTCCTGACATCGTCTCAAAAATGCCTTGCCCTCCCGCCCGGCCTAGCGCTGGCAGCGGCTTCTGACCGGGCAATGAAGAAAGCCGAAACCGTCTCCAATCGCGGTTGGTATTTCGACCTGGTATTAATGGAAAAACACCGATTAAAAGACTCAACCCCCATGACCCCAGTCATGCCGCTGATCTACGCTCTCGATGTTCAACTTGACCGCATTCTGGAAGAGGGTTTGGACAACCGGTATGCGCGCCATGCGGCTATGGCGAAGCGGACACAGAATTGGGCGAGCGATCATGGCATGGAACCGCTGGCCCCGGAGGGCTTCCGCTCAAAGACCGTTTCTACTATTCGGAACACCAAGGGGTTGGATATCGCCGCCCTCAACAAGTTCCTTCAGACCAAAGGCATGCGAATTGCCAATGGTTATGGCGACTTGAAAGACAAGACATTCCGTATCGCACACATGGGTGAGATAACCATGAGTGATGTGGATGCGTTACTTGTCAACATGGAAGAATTTATCGGATAGTAACACCCATCAGAAAAACGGGCGGAGCACTCAGCCCAATGCGTTGATACATCATCGACGGTCTCAAAGGTGCACCTTGCTTGCCCTCGGGTAAACGGGAGTGCTCTTGGGACCGTTGATTATTTTCGGAGTTCAGTACATGCAATCTATTCGCATTCAAAAATCTGATCCGGTTGAACAGCGAAAGTACCGCACAGCCCTAATAGTCACCATTGCCGGGAATATCCTTTTGTTAACCGTAAAATGGATTGCGGCAGCTTTAAGCGGTTCAGTTGCTCTTCTGGCTGATGCAGCCAATTCCGCGTCAGATGTATTGTATTCTTTGTTCATGGTTCTCGGATTATGGGTGGCACAGCAACCCGCTGATAAAAGTCATCCACAGGGGCACAGCCGGTTTGAACCATTGGTCGGGTTCATGATCACATTATCTATGGCATTTGCCGGTTACTCCGCGGCAGAAGCATCCATTCGACGGTTTAGTGAAGGGGGTAAGGCCATTGAGATCGGTTTGCCCATATTCGTTTTGCTGTTCTCGTCGGGTATCAAGGCTGGTATGTTCGTGTGGATTCGGAACCTGGCGAATAAGCTCCACAGTCCAACACTGGAAACAACAGCCCGCGATAATTTAAGCGATGTACTTGCCTCGCTGGCGGCATTCATCGGAATTATTGGTTCTACAGTCGTACACCCTCTTGCCGACCCTGTGGCTGATATTGTGGTTGCATTTTGGATTTTTCGGGCTGCGTTTCTGGCGGCGAAGGAGAATCTGGGTTTCCTCACCGGGGCGGGAGCTTCAGAAGATTTGCGCGATAAACTGGTTTCGGCAGCCGGATCGGTTCCTGGTGTTCTCCGTGTACACCATGCCATAACTGAATACAGCGGACCGCGCCTGGTGGTTGATATGCACATTAATGTTGACGGAAACATGCCGCTCAATCAGGTGCATGAGATCAGCGACCGGGTGATTGAGCGGCTTGAAGATTTTCCTGAAGTGGACAGGGCTTACGTCCACATTGAGCCGGATGATTGGGAGTAGTTTTCTTAGCTGGCAGTGATGTTGTAGAAGAAGTTGAACGTGTACCGGCCATCAGGGAATTCAATCCGAATATCGATGGGTGAATAGCCGCGTAACGTTGCCGGTATATTGAATACCAGTGTCATGAATCCACCTTCATTGGTATCAAATGTACCCAGTAATGTACCGCCGTATCCGCGAGATCCATTGGGTCCCATATATACGGTGTATTTGGATTTAGCCGGGAACTCGGATGTCATAATGGTTACCGTGCTATCACCCACAACACTCTCAATGCCAAAAGTTGGTACACCGGGGATATAAAAACTGGGGATCATTTTTGTAGCAGTGGGGAACACAAAGGTTCCGGTCAGGGTGGATTGGGTTCCAATAGTACCAGGTGTACCGGTCAGACCTGTCATACCGGGCATCGCGGTGGGGGTTTCAGTTTCTGGATAGATCGTTCCGAGCGCCATTGGCGTGGATGTTATCCCGGGAGTTCCCGGCATGAGACCATCCAGTGCGCCAGGTGTTCCAATTCCCGGGGTACCGGTCAGCAAAGTGGCTTCCGCGGTTGCCGTCAGGGTACCAGACCGAAGTGTCGCGACGGCTGTCTGTGTGGCACTGAGGATTTCCTGAAAACCGGAAGGTTGGGTGGCAACCTTGACCGATGTTTTGATCATCAGAGTAGGGGTAACGACCTTGACAGCCGGAGCGCTGGTAGGAACCATGGCTACAGGAGCAACGGTTGAAGGCCTTTCGCATCCGGTGAGGCTGAATAACGTAAGCATCAACAGGAGAAGAAGGACGATTTTTTTGATCAACGTGATTACTCTCTTTCCTTTCCTGCAATGCCCGGACGGATGAAATCATGAATCTCCGTAACCGGGCTGGAGGAATTGGGTTGCAATGTGCAATCCGCGGTGGAATGGCGTTATACCGCGAACAACACAAATTGTTGCAAGAAGCGTTCCACTTCAAAGTAGTAATCAGCCAGTGTTTCCTGCTTACGGAAGCCGTGCCCTTCGCCTTCGTATACCTTATAGATGAGTGGAATACCCCGGCTCCGGAGAGCGTCAACGATTTCCTCTGATTGTGAAGGCGGCACAACTTTATCAACACTTCCCTGGAATATAGCCAGTGGGTCCTGTATCTGGTCGGCGTGAAAAACGGGTGACCAGTCATGGAATTTCTCTGCCGCGGCAGGCAGCGATCCGACCATACTGTCTGTGTAATGAGCTTCGAATTTATGGGTATCCTGCACTAATGTGAAAAGGTTGCTGACACCGTAAAGGCAAATCCCTGCTTTGAACAGTCCGGGGTGATGTATCAAAGAATTCAGCACGGTATATCCACCTGCGCTGCCGCCCCGAATGATCAACTTTTTGGGATCTGCCAACCCATTGTCAATTAACGCCTGGGCGCCAGATGCGGCATCTTCTACATCGGTTTCACCCCAGCGGTGTTGCAATGCCTGTAGGTAAGTCCGGCCGTAACCGCTGCTGCCACGATAATTTACGTCCAACCAGGCATATCCGCGAGACGTGAAATACAATCTTTCTGCGCTGAATGTTGCTGGTTGTTCTGATGTGGGGCCGCCGTGAATGTAGAGTATGGCTGGTGGAAGGCCATTGGCACTGTATCCGGGATTGGTGGGACCATAATAATTACCGAAGACAGGGCTACCATCTGATGCTTTCCATTGTAGAGGGGATATAGTCGGGTAGAAATCAACCGGAAGACGTTCTGTATCGCTGTAAGCGATAGTTTGCAAGCCAGTTTCGTCCCAACGGACAATACGAGCAGGGATACCGGCGGATGATGCAATCATGACCACTGCCTTTTCGGCCGGGGAGACGGAAATCTGCGACAACCAGGTAAAAGGAGCTGTCGAAATTTCGTTGGTATCTCCACTTTCAATGTTGACACGCCAGAGGGAAGCGAAGCCGCCCTCGTTACGAATGTAAAAAATCTCATCATTGCTGGGAGCCCACCCATAGTAGCGTAACCCTTGAACCCAGTTGGGTTGGGACAGGTGGAATCCATCACCTTTTATGAGGATACGTGTTTCACCGGTTTGGAGCTCCAATAAAACCAGGTCTTCCCATTCTCCGTTCGATACGATGTAACTTAAATAACGGCCATCAGATGAGAATTCCGGCTGACAAACAGGCTGATTGTTGTCTCCGGCCACACTGTGTGAGTCTATCAGGCGGGGAGAGCTTGCGTCCAGCCGTCCAAGCATCAGGCGTGAACTATCCCAGGGCATGTTGGGGTGATCCCACTCAATCCAGGCAACTATCTTTCCGCCCGGGTGCCATCGGGGAGACATGTAGAAATCAGCACCTTTGACAAGTTGCAAAGGCCACTCACTTCCGATGGCATCCACCAGACTTATCAGGTCGGTTTTCCCATCAGAAAATACACACATTACCAACTGGCCGTCAGGCGAGACCTGGGGATCAGCAAATGAACCAAACACTGGGGTGATAGGACTGGGATTGCCATACCCCAAATTTGTGCGGAACAACCGACCGGATTTTTCCGTAAAGATTATCGACCCATTGTGTGTGGTAAATTCACCGCCACCGTAACCGATGCCACCCCGTACAGAAACCTCAGGGCTGGTTACATCACACCGGGCGTCGTTATTGTTCTGTCGCACCAGTACACCGGTTCCAGAGCGGCCTTCCAACCAGATGATGGAATCGCCGGTGGAGCTAAATTGAACCTCTTCTAAACGCAGTTTCTGTCCTGCCGCCGCGGCAGTGACCGGGCTGGGCCACATACCGAAAGGTGCTTTTTGCTTATCGCTTTCCATAGTTTTCCCTGTCTGATTAAATGTGGAATCCAAACTCACCCGCTAATTTTTCTTTGGTTTGTAAACCAATTAAACGATGGACTTCTTTACCGCCTTTGATAATCACAAGAGTGGGCAGGCTCATGATCCTATAAAGTGAAACTAACTCCGAATTGGAATCGGCATCTACCGAAAAGAACTTTGCCTTTCCCTCCCATTGCATTGCCAGCTCTGCCAATATGGGCGACAGACGTTTGCATGGGGCACACCATTCAGCGCTGAAATCAAGTATGACTGGAATCGCGGCATGAACAACTTTATTCTCATAATCTGATGATTGGAGGGATTCCAGATTGGTCATATCTATCCTCTACGAATGATTTGTCTATTATTGTAATAAAAAAAGGCGGCATGTGCCGCCTTAAAAAGAATTCGGATCCGGTTATTTTAGGTCTCTCGGTTTAACCCTGACAACCAATTCGCCGCGGGTACCCTCTGCAAGATCTGCCCAATGTTCAATGGGTAGTACCAGTTGGGCGACAGCCGCTGTGGGAAGTGATTCTACCTTTCCACTTAAAATCTGCAACAGTCCTTCAAGACCCGGGTTGTGTCCAACTACCATAACTTTTTCAAATTTATCATCTACTACCTGTAATGTGGAAAGATATGACGATGGTTCAGCCAGATATAACGAATCGATATACTCCACTTTACCTTTGTAGTTCAGTTTCTCCAGCATCCCATCCACAGTTTGTGTTACACGCTTGACAGGTGATGCCAAAATTACGTCAGGAACCAATTTCTTCTCACGAAGATATTTTCCCATATGAGGCGCGTCTTTTTCGCCTCGTTTGTTTAAAGGTCGGTCTTGATCTGGCAGGTCCGGGTGCTTCCAGCTGGATTTGGCATGCCGCATCAAAAGGAGTGTTTTCATATTGTTTCTTCCTGTAAAACATCTCTGATAAGAGCCAGTTTAATTCCTCATTATGATACCTCATTTATATGTTGATGATTTGGTTTTAATAAAATGTTAACCAACCTGAAAATAATGGCCTCATTCCGGTAGGAGGGACTATAATTTCTCAAAGAAATGGCATGGACGAGGTCGAATGGCTGGAATTAACATTGATGAAACCTCCTTGGTCAGCGCAGCCTGTAGGGGAGATATTGACGCGTTCAATCAGCTGATTAATCAGTATCAGGACGGTGTATTTAACACAGCATTCCGAATGTTGGGATCATATGACGCGGCAGAAGACGCCGCGCAAAAAGCGTTTATCTCGGCTTATCGATCCATCCGATCTTTTCGAGGAGGATCCTTCAGGTCCTGGATAACCCGAACAGTTATTAACGCCTGTTATGACGAACTACGCCGGCAAAAGAGACGTCCGGTCATATCAATAGAAGCCCGGGAGGATGAAGATGATGGCGTCAATGCCGAATACTGGCTCAGTGATCCATCACCATCACCTTCGCAGTTGGCAGAAATGGTTGAACTGCAGAAAGCGGTTCAACATTGTCTACAGGAACTACCGTCAGATTTTCGTCTGGTTGCAGTTCTGGCCGATGTGGAGGAATTTAATTATGACGAGATCAGCCGGATAACATCCATTCCAATGGGTACGGTAAAGAGCCGGTTGGCCAGGTCGCGCCAGAAGCTGCGGGATTGTCTGGCAGGCTTCTGGGAACTTTTACCAGCCAGTTTCCGTCAGAGATATGAGGAAGCTGGATGAAAGACAACTTAAAGGCTCAAGAATGGGAGATGCTCTCCGCTTATCTTGATGGCGGATTAACGCCGGAAGAAACCAGGCAGGTCAAAACCCGTCTATCTACTGATTCGAATTGGCAGGCTGCCTTGCTTGCACTCAAAAAAACCCGAGACATTCTCCGTTTTGTGCCCGATGTGAAGAGAAGGCGAAGTTTCTTTTTGACCGAAGACATGGTTTGTCGTCGGAGTTGGTTCTGGCTCACGCCAACCATGAATCACAGCTCAATTGCTGTGGCAATCCTGGCGGTGATATTCCTTCTGGTAGATTTTTTACCGCTGGCGGTAAACCCGGCAGCCATGGCGCCGCAGATGGAAAGCGCGCCATTAATAATGGAAACAACTACCGAAAAACAGATCGATGATGGGCAGGCCAATGCGGTACCTGTTGAGATAAGACCGGATAGTATGATGGAACAAATCCCAGAGATGGTCGATTCCATGTCGGAAATCGCTCCGACTGAAGCCCCGGGATTTATGACCGCACCTCCACCCGCGGAACTAAAAGGAGAACCTTCTTATTCCGTAGAAGAAGCTGATGAAGGTGCTATTGGTGAACTCGATACTGGTTCTTCTCCGGTAGAACCATCGGGCGCCGGCAATATTGTCGCTGTGCCAGCCCCTTCTCAAGCCGTTTCAGGGGAAGATCCGTCAAATGCCACGCCGACTGGTTTGAGGTCGTTTGCTGCAACCGCGACAACACCGGCAGAAAAGAGCGTTCAAACATTTTCTCCCACACCGAGTCAGGCGAAGTCTGGTGTTGAGACAGAACTACTCGCGACATCTTCTCCAGATTTAACTGGACCGGAATTCTGGACAGACCAAAAGAACGAAACAGCTCCGGGAAAAGTACCCCACTTCCGTTTATCTGATATAGCATTGATTTTGCTCACGCTCTCTATTATCCTGGCTGTGGCTGGATTCATATTGAAGAAGGCCTTACGGGAATGAACACACCAAAATCTGTTCAGTACTGTATCCAATGTGGAACATTGTTGACACATGAGGAAAAATTTGGGCGTGTACGGCCTGTGTGTCCCAATTGCGGGTGGATCTATTTTACTGACCCAAAAGTTGCTGTTGCTGTGATTGTTGTACAGGAAGGGAAGGTTTTACTCGTTAAGCGAGTAAATCCGCCATTTCAAGGTTACTGGTCTTTCCCGGCTGGTTTCATGGATGGAGGAGAAGCAGCGGATGAGGCGGCCAGACGCGAGTGTTTTGAAGAAACCGGTTTGTATGTAAAGACAAGCGAACTGTTGCACATTCATTGTGGACGGGAGCATTCGCAAGGGGCGGATATTGTATTGATCTATGCGGCGGATATTACTGGAGGTACTTTGGAAGCCGGTGATGATGCCGTGGAAGCGGGTTTCTTTTCGATAGATTCTTTACCCCCGTTGGCGTTTTCTTCCACACGTAATACGATTATCAAACTTGAAAATTCATTAAAAAACAATAACCAATAATTTACAAAAAATTTCTTTCAAATTAATTATTCCAACACTATAATTTATGCAATCCATTTCATCAATAATGGATGAATAGGTCCGATTGGTTCAAACCTTGCATATTTTTGTTTGTATTAATATAAGAGATCGTATCAAAGCAATAACCATCCTGTGCGGCTATTTGATCAAGCCGGCACAATATTCAGTTTGCTATTGGTCATAAATGAAAGAACTTCCACAAATCCTTCTCGTTGAAAATGAACAGGCTATTATCGATCAGATCGTCGTGGCGGCTGAATCTACAGGCTTTCAAACGCCTGCGATCGCCTGTTCTTTTGAAGAGGCTTTAAAGATCTCCGAAGAAACACCTCCGGGTGTTGCTTTGGTGGATTTTGCCATGGAAGGCAAGGAAGATAATAAAAAAAACCAGCGGTTTTTCCGGGATGAGTTTAAAGTCCCGGTGATTTACCTTGTATCAACGGAAACAGGCCAGCCGAAGAATAGTCTCCAATCTCTGTATGGTGTTATTCAAAAACCGGTTGACCGTCGCAATATGAAAAAGACGATCATGCAGGCAGTGACTAGGCACAACCAGATAGAAGATTTTGGCCAATTTCTTGATGCCATTCCCATACCATCTATATTAATCTCATCTAACCTCACTGAGATTCTTAAAACCAATCAGGCCTTTCAGTCATTCTTCCCGGGAATTGGCGAACGTCAATATTTAAATACATTTTCAAATTCTAATGGTAAGATCGCCGCTCATTTTATTTCTCTCATTGCCAGGATCGGGAAAAATGGGATAACGGCTACTGATACCATCGAATTACACACAGCCTTTGGGGATACGTTATTTAACATGGTTGCGAGCAGGGTGGATTCATTGGGAAAATCCATCATACTCATCAACCTGACAAAGACAGATCCTTCAACATCAGATGATTTATTTGATCTTGCGCCCGTTATGCTGCTCCAACTGGATAAATCGGGACGAATTAAGAAGGCGAATAAAAAATGGTTGGAATTAACAGGGTATTGCGCGTCAGATCTGACCAATATACAACTCGATAGTCTTTTATCAGATCCAACTGGCCAAATAATTTCAGAAAAATCCCTGAAAACGATTGTTTCAGGTGATGGGGAGTACAAAATTCAGATAGATCTGCGCCGTGCGGATGGTGAGGTTATCGCTTACCAGGTTGAATTAGCTAAATCAACAAAAGACGTGAGTATTCTGGCGGCGTTCACAGAGAATCAGATCATCCCGGAGATAAATAAATATAAGGAAGAGGCTACCCTCTCAAATGCGTTGCGTGATACAGCCTCTGCTCTTACAAGCACATTGAATTTTGATGAAGTTTTGGACCGTATATTGGTTAACGTGGGAGAAGTTGTCCCCAATGAAGCGGCCAATGTCATGATGATCTGGTCGGATGTAGCGTATATCGTCCGTTCGATCGGTTATGCGGAACTTGGAATTGAAGATGAGATGATGAGTCTTCAGGTTCCGGTAAACCAGGAATCACATTTCCTAAGTATGTACACAACAGGTATGCCTCTGGCGGTGGGTGACATCAAAGATTATGCCGCCCTGGAAAAACACACGGCCATAAACTGGGCACGCTCGATCGCGTCTGCGCCTCTATTAAGCAAAGGACAGGTTTTTGGATTCCTGAACCTGGAATCGTCTCAACCCGGTTTTTACAATCAGGCTCACGCTGACCGGTTGCAGGTATTTGCTGACCAGGCTGCGGTTGCTATTGAGAACGCGCGCCTCTACGCGGAGGTGCAACAGTATGCCATTACCGATGAATTAACAGATATTTACAACCGGCGTGGTTTGTTTGAACTGGGGCGTCGGGAAGTGGAACGGGCACGCCGCTATGGACGCAGTCTATCTGCTGTGATGATTGACACTGATAAATTCAAAGATATAAACGATAATTACAGCCATGCTGTGGGAGACCATGTTCTCAGGGCAATGGCAGACCGATGGCGAAAGGCCATTCGTGAAGTGGATATCTTGGGGCGTTATGGTGGGGATGAATTTGTGGTTTTGTTACCAGAAACGGAACTGGATTTTGCGGTTCAAGTAGCTGAAAGACTGCGAGAAGCTATTTGCGATTTACCGATAGAGACACCGGTGGGTGATATACCGGTAGCGGTCAGTCTGGGCGTGGCGGCTATCGATGATGAAGTCTCAACTTTTGAAATGCTCATGGAAAAAGCTGATCATGTAATGTACACGGCTAAAACAACTGGACGTAACCGGGTGGAATTTTAGTCCATTGTTTTTTCTGTCCCAAAAATAAAAACCCTTTCGATCTGTCGGCGTTCATATGATATGATTTTCTGAACTTTTTGAAAGGGTTCAGATGATTGGCGCAATTGCGGGAGATGTGATTGGTTCAGCATACGAACACCACCCGGTAAAATCGGTGGAGTTCGAACTTTTTTCAGGACATTCCCGTTTCACCGATGATACGGTCTGTACGATAGCGCTGGCTGATGCCATTCTAACCGATGGGGATTATGAAACACTTTTGCGAAGTCACTGCCGCCGATATCCGCATGCCGGTTATGGTGGCCGGTTTAAGAAATGGC
>JAAYYW010000074.1 GCA_012515195.1 Leptolinea sp.
AACATCAGTGAATTCTTTAGTGTTGTTGGGAATTATCTTGGGTTGAATGGACCCATTGATATTCTTTTAATGCTAGTTGATATCAGTATCATCTCTTATATTGTATACAAGGTGATTCAGCTGGTGCGCGAAACCAGGGCTATGCAGCTGGTAAAGGGCATTCTTTTTATTGTTGTCGGCTTGTGGGTTGCGCAGCAAATCGGGTTGAAAACTCTGGCGTTCCTTTTGGAAGGGGCTATCTCCCTGCTCGGTTTTGCACTGATCGTCCTGTTTCAGCCCGAGCTTCGCAGAGGGCTGGAGAAGATTGGAAACAGCGGTTTCAGAAACTTTTTTGTGGTGGATAATGAAGAAGAACAGCTGCGTACCACCGCCTCCATAGAGGAAATTGTCAAGTGCTGCGCCCATTTTTCTGAAAACTACATCGGAGCGCTGATAGTTCTTGAGCGAAATACCAAGATTGGTGACGTGATCAATACCGGCACTCAAATCGATTCCCAGATCTCCTTTGAGCTTCTGGCCAATATTTTCACTCCCAACACTCCGTTGCATGACGGCGCCGTTATTATCCGCAGTAACAAGATCAAGGCTGCCGCCTGCTACCTTCCGCTTACAGAAAATTCAAGCCTCAGCCGGGAACTTGGAACCCGCCACAGGGCAGCCCTGGGTATTACCGAGGTTTCCGACGCCATATCCATCGTGGTATCCGAGGAATCCGGGAAAATTTCCTATGCCCATAATGGAGGGCTTACGCGCAACCTCACACCCGACACCCTGAGAAAGGCACTGTATCGCTTTCTTCTGGACAAGAATAACAATAAGAAGATGCGTTTTTGGTTTAGAAAGGTGAAAGCGGATGAATAAACGGTTCAATCAATTTTTCGAGAAGGATCTCGTTTTAAAAATAATATCGGTATTGATAGGCATCATGCTCTGGTTTATCGTACTGGATCAGCAGAATCCGCTGATGGAAAAAACCATATCCATATCGCTCCGATCCAACCGGGAGGTTCTTGAAGCAAGCAATATCAGCCTGGTTTCCTCCAATGTTCCGAATACGGTGGATGTGGTGATCCGGGGCAGAAAACAGCGGATTGACAAGGTTTCGTCCAATGATTTTCAAGCTTATCTGGATTTTTCGCCCATAGAGAACACCGAGACAGCCGAAATTCCCATTCCACTGCCCGAATACATAGGGGATCAGGATATTCTTGTGCTGGACGTTTACCCCAAGGTTGTGAAGATAAAGCTGGAGAATATCGTTCGCAAAGAGTTTCCCGTATCGGTTAAATGGGTGGGCGAGCTTCCTGAAGGATATGATGCGGTCAATGTGAAAACAAATCCGAGCACCATTATCCTTGAAGATCTTGAAAGCGTCATGAACAGCATTGGCAGCGTTGCCGTAACGGTGGATCGGCAGCATCTTCTGGAGGGGAATTCCCTGAACCGGCGTCTTGAGGTTTATAATGAAAGCGGAAAAACCATATCCATGCCGTCTGCCAATGTGCAGGTCAATGTGGCATATAACCTGGCTAAAACGGTGAAAGTATCCACTATGGTAAACGGTAAGCCCAAAGAAGATTATTATGTCAGGGATTTCACCCTTTCTCAGGACACGGTCAGGATCACCGGAGATTATGATATTATCAAAGATATTGCCGAAGTAAGGGCTGAACAGCTGGATGTCAGTAATCTGGATGCTT
>JAAYYW010000075.1 GCA_012515195.1 Leptolinea sp.
AATTACATCAAAGATATAGGTAAATGTGTTTCTGGTTGGAAATCTGCTAGGCTTTTTGCAGAATGCATAGACAAAGTATTCTATGATCCCAAAAAGAGTAACCAGACTACAGATGAACAAGCTTTTGAACAATTAGTGTCTCGTTTTGAACAATTCATTGAGAATATAAATAAAAAGAATGGAGGAAATGGTTGTTATGGACTGTTAATCTACGATAACAATGTCACCGTTGCAAAAAAACATACAGATATGATGCATCGTTTTAGAAAAAACGGAACTCTTTGGACAAAGATAGACCGAATAATTGAAACACCATTATTTGTTAATAGTGACCTAACTAAGATGATTCAAATTGCCGATGTTTGTGCTTATTCGCTTCGAAGATATTTGGAGAATGGAGAAGAGGAATTATTTAATTGTATTTTCAAAAGAGCAGATTCAAAAGCAGACGGTAAAAAAGTTGGTGTCAGGCATTTCACGAAGTCCGGGTGTAAATGTAAAATTTGCTTAGAACATTAGAAACAGTAACTTGTATTTTGGTATTTAATCCTTAATATCATTTTTTGATAATCAGCTGTAATATTTGAAAGTTATTCCAGAGTCATCATATCCCATATCCTGCGAATAGGCTTGTAACTCTTCATAGTTCATTGATTGCGATGAGGTTTGACTTACTTGTCACATGGATGGAAAATTCATGTGCTTTTCACTACACAACAGGCGGTTTTTTTTCAAGATACGTCTCTTTAAGGGCAAATGACTGCTCTTCAGGAGTAGTTTACAATACCATCAATTAAAAACACAGACTGTATAAGGAGCGGCATTATGTGGTTCAAACGCATGATCCTGGAAGAATGGTTCGACGATTATCAGTACGCCGTGAAATATGACATCGGCGAGAGCGCGGTAAAGTATCTGACATTTGGTCAGCTCGGCATTAACATCGATGACCTGCCCATCCGCTACGGATACCATCACGGACGGCCCGATCTGCGCGCCTGTATCGCGGAACAGTACCCGGGGTTAAGCGCAAAGAACATTGTGGTCACCAGCGGAGGCAGTGAAGCCATCTTTCTTATCGCATCGGCCCTGCTCAAACCCGGCGACCACGTCATTGTGGAGCACCCAAATTACCCGTCGCTCTACGAGATCCCACGCTCACTGAACTGTGATGTTAGTTTTCTGGAATTGACCTTCGAAAACAATTTCAAACCGGATCTAAAGAAGTTGGACAGTCTGGTTACACCGCGTACGAAGCTGGTGAGCCTGACCCATCCCAACAATCCCACCGGGTCCATGATCACCCGACAGGAATTGGATGAATTGATCCATTGGGTGGAAGCCCGTGATTTACATTTATTATTTGACGAAACCTACCGCGAAATGGTTTTTGACGCCACTCTGCCACCGGCGGCCACCCTTAGTCCCAATGTGATCAGCATCTCCAGCATGTCCAAGTGTTACGGTTTGCCTGGCATCCGCATCGGGTGGATGGCCACACAGGATCCGGCAATGCTGGATAGTGTCTTGAACATCCGCGAGCAGGTCACCATTACCAACAATGCCATTGGCGAAGAGATCGCGCTGAGGGTTCTGCAACAGAAAGAGAAATACCTTCAGAAAGCCCGTGCCAGTATCCTGGAAAACCGCGGCATTGTTGCCGCGTGGATGGACCAGCAGGAGGATTTTGAGTGGGTGTTCCCCGAAGCGGGGGTGGTCAGTATGCCCAGATTAAAAGCGGATGTGAAGGTAGACCCGGAAAAACTCTACCGCCGGTTGGCGGAGGAATACAAAACGTTCACCATCCCAGGGCGTTGCTTTGAAATGGACAACCGTTACTTTCGCCTGGGTTTCGGTTCCAATCCGGAGGAGATCCGCATTGGATTGACCAACCTGAACAAAGCGCTTAACGACCTGCGTGAATAATCATTATTCATAGAATAAAAAAGGATCGGCCTCTTATCGGGAGTATAATCCGCAAAAGGGGCCGATTTTTGTTCAAGGGGATTTGTAATGCCAGAGAAACAAGTCACAAACCTGGATGAACTAAATACATGGATGCTTTCCATGGAAAGCCGTACCCGCAAGAATGAAGACTTTGACAAAAAAGTCTATTCAGGGTTTGTGGCAATGGATGCCTTGATCAAGAAGCAGTCGAGAGAGGTAAAAAAATGGAAAGCCGTATCGCTGCTGACATCAATAATTTGTTTCTTCGACATAGTATTGATCGTTGGCTTAATTGTCCTGTTAATAAAAAGACCCGATGGAATTGCCGGATCCATACCCTTTTTGGTCAACCTGGTTTCAGCCCTGGGCGGAAAATAGAGCGTGGGAAACTCATAAAAATCATACGGCAAGCAGATCATTGTCTTTCTTTTTCTTACAGCCTCTGGATCCGGTCAGTCGCCCTGGGCATTGAATTTTGAACCGTATGCCATACGCCATCATCCTGGATGTCAAACTCCCGGAAGCAGCATGGCAACCCTTTTGCTTTCCAAGGATCAAGGTTATCCATCATCTGAAAATGCAGGTGTGGGGCGGTGGAGTTGCCGGAGTGACCAACAGAAGCCAGCCGCTGACCGGGGATGATCTTGTCACCGGCCGAGACGCAGATCGATCCCTGCTGTAAGTGGGCATAG
Organism: Leptolinea sp.; assembly: GCA_012515195.1. GTDB lineage: Bacteria > Chloroflexota > Anaerolineae > Anaerolineales > Anaerolineaceae > Leptolinea. Next base: position 2,640 of record JAAYYW010000075.1, read on the forward strand.
AGCGTATAGCCATCTGAATTTTCCGTAATAATATGGTTCCCGGTCAAAATCCTTAGGTCCGCTTCCTGGTTTACGTTGATGGTAAAAGAATTCTTTAGCATGTTGAATAGGTCCCTCACAAGGTGGACCGGGTTACGCTCCGGCCAACCGTCCGTTGCTCGAATGACGGTACCTTCCGAGGCCGCATAAACGGGTCGCCCCCAGCCGTAGCAATCTTTGAGGCATACACCAAGCAAAAGGTAACGAAGCGTAGTGTGACGATAAAACCTGGTATTCTGGCTGCCCGGTTCCAGCCCGACGAAATCGTACGCGTAGCGCTGGCCAAGCATATCCGTACCATGGCTGGGCACTTTTGTGCCGGGGGTGTTGGGTGTGATCCATTCGCCTTTAAGTGGGAAGTCCACGATGATGGGAGATGCCATGAGTTTTTTCCTTATTTTTGAGGTACAGAAGAATCACGAAATCAATCAGGCTTGTTATCCATATACGGAATTCCTTCCGATAAATTGTAGGGAGGAAACTGGTGGGTTGGCGTTAGAATTAGGTATCTACTTGATGGGAGTTGAAAATGACTGAACTTCTCTGTCACACAGATTCATATATCAAAAATTTTCTCGCCAAAGTCATCGGAATTGACGAAGCGGCGCACGGCGTCATCCTTGACCGGACAGCGTTCTACCCCGGTGGAGGTGGGCAGTTATGTGACACTGGCAAGATTAGTGCCGGTGGTAAGGATTACCCCGTTGTTAAAGTAAAAAAGTCACCGGATGGGATTCTGCATGAGATATCGGCGGAAGGTGATCTCCCTGGAGTTGGTTTGGAAGTTACTGGGGAAATTGACTGGGAACGGCGTTTTAAGATGATGCGCACTCACACCGCCATGCATATTCTCTGCGGTGTGGTATTCCGCGATTTCGGTGCCCAGGTGACCGGTGGGGATATGGAGCCATTAAAGGGCCGCATGGATTTTGAATTTGAAAACCTTTCTAAAGATCTTGTGGGAGTAATTGAAGAAGCGGTTAATAAAGAAGTTGCTGCCGCACGCGATGTGCGAGTCAAGATATTGCCGAGAGACGAAGCTTTTCAAATCCCCGATCTGATCCGGACGAAGATCAACCTGCTTCCTCCAGGAATTCTTGAGGTGCGTACTATTGAGATCGTCGTATTGGACCTGCAGGCCGACGGCGGGACGCACGTAGCCAATACACGTGAGGTTGGCCGGATGAGGATCGTTGATTACAAGTCAAAAGGCAAGATCAATAAACGGATCTATGTTGAACTGGACGAATAGTCTGGTTGCTGTAAGAAAATGCCTTCATAAATCACAAAACTCTCGTTTCTTGCGAGTATGTTAAAATCAGGGTCGGTACCCCGAAAGGTGAATATGCTGTTTAAGCGATACCCAATCATCGTTCTAAGCCTGATTCTGGCTGCTTCTTCCATTATGTGTTCCATCTTTTCTTCTTCGTACCTGGTGGAACCCGGAGAAAAAGATAAACAGGCCACCATGAATAGTTTAAGGACGACAATCGCTGCCATAGAGATGGAGGCGATTACGGACACACCGGAACCGGTTAAACTGGTTACCTTTGCCACCATGGTTCGACCACAGGCTGGTTCCATATC
>JAAYYW010000076.1 GCA_012515195.1 Leptolinea sp.
ATTTACCACTTGTAATGGCCGGTGGTCAAAGTCTCACTTTTGTTTTTGCTAACCTGATTGAAAATGCTTCCGATGCCATGCAAGGTAATGGAGTGATTGCAATTACAGGTTTAACAAGGAAAAATTGGGTTGAGATCGCAATTAAAGACAACGGTCCGGGTATTCCACCGGAACTTCATGACCGGATATTTGAACTCACATATTCAGGTCGTGCGGGTACTCGTCCAGGTAAACTTGGTTTTGGACTCTGGTGGGTCAAAACCCTGATGACACGTCTGGGAGGGTCAATTGTGATAATTAGCGATGGCAGGCAAGGGACAACATTTCAATTGCAACTTCCCCGTGTGGAGGATAAGACATGAGTGTGCCAGTTAACTATGCCCTGGTAGTAGAAGATGACCGTTCGTGGCAACAGATACTGGCGGAAATCCTCTCAGACAGCGGACTCTCGGTGGAAACTGTCGGTAATCTTGAAGACGCGATCTTTGAGTTAAAAAAGAAACCGCATCGCCTGGCAGTAGTTGACCTTTCATTGTCACCCAATGATCATAATAACCTGGATGGATTGAAAGTGCTGGAAGCCGTACGAAAGCTTGATCCCAATTGCCAGGCGATCCTGCTTACCGGTTTTGCCACAGTAGAACTGGCCGTATCGGCTATTACAGATCATGGGGCATTTACATTTCTGAGAAAAGAGAGTTTTCATCGAGGTCAATTTAAAGAACTAGTGTACCGCGCGTTAGCCAGCGCACCTCATAGTTCAACGTCGGATGAAATGCAAAATACAGTGACTCATCAGGAAATCAAGGTGGGAATAGAGCACCCGTCTGCAAAAAAAGAAAACGGAAAAGGCAAAGTCCTGGTAGTGGAAGACGATGCCGGATGGCGCAGTATCCTTCAGGAACTTCTGTCAGACGCGGGATATGATGTACGAGCTTGCTGCAGTTACGGCGAGGGACTTGGGTATTTACGCCGCGAAAAGATGGTTTTGGCTGTGGTTGATCTTTTGCTGCATAACTCCATGTCCACATTATGGGAACAACATACACCAAGTGAAGATCTGGAGGGATATCAATTACTGGCCAGCACCAGGGCAAGTGGTGTACCCACTATTGTTGTCAGTGGTGTAGCCTCTCCGGAGGAGATCAAGCGGGCTTACGCTGAACAATCAATTTATGCATATATGGAAAAACAAGCCTTTGATCGGGTTTCTTTCTTGAAGTTCGTTGAAGAAGCATCAAGAAGCAATCTTGCGTTGAATGAATTAAGTGTGCTTACTGAACGGGAGCGGGAAGTATTTGACTTACTGGCTCAGGGAATGACGAATAAAGAAATCGCCGAGAGATTGGTTATTACGACGAATACTGTAAAGCGACATCTGAAATCAGTATTTGAAAAGTTGGACGTACACACGCGTTCAGCTGCCGCGGCAAAATCTCCTGGGAAATTAGTTTGAAAGCAACTGTTTCCAATTTTGCACTTATTGTCTCGAATACTATAATCAAGAAAATCTTATTTTGAGTTGATTATTTCTCCATGGCAAAAAAAGAAGAACTCTTCCCAGTTACCGCAACCTGGAAGGATGGAATTCTCCGACAGATTGGTGGAGAAAGCCTGGAAGAACTGGTAGAAGAGCACGGAACACCGCTTTATATCTATGATGCCCTGACATTCAAACAGGGCTACGAAACACTATGTAGCTTGTTGGAAAAATTCTATGCTGGACCTTCTGAAATTGCGTATGCCTCAAAAGCCTACATTTCACAAAAGTTTGCTGGCAAACTGGCTGCCCTTGGCGCGTCCGTGGATGTGGTTTCTGCCGGCGAGTTATTAATGGTGGTAAACGCGGGAATCCCGGGTGAGAAGATCCATTTGCATGGCAATAACAAATCGGAAAAAGAGATCAGGATGGCCATTGAATACCGGATCGAGTCAATTGTGGTGGACAGCCTGGATGAATTGTGGTTTGTCGAGAAAATAGCCAGCGGGCTAGATTCCACTCCAAAAATCTGGTTGAGAATAAACCCCGACATATACGTTGAGACACACACGGCCATACAAACCGGTCATGAAGTCAGCAAGTTTGGAATACCGATCAAAAATGGAGAAGCAGCAAGAGCCATCCAGATTGCTCTGCATAGTAAAACAGTAAGGCTTACCGGTATTCATATCCATCTCGGTTCACAGATCTTTGATGCCAACCGGTATCGAAAGGCTTTGAATACCATTTTGAGCTTATGTGATCACGTTGGGTGGACACCACAGACGATCAGTCCCGGTGGTGGATGGGGAGTTCCGTATACCGAAGCCATACCGGTCACTGATCCGGTTGATTGGATATCAGAGGTTTGTAACTCGATAGTCAAGTGGCGTGGAAATGCGATAAACCGACTTCCTCAATTGGTCATTGAACCAGGACGATGCTTGATCGCGCGGGCTGGAGTGGCTTTATATCGGGTTGGCGCAACAAAAGAATTAGTGGATGGTACTCATATTGCGGCATTGGATGGTGGAATGGCTGATAATCCAAGACCAGGTCTTTATGGCGCGGAATACATGGCTGAACTAATCGGGTCTGCTGTGGGGAGGAGATTGGTCGGCACACGACTTGTAGGCCGGTATTGTGAATCAGGTGATGAATTGATACATCAGACACCACTCCCTGAATTGGTTCGCGGAGATCTTATTGCCATCCCTGTAAGCGGCGCGTATCAATTAAGTATGGCATCAAATTACAATTTAACCAGCCGTCCCTGTGTGTTGTGGCTGGACAATGGCACGGTTGAGGTATTACATAAACGGGAAGAAATTGACAGCTCCAGTTGGTGGACAGGGGATTAAGATTACAGATTAAGCCATTTGGCGGCTGCTCGGGGTAAATCAGCCAGAGTTCCCTTGGTCTTGTGGCAATCCGGAATTGATTCAAGGAATAGACGGCCATATTTCTTCGTCAACAACCGCTTATCAAATACTGCCACAACTCCCCGATCTGATTGTGTTCGTATAAGACGGCCAAAACCCTGGCGGAACCGAAGAATGGCTTCTGGTAAGGAATATTCATTAAAAGGGTCGTCAAAAGTTTCAGACCGGGCTGCAATGATCGGGTCCGATGGAACATCAAATGGTAGTTTTGTGATCGCCAGAACTGAGAGGGCTTCTCCGGGAATATCAACACCTTCCCAGAAAGCCCTTGTACCCAGAAGGACGGCTTTGTCTGCGCCCCGGAAGTTCTCAAGAAGTGCGTTAGCTGAAGCGCCAACACCCTGTTCATATATCTGGATGCCCGCGTCTGCCATACCCGCGGCAATATTTTGTGAGGTTTTCTTCAACTGGGCATAGGAGGTAAACAATACCAGCATCCGTCCATTGGTGGCTTTTGCCAGCCGTATGAGCCCGGATTCAAGAGAACGCTGGTAGCCATGGGCATCTGTAATTTCCGGAATATCTTCTATCAGGTAGAGCAGGGCAGAGTTTTCATAGTCAAATGGTGAGCCCAGCGATAGTTCATCTGCCTCGTCAGCATTCAATCGATTCCGAAGATAGTTAAATTCCCCATGAGTAGTCAATGTGGCAGAGGTTAGAACAACACTAGTCTTTTTGTGCCAGATATGTTCTTCCATAAGAGGGCCGATGTGAATAGGAGCCATTTGGAGAGCGATCCGGCCATTAGCCGGTTGTTTTTCCACCCAATAGATCTGCATCCCATCTGGTTTTGAGACCAAATTCGTGACATTCGTGTAGATATCCTGGAAGCGGGTGCTCAGAGTAGCCAGACTACCGGTTACATCCTCCAGTTCTTCGTTTGTTTCCTCTTCATCGTTTCCAGCGCTGCGAATAAGATTCGCCACAAGGTTGAGCATTTCCTTAAGAAGCTCCCCTTCTTCATACCAGACTTCCTCTACAAGGTTCCAAGAAGGCAGGGTACGTGTGGCGCCCTGTATCCTTTCCTGTTGCGGGTATGTACCCATCGGTCTGCCATCACGCTGGTCAGTCAAAAAATCATCTATGGAATTGAAGAACTGATTGTTCAGACTGGTGACTTTGAATGCCAGATCGGATATTTGACGGACAACGGTTTGAAGCGCAGCCCACTCGGAGGGTTGGAGGGAGCCCTGAAATTGCACCAGAAAACGACCAAGAAGACCTGAGTTTGGCCCACCTAGTTCATGAATGAGCCTGTCAATGTCAAATTGATTTACCTTGAATGCCAGCGCATTGGTGGTGGCATCTTCCATATGGTGGCCTTCATCTATGATCAGGTAATTATATTCAGGCAAGATACGGCTTCCAGCCGCAACGTCCGAAAGCAAAAGAGCATGGTTAACCACGATCAAGTGCGAAATGCTGGCAGCCTGACGTGAGCGATAGAATGGGCATTCACCCCCTGTACGGCTAATGCAGGTCTCTGATTTGCATCCTTCATCTTCGGCGGATATCCTCAGCCAAACATCCCATTCTGGAGATTGATTCAGGTTGATTTCATTACGATCACCAGTTCCACCCTCGTGTAACCAGATGAGGATTTTGCCCAGAACACGCATCTCTTCCGCTGTATCCGGTCCACGCTGCCGGAGCATTTCCAGGCGCCGTGGACATAGGTAATTGGAACGGCCCTTCAACACTGTTGCCCGCAGGTCAACCCCAATGGCCTCACGAAGATCCGGTATGTCTTTATTGATCAACTGGTCTTGTAGATTAATTGTATTGGTGGAAATTACAACCCGTGTATTAGTTTTTATAGCCCACATCGCGGCTGGAACCAGGTAAGCAAATGATTTACCCGTGCCAGTACCGGCTTCAACCAGCATATGCTGCCCTTCAGAAAAAGAACGGGCCACAGACTTCAACATTTCCACCTGTTGTGGTCTGAATTCATATGCGTCAAAAAACTTTGCAAAGGGACCACCGTGTTCAAGCATGGCAGCTACTTCATCAGGGTTTAGATCAGCATTATTGGAGTCTGGTTCAGCATTAATTACCAGTTTCCCGGATGGTTTATCAAATAAGGGTCCTGAGGATACATGCAATACCTTACGAGACTGGATTGGTTCACGGCTGCGGGCGCGAAGTACCTGTTGAAGCGCAAAAGAGCCGATCCATTCGGTACGTTCGCTCTGACGTACCAATTCAGCCAGTAATTCGATTGGAAGTCCAGCTGCCTTGTGGATAAGCTTTTCGTAGACAACCCGGGTTACCCGCGCATCATCCAGAGCGCGGTGTGTAGCCGGGAAGGGAATGGATAACAATTGGCCCAATGCGCCCAGATTGTAGCGACTGGCGGTCGGCAGGAATACGGCAGCCAGTTCGTAAGTATCGATCGTGTCGTTGAATTCAAGTATCTTTTGCTTCCGAAGAAAGCTCAGGTCGAAGCGGACGTTGTGGCCTAATACAGGACAATTACCAACAAAATCTTCAAATTCCTGTACAACGGCTTTGATAGGAGGTTCATTCCGGACCATTTCATTGGTTATCCCGGTCAATTGTGTGATCATTGGCGGGATAGGACGGCCTGGGTTGATGAGTTGGGAATATTCTGCCTCCACACGATTCCCATTAAATTTAACAGCGCCTATCTCAGTGATGGCGTCTTTTGCGGGATCCAACCCGGTTGTTTCAATGTCAA
>JAAYYW010000077.1 GCA_012515195.1 Leptolinea sp.
TCGGCAGGCAGGGGCGAATTTGTATGGACAGGTTCCTGGTTCGGCAGGCAGGGGCGAATTTGTATGGACAGGTTCCTGGTTCGGCAGGCAGGGGCGAATTTGTTTGCACAGAGTCTGGTTTTAGCGTGCAAGGACATATCGCATCGATTCATTTCAATCCCGGCAGGTAGGGGCGAATTTGTATGGACAAGTTCCATTATGGTAGGTAAGGGCGAAGCATCTGGTGCATACATTCGGTCGCGAGAAATCCATCGATCCAGATGCCCTGGCCCCTACGCGTGGATGGGGGATTCTCCTTCGACGATCTTGATCTCTTCGGCGGTGAGGCCGTAGAGTTCGTAGACGAGGGTGTCAATCTCGCGGTCGGTGGCATCGATCTGGCGCTGGAGCAGATGTTATTGTGAGGGTTTGTTTGGACAATTTCCTGGTTCAACAGGTTGGGGCGAATTTGTGTGGACAGGTTCCTGGTTCGGCAGGCAGGGGCGAATGTGTGTGGACAAGTTCCATTATGGCAGGTAGGGGCGAAGCATCTGGAGAGTTTCTTTACCCGCAATCGAATGTATGCGCCAGATGCTTCGCCCCTACACGTGGATGGAGGATTCCCCTGCGACGATCTTGATCTCTTCGTCAGTGAGGCCATAGAGTTCGTAGACGAGGTTGTCGATTTCGCGGTCGGTGACGTCGATCTGGCGATGGAGCAGGTGTTATTGTGAGGGTTTGTTTGGACTTGTTCCTGGTTCGGCAGTAGAGACAAATTTGCTTGGACAGGTTCCTGGTTCGGCAGGTAGGGGCGAATTTGTATGGACAGGTTCCTGGTTCGACAGGCAGGGGCGAATGTGTGTGGACAATTTCCATTATGGCAGGTAAGGGCGAAGCATCTGGTGCATACATTAAGTCGCGAGAAATCCATCGATCCAGATGCTTCGCCCCTACGCGTGGTTGGGGGATTCGCCTTCCACGATCTTGATCTCTTCCGCGGTGAGGCCGTAGAGTTCGTAGACGAGGGTGTCGATTTCGCGGTCGGTGGCGTCAATCTGGCGCTGGAGCAGGTCTTTTTGCTGCGGCAGGGTGGCGGTATGGAGCTGCCTGTGCAGTTCCAGCATACGTTCGACCAATGAAACCAGTCGGTCGTGAAGTTTTTCTTCATGTACGTTTGAAGAATTAATTGTATAGATCGGTAAACGAGCTAATTGATTGGTCCTAAACTTTGTAAATGCTCCCTCAGTTAAATCTAAGGCAATGATTTTTATAAAAAAGGTTGCTAATTTTGAATTAAGAATACCAAGTAAATAAAATAAATATTTTTCATCATCTTTCTTTTTGGGATAGATAGCATATAGAGAGCTGAGGAAAAATCTGTTTTCAGAATCAAAAGTCGCAATTATTTGCTTACCAGTTTCCCTAATTGCTATTTTTGGCGTTTCATAGAATGACCTGTTCTGCCAGTTCCGGGCAAGCCATGATCCATACTTTACATATTCATTGTTATTATTGATGGAATACCTTGATATTGAGCGTCCTCGAAGTGTTGGTTTCCACGGTTCATTTGGTAGTTCTTGGAATATTTCGACATATCTCGCATCATCACCAGTCTTTATACATTGCCTTACATAACATACGTTACCCAAAAGATATGATTTTGATTCCATTTTTTGAAGTAAATTGCTAATTCTTGAATCTATAAAAATATCAAAGGTATTATTACTATTATTTCCTAGGTCAGTTGGGGAAATTTCTAAATCAAAATTTGAGTTTAACTGTTGTATATTTGTGATTTTTTGCCTAATCTTAGTTTTATGCTTTTTCTGATCTTTACCTAGGAGGATGATACTAGTATGAACAGTGGGTATTTGAAACACATCCAAACTGAAATTATTAATCTCATTAATACTGCAATTGTCTAATATGTATTTTCGCAATCTTCTACTGTACAAATTACTAAAAAGAGGTGTTGGGATAATTAGTCCGATAAATTTTCCTGAACCGCAAATAGTAACTGCCTTTTCGATGAATAATTCAAAATTGTCAAATCGACCCTCAGTAGTGAAAAATTTATCTGCGAAATATTTCTTTTGCTTTTCTTCTACAACCTGTCCATACGGCGGATTGCCGATGACAGCGTCAAAGCCGCCGCTGTGCAGAAAGACATCGCCGAACGCGCGCTGCCAGTCAAAGGCGTTGATGCGGTACTGCTCTTCTTCGTCGAACAGGGCCAATTGTGTGCCCTGCGTGTAAAAATCGGGGCCGATCAACGAATTGCCGCATTTGATATTGTTGCCCAGGTTGGGCAGCACGCGCTCTTTTTGAAAATCAAACACGTTCTGCAGGGTCTGGTCACTCTCGCCCTCCAGCACCTTGAGCAGCAATGACAGCTTGGTCACTTCCACGGCCTGCGAATCGATATCCACGCCGTAGATGTGGTCCAGCAGAATACGCTTGCGCTCGGCAGTGGTCAGCTTCCACTCGCCGCCCCGGCCCTGGTACAGGGTGGGGTTCTTCCCTTTACACCATTTCTCCGGACCGGCGTCCACATACCCGTCGCGGTACCAGTCCAGCAGGTACTGGTACGCCCCAATCAGGAAGGAACCGGAACCGCAGGCCGGGTCAAGCACGCGCAGGGGCTGGCCGCGTCCGACGCCCATATCGCCGGGCTTTTTGCCGTCCAGCAGCGCGCCCACGGTATGTTTGACGATGTACGTCACGATGTATTCCGGCGTGTAATACACTCCGCCGGCCTTCTTGACCTCGGGCTTGTCTTCCACCACGGCATGGTGGCCGGGCGTCAGGCGGATGACCTTGCCCAGGAATTGCTCATACACCTGCCCCAGAATGTTGGCGGGCATCACGGAAAATTCGTACGGGCTGTCAGGGTAATACAACCCGCCGATGATCTCTTTCAGCGTCCTGTCGTCAATTAACAGGGTTGTTGTCAGTTCGTCCGGTGAGTCCTGTTGTCCCTTTTCCGGGTTGAAGTGGAACAGGCCGGAGTTGTACCGTTGGTCGGCATAGTGGAACAGGCTGACCAGCCGCGGGTAGATGCCGCCGCCGTTAACCAGCGCCTGCAGGCGGCCGTACTGCTCAATGCCGCGGTCTTCGCAGATGCGCAGGAAGATGATGCGGTCCACCGTCATCTGCACGGCGTAGTTCAGTTCACGCTGGCTGAGGTCCGGGTTGCGCAGGGCAATGTTGTGCGCCAGCAAGTCACGCCATTTTTCGATCTCCGCCAGGAAAGCGTTATCCACGCTAGTGGTGCCGCGTTTGCCGCGGGTCTCTTCGGCATAACGGTCAAAGGAACCTTTGAGGATGGCATCGCGCGAGAAGATACCGGCAATCTCGTCCCAGCGGTCGACATAATCGGTGTATTTCAGGTATAGAATACGGCCGGTGGACGGTTTGTCCGTCCTGTCCGGCTTCTGCCGGCAGTCATAGACGGCGAATTCCTCAAAATCGGTCAGAATGGACAGCGGGAGTTTGGCCGTCCAGGCGTAGCGGCGGAGCTGGAAGGCGGGGGTGATATCATCGTGCACATTGACCGACGGCTTCTTGGCTTCCACAAAGAATTTGCGCGTGCCGCCAATGCGGAAGGCATAGTCCGGCGCCTTGGTCACCCCGCCGATCTTGATGGCGTCTTCGTGGATCACGTCCTTGTACGCCTCGGCATAGTGCTGGCTGTTGTCCACGTCCCAGCCGAGGGCACGGAAAAGCGGATCGATCAGTTCGCGGCGGGTTTCCGTCTCGTTGTAGCGGGTGGACTGATAGGAAGCATGCTGTTCCTCGAATCGTTGGACAAGTTGTTTGACGGCATCAGGTGCTGGCATGTGTTCCCCCGAACGGATGGTTGGTCAACAGACGGGTTAACTATACCGCAATCCGGGGAGCATATATTGGAATTTTGGTTCGGGAAGATTTTACATTTTTTCCGGATATGTCCCGGATTGGCACAGTAGGGGCGAAGCGCCCGGAGATCTTCTCTACCCGCGATCGTTACCCTGCGCCGGGTGCTTCGCCCCAACATATGGTTTGACGCTACCGGGAATGTCACACCTCCGTATAATATGTTGATACCCATTCATTCACAGGAGAAAAAATGAAACCAGGCGAAATGTTTTCAGGCCGGTCATTGAAACCATCATTTGCAGCCGGGTGGTTAACAGCAATTGTGATCACTTTTGTAATTTTGTTAATCGCTCTGTTTATTCTTAAACCGCACTGGTACCTGTTCAAGCGGGTCAACCCCGACCAGGTTGGTATCAAAACGCGCGGCGGGCAGATCACCGGTGTGGTGCCGGCAGGCATGTACAGTGACATCGGACTGTTCGTTAACCTGGATACCTACTCCACACTGGCTTACCAGTTCTCCACCACCGACCCCGAGGTTATCACCCAGGACAACCAGCGTCTGGGTGTTACCGTCTCCGGTTCGGCGTTCCGTCCGGCGTATAGTACCAGCGAAGTGGATCTGATCCGGCAATGGACGAAGTACCGTAATATTTACACCAACGACACATCGCTGCAAAGAGTATTGGACGACCTATCCTTCCAGGCGATGAAGGTCTGTGTGGGCAACAAGCCCTTCCAGGATTCGGTCATCGGGTCTGACCGCGATTCACTGCGCAAGTGTATCGACGACGAGCTGAACAGCCTGACCGAGAATTATGGCATCACGGTGACCAACCTGACCGTGCCAAATGTCGCCCTGTCTCCCGAAGTGCAAGCCCTGCTGGACGCCATAACCAAGAGCCGCCTGGAGACCGAAAAGGCCGCGCAGGACAAGCTGAAAGCCGACGCGGAGGGACTGGCCCGCAAAGCACAGCAGGAGGCCGACATCCGGGTGGAACAGTCCAAGATCCAGGAAGAGACCAAGCAGCAGACCATCCTGGCCAAATTAAATGAGGAGAAATTGATGGCCCAGCAGAAGGTGATCGAAGCGGAAAAAGCCAACGCTCTGCTGTCCGCCCAGAAAGATCTGGAGATCAACAAGGCGATGGCCACGGCCGCCGCCGAAAAAGCCAAAGCCGATCTTGCCAAAGACATGGCTACGGCCTCCATCTTCTCAAATAATCCAGTCTATTCAAGTTATATGATCGCCCTGGCCAATGCTTCGGCCATTAAAGACACCGACAAATTCATCTTCACCCCGGAAGGTGTTTTCCCGCAACTGGTGTTCGGCAGCAACGGCCTGACACCGGTAGTGCCAATCAAGTAATATTGGTATGGAATAGACAATTCAAGCTGGTCTGGATTTATCGTAGGTTTTCTGACCCCATAAGAATTTCTCTTATGGGGTCCTTTTGTATCAAGAGTTTTGTTAAGAACGCACCTGATTCTTCCCCAGAAACACCCACCCGAGAGCCAGAACGATCAAACCGAACACCGTCCAGGTGGGGATTGTGACCACGGAATCAGAGGCAAATTTTTTGGCAATCCCCGCCAGTGCCCACAGGGGCAAATTGTCTGGACAAAGTCTGTTTAGCGTGCAAGGACATATCGCATGGATTCATTTCAATCCCGGCAGGTAAGGGCGAAGCATCCGGTGCATACATTCGGTCGCGGGTAAAGAAACTCTCCGGATGCTTCGCCCCTACGTGTGTATGTTAGATTTGCCTCCGATATTGGGAAATACATCCCAACAGAAATGGGTATCTAGATCAAGCCCTCTTCTTCCCCAGAAACACCCAACCGAGAGCCAGAACGATCAACCCGAACACCGTCCAGGTGGGGATTGTGACCACGGAATCAGAGGCAAATTTTATGGCAATCCCTTCCAAAGCCCACAGGATAACAACGGTGAAAGCGGCGTCCCGCCGGGTGAAAAGCATGGCTGCTGTGATAGCCAGTACCACAATCAGCATGATCACCAGCCATGTCCCTTCGGACAACCCGAACCGGTCCCATTTGATAAAGTCAAGCACAGAGGTCACATTGGCCACCGTCGCAACGGTTATCCAGCCCAGGTACACACTAAAGGGGATACGTACCGCCCAGAATTCAGCCTTTGACACGATCCCCCGCCCGATTTTCAACCCAAGGTAGGTCATGATCAGCGACACCAGCAGGGTGAACATGGCGATCAGGGTCAACGGGAATTGCTCATAATGCCACAGGAATATCCAGGCACTGTTGGCCAACCCGCCCAGTACGACCCACCAACCGGTCGCCCGCAAACGCGGATTATCCCGCTGTGCCGGAAGCGCCTGGAAAATTCCATAAGCGATCAGTCCCAGATAGATTAAACCCCAGATGGAAAACACATAACCAGCCGGAACAAAATAGACATTGAACCGGTCGGAAACATCACCGGTGGTCAACCCATTTATCGGCAGCGCGTTCGCCAGCGTGTTCACCACCAGCGTGGCCAGAATAGAAAGAATAACAATCACCTGCCGGGCTATATCTTTCATTGTCTTACCCTCACCTTTCCCAATTGTTTTCTCGAAACTTATTCATCATCCGCCCATTCACCATCGATCATGTCGAGCATCACGATATCCTCTATCATTTCTTCTTCGTTGCGCCACAAAACAGGCGGATCCTTTTTCCCCTTCAAACGTTCCACCATACTCGCAATGAGGAAAATTATCAGAAATACCGAAGCACAAATTGCTTCCATGATCTCCTCTCAGGTTCAGACAACCGATTCCCGCTCCAGGTCATAAAGATCGACCCCTTTCTCTTCCATGAGAACTTGTAATTCGCCAGTATCGCTCCGGCTGAATAGTTCCAGTTCTTCATCTGTGACAGGCACAGCCATGATCCAGGCCACCTGCCGCGTGCCAAGGTTCAGGCTGAGAAGATCATTTTCCCAGCCGTGAGGTGTATCGAAGATCAAATGCTTCACATCCATCCCCGGATAATGTGCCTCTAACGCATTCTTGTACACCGCACCGGGGAACAATTTGAACCGCAGACGGAAAATATCGTCCACACAGGCAGCCAATATATCGGCAAACCTGTCAAAACGGGCATTCGCCGCGCCGACTATTTCAGCACCCAAGATCACGTTACTTGATATGTACCCGATCGGGACAATGGACAGGCCGACTGTCGCATAAGATACAATCCGCTCGCTGGGACAGTTCTCCGCTTTTACTATTTCCACCTGAAGGCCTTCATGCACATCCAATTGACGGTCAATCGTGAGACCACCGAAAACTTCGGTCAGGGTCTGTTGAATGATCTGGTTATCTATACTCACAGGTCGTCTCCATAGTAATTTATGCAAATTTTTTGGAAAGTTGATCCAATTAACCTTATCATATTCCACTGACAAACCCAAACAGCCGGGGGATCCCACTACGATTGCGTGTATTATTGGCTTATTGTAGAAATTGGACGTGTTATCGGAAGGAAA
>JAAYYW010000078.1 GCA_012515195.1 Leptolinea sp.
CGACAACGTGACTTACACCAGCACTATCACCGTCACCGGTACCGATGCTTCCGCTGAGGTACAGACAGAAACCTTCGACTTCTCCACCGGCGCGAGTTCCGGCCAGCGTATCGATGGATTGGACTGCAATCCTTCTGATTCTGCCGTTGGATATGAAGCCCTGGTCGGTTCCAAAGAATTTGCTTCCGTCACCTCTGTAGCCATCCCTTCCGTTTCCGGTATCGGATCTGATGTTGTGAACGTCACCGTTGGTTTTGAAGACGCTGTGGGTATGACCCATGACTTCGAGATGGATTCGGTCAATCCTTCCATGGTACCCTGGCTTGGATTCCGCAAATACATCCCCCCCGGCAATGATGGTATCGGCCTTGGTGAAACCTACCAGGACTGTAAAATCGCCGGCATGACCATGACCTATCCCAACGATGGCATAATCAGCGCCCGGGTGGATGCTCTTGGCCGGAAGTTCAAACTGGAACGCAATCCCTCATGGGTAAGTGGTGTTACCTTCGAAGATTACGAGTCCGTTCCGATCGGTTCCGTAATTGGCGGTTACCTGCGTACTCCTTTTTTTGGAGAGCAGAAGTTGTCCGTTGTTGGCGCTACTGTTTCCTGGCAGAACACTCCCCTGGATCCACGAAACGATAGGGTCTATGGCTCTCCATACCCGGAAGACATTACCATGGTAAGCCGTTCACTGGCGTTTGATCTTATTGTTAAATGGGTCAATCCTGATCTGTACCAGAAGATCCTGACCAACTCCGTGACCGGTGAGGAATGGTCTGCCGTTCCGTTCACGACCCGCCTGGACCTGCAGGCTGTCTCTCCGGCACTGATGCCTGGTTCATTACTGCCTTATAGTATTCGTACCCAGGCTCAGAAAGTCTTGCTGGCCATGCGCGGCGGCGTTGAATTGGCTGCCGGTAACGCCATTATGATGCGCTTCCAGGGTACTGCTCTGGATGTCGGCAGCACTTTCGCCAAATTCTCTCTCACTAACCTGAAAGCGGGTACCGACTATACCTGGCCTTCAGACTAATCAAATAATCACAACCTGTTCCGGCCTGGGGTGTAGATTGACTACTCCCCAGGTCTATATAAGAACAAAATAATTTTATCGATAGAAGGAACATACCATGCCAGTAAAACTTATTGCCCCTATTACTTCCCGTTTCAACCTGGATAAAACCGACAAATTCTTTGGCTGTGAGGGGGAACCGACTTTCGTTGAGTTCCGCCAGGCTCGACAGCGTGAATACCAGTTGCGCGATCAGTTGATGTCCGCCATCACCCGTGAGATCAAATCGACCGATGGCGATGACAGCATCGTGCTGAAGCAGGATTGGAGCATGGAGCAGTTGTACGCCAAAGAGGTTTACCTGACTCTCTCCGGCTGCAACCTGATCAACTCCGCCGAAGATCCGATCTTCAAGTTCAAACGGACTGAAAATGGGTCCACCATGCTGGATATGTCCGAGTCCGAATTTATGACTGCCTGGGGCACCATTGACACCTTCATCACGGCAGAGATCATCGACAAATGCCACGAAGCCAACCTGTGGAGCAATAAAGGAAAAAAAGATTAGTAGAGGGACTGGAGTTATTGAGGTCTACCCTCTACGAATTTTATGGAACCCTCAATGAAATTGCCAAAGGGCTAAAACCGGAAGTAGTAATTGAAAAGCCGGAAGCTCTGGTTCTGTACGAGCAAATAAAGTCCACTGGCGTACTGTTGTGTGCCGGTGGACTTTTGGAGCAACCATGGATTTTCATGATGGAATATGCTGTTTGCTCCGAAGTTGATGCCGTTTTTGCCACTTTACGTAATCGAAATGCAAAACCGCCGAACGAAATTCAGAAAGAAGGCTCATAATGCCCGCTTCCAACACCACTGATTATGGACAACTGTTAAGAGATCTGCTCACTCGCAATATGACGAGTCTGGCTCAAACGTTCAGCATGACGGCAGCCGATTTTCAGGGTGTTGATGTTCAGGTAAGGGAAGACACGGATCCAAATTCGCGCGATCCGAAAATGGGTAAGGCGTATGACGTAACCATGCGTGCCCCCGTTCCTAATTCCAACGGAATGAGTCGAAGTGAATACGGCGTGAAAGTCCGAATCGCTGCAGGGGGCAGCGGTTCCGGTGGCAATATTATTGTTAGTATGCCAGGAGCGATTGGACCGGATGGAGGGGTGGGTAGCACGGTTATCGTTGGCGACATGGTAATTGATTCGTCAAGCCAACTGCGCACCCCGGCAGGGGCATCCCCGCTTTCTCCCGCTTCTACCGGGATTGAGTCTGCGGCCACCCGGATGGTCTATGGCTTGTTTAAGTACATCGCTGCGGGTGATAAGACAAAGGAAATAGGCGATTTTATCGGACCATCCTTGAACAATCCAATTGTTCACCCTGATTCCGTTGATCCCACGAAAGGAATATTCCTTCCCGGGCAATCTCGGTATTTGGGACAAAATACCTCCGATCCTATGTGGAGGGCTGTTGGTGCATCGCGGAACCTGTACTATATCAACGAGGGGCAAGACTTCGTTGATATGCCGGATAAGTTCGATCAATTGTTGAGAAACGTAAATTCATCGAATGACTCTTCGTACAATCCATTCAAGAACGGTCTTGTCAAAAGTTCTGGTGGATCAAGTGTCTATATGATGGGGTCTTACTTCGGCACCCCAACAACCGATCGTACCGGGCAACAAGCGGTGACATACCGCGGCGTTCTCAAGGGTTATGCCGTGGATCAGCGCGATCAAGCCGATCCTTATGTGTGGAATCAGAAAAGCGGTTCGATGGTGCCACTTGGTCAGTACGTTGAGAAAAAAAGCATTACCGGATTCTATCAACAGGCCGGCGCTGTAAAAAACGAAGAGGAAACTCCCCATCCCGGGATTGTGTCGAATGCTCTTTACCCGGCTTACGGCATGTTCAATGCGTCTGGTACAGCTCTTACCGACCTTCCTTCGGATGTGAAATCGCAGCTTGTCAAAGATAATTCATCTATCTTGTATGGGTATAAATCGTCTGAAAGATTCGATGTTCCGGTAACAAGGGGTGATGAAAAGGGATATATCCCTAATAAGGTTGATTTGCTTGAAGCTGTTCAGGCAATGAATATCAAATTCGCACCACTGAAAACCGGACGGTTATTTCAGCCTGGAAGGAGTTCTGTGGTGTTGGGCATGGATGCTCCAGATGGCAGCCGGATCAACCAGGCTGTTAAATCAAGCCGCCCGATGTCCATCACTGGAAGAACATTGGTTTTACCTGCAAGCCTGGTAGCCGATACGAGTACGGATAAATTCCCAACCCGTATTCCTCAAAAGCAGCAGGATGCAATTGCCAACGAGTTTCGCGCTGCACTCGGAATGGGTCCTAACGATAATGTGACATTCGATCCTGCGGAACGAGGTATTGGTGTAGTCGTGCAAAAAGAGGAATTTGGGCCATCCGCCATCAAAGGGAAGGAACGCAAGTTGTTCCCGACAATCCCTTTGTTGGGAGATATGCAACTTGGTGTTTACGACCAGGGAGCAAATGGCTTCAATCTTCGAAGTGAAGCGCAGATCGTTGGAGAAGGCAAGAGTCTGAGCGGTATTATGGATGGCGCCTTTGCTGCTGATCCGAAGAAGATGCTTGGTGTAACAGAACGCGCTTTTGGCCTTACGGAGAACTCATTGGTTTCTGGCCTTGGAAATAAAAAGACACCCTGGATTACCGGTGGTGGCCAGATCAATGTATTTGCCCTGGGTCAGCATGTCGCCGGCATGGTTGGGGCCAGAACGGATGGCATGCGCCTGATCACTTCTCCTCGCGAAGAAGATATCAATAACTATTTCGTTGGCGAAGGAATGAATCCGCCTACCGCATTTGAATACATGAAGGACAAGGGCTTATCCAAACTATCCGACATTACCGAACCCTTGTTTGACAGGGATCCCAATCCTGAATTTGATACTTCGGAAAGTTTTACCGCCACCCTTGGGAAAAAGGTCGTTGGCCAGGGTGTAAATGGTTCAATCTATTCCGAGTTCGGAATTGGTTTGACGGAAGGATGGCTTCCTCAAGGTAACGTGACCGGCTCCACCCGGGAACATCTGGTAGAAGACATAACCCGTACTCTCTCTCAAAAGGAATACTGGTCTGAAAACATCCCGACTGATATGTCGGGTGTATCTCCGGAGGACAGGGCTTTTTACGCGGAATTGTCCAAGGTTCGCGATATGAACCAGGAGGACCGGACTGCGTATATGCGGGATTACGCGAACAAACTTGTTATGAACAACGCAGATAGACACCCTTTGGGTTCCAGAATCCGTCTTCAGCAGATTGCTAATACCGATATCAATGACGATATCGCTTATGCCATTATGCAAAAAACAAAGATGGTCGCTGCCCCTTCAATGGAATACAGAAACCCCGAATACGAAGGTACTGCAGCGGAGATCTCCATGCAGGAATTGGATCAGATATCGGGATGGGATCCCCGGATCGCTGCGCGGTTGGATCAAATGAAAAAGAGCCGCAGCTTTGATGAATCGATTCCAGTAGATAGACGATCCTCCCGGGCAAAACTCAATGTTTTGAGTATGGCCAAGACTCTCTCTTTGAACAACGCTAATACTGAAGCATTCGGGACTATCGCTCCTGACCCGAACCGGGGCGGATCTCATATGATTGCCACTCCCAAGGATGTTCAGCGGTTCATGGCCATGCAGAGTGAGTACGAGAATGCTCCGCACGACCTGTTGACCGCTTTGGGGCGAGAAGCCAGACTTGGGAGAAACAAAGGTATTTATCTCCCCAAAACCGGTATCGCTCTTCCGTCACCTTCTTTGGTAGCAGAAAACGAGCAGATGACCACTGAGTTTGACGCAAAAACAAGGACATCAAGAGAAGTCTCGATGTCCCGTGAGTCTATTGTTTATGATCGATACCTGAAACAAGCCCTGGAACTGGAAGCGGCAAAAGGCCGGGGCGATGTTGTAACCAAAAAGCAGATCAGAGACGTAAAACACGGTCTGGCCACCGATCTCCTTATGAAAAAGGGAGATGGCGAAAGTGTAAACAAAGACGAAATCGACATGGGTATCTCCGGCAGATACAACACTTCTCCCCTGGTTCCGGAAGGTTCGATCTTCCTGCCCAACTCAGTTATTCAATCCATGGCCGCCCGAATGGAACCTGGATTGATTGCCGCCTTGAAAGAAATCGACCCCAATGCTGAATTGGCTCCGGGGGAGAGTGCTTTTAAAACCCTAAAGAACCTTCTTAATGGGACTTCTGCGCTTCAGATCCGCGATCCTAATTCCAACCCATCCAGTGTGGACGAAAACGGGAATCCGATACATGGGTCCATGTATGAAGCCAACATCATCACCGGAAAAAGTAATCTCGGCAAGATGATCCAGAGGCAAATTAATAAGAGTGGTAGTGGACCGCAGGGCGTCACTATTCACCCTGACACAACGATGGCTGGCGATAATGATGCCGATCCACTGCGTACTTTTATACTCAGCACATTGGGATTAGAAAAAATTCCAGAGGGTGAAGAGTATGCTGGAAAATACAGATTCTCTCTAAATAAATATAACCGCGAGTGGAATGAGGCCAATAGCGATTTTATAGGCGCTACCGTTGGTCCCAGGATGGCTGCCCTTGGAGATAAGGCGATCCCTCAAACCATGGAGTCCTTAACGGGCATGCTTCGCAAGGTCAAGGTGAAATCTGCTGAAGAGATCTCAGAGACAAATGCGCTTCTTGGTGGAGTTGGCAAGGAATCTCCCTTGCTGACTAAAATGCCGGGGCGCAGCACCCAGGACGACTCTACTCTTGCCAGCAAAGCCACGGATTATAACGAAAGCAAGAATAGTTACATGGGGTCTATTTACAATACCTACCTGCGAAAAATGCAAGCGTCCGGTATTGGACAGGGTATCGGCCTTGATATTCTTGGCAATCTTTCGAATCAGTTTGCCGGTTATTACCAAAAAGCCCTCGACCTTGAACTTCCCGAAAACTCTCCTTTGAGCAAGGTCCTCAACTCCGCTGTAATCAAGAAGAACAGCAAGGGAGGAATGGATCTGAAATGGAAAAGCAAGAGTGCTGTTATAGGCTCTGACGGAAATACCAAGATCGTTGAAGGGTGGAAGACTGCGGCATTCGGAGTGA